>CADEER010000087.1:1834-8488 GCA_902826395.1 uncultured bacterium
TTCTCCGTGCGCCGTCGCCGCCCGCGCAGGAACGACAAGTCGTGCTCGACACGGCGGTCGTCGGGAACGACTTTGCGGGCGAGATCCCGGACGTGTGCGTGGTGGGTGAACAGGAGAATCTGGGTGGTCGACGCGAAGTCGCCGAGAACGCGTAGCGCCGCTTCGGTACGCTCGTCGTCGAAGTGGATGAAGATGTCGTCCAACACCAGCGGCAGCGACTCGCGGCTGGCCGCGAAGTGCTGAACCGTGGCGAGACGCAAGGCCAGATAGAGTTGGTCGCGGGTCCCGTCGCTCAGCGCCTCGACGTCCACCTCCGCCCCATCCGCGTTCACGCAGCGCAACACTTCCGCGTCCTTGCTGTCGTACCCGACGCGCAGCTCGCGGTAGTTGCCGACGGTGAGACGCGGGAAGAATGTGTTCGCCCGGCTCAGGATCGGCCCCTGGTTCTGCTGCCGGTAGCGCTCGACTTCGCTGTCGAGGATCTCGGCGGCGAGGGTGACTCGCACGTAGCGTCGCACCTGGGCGCTCAAATCGGCGAGGGCCTCCTGCTCCTCCGCGGCGGCGTTGGCGGCGCCGCGTTCGTTCTCGAGGCGAGCCAGCCCCTCCTCCAACTGACCGATGTCCTGCCGCAGCCGCTCGATCTCCTCGGTCAACTCCTGCGTCTCGCCCTCGATCTCGTAGAGGCGCGCTCGCGCCCCGTCGCCGTCGATGCCGCGAGTCCGCTCGATGAGTACGTCGATCGCTGCCCCTTCCCCGGCGGTGAAGAGCTCCGCTTCGATGCGAGCGATGTCACTGTCGAGCGACTGCGCCTCCTCCGACCGCCTTTCGGCGGACTCCAGCTCTTGCAGATCGCTGACGCGCGCCGCGGCGAACAGCGACTGCAGATTGTCCTCCGCAGCCCTTCGCTGTTCGGCAAGGCCGCGCAGCCGGCCGCGCCGCAGTTCGATCTCGGAATCGATGCGGCGCTGGGCTTGCAGGTCGTCCATGGCTCGCTTGTGATCGCGCACCAACCGCTGAGCAGCCTCGGCAGCATCTGCTCCGGCGAGGTGCGGCGCGCCGGCGGCGACGAAGCTCGCCACGTCGGCGCGGAACGCTTCGACATCGGCTTCGATCGCCGCGACGCGAGCTCGCATCGACTCCGCGTCCTCCAGCCTGGCAGCGAGCGCCGCTAGCCCGTCGAGCACCGCGATCGCTTCTTCGGTCGACACGTTGGCCTCGAGGCCGAGAGGCGCCACCGCCCTGCCCCAGTCCTCGAGCCAGGCGGCGATCTGCTCCTGTCGATGCTCGAGCGCGCGACTGTCACGCGCGACCTCGCTCTCCAACGCCTCGACCGACCGCGCCAGCTCGTCGCGGCGGCGACGCGCGGCACCCCATGTCTCACACAGCTCGCGCGCGCGGCGCAGCAGGTCGGAAGTCGAGCCACCTCGCTCTTCAGCGCCGGCCGCGAGCAATGCAGCGCCCAGCGCGGCTTCCCGCTCGTCCACTCTCTCGGTGAGCCGACGGCGCTCGTCGATGCGCTCGCGCAACACTTCCGCGCCGCGCAGCACGCCAGCGCTGCGCGCCAGCCAGTCGCGCATCTCAGGCGGCTCCGAAGGAGCAAAGCCGACCTCGCGCCAGACATCGCGCCATCGCCCTGCCAGCTCACCCGCCTGGCGCGCCGCGGCATCCGCGTCGCGGTCGACTTCCGCCAGTTGGCGCTGCAGCCGTTCCGCGTCGGCGCGCAAGCGGGCGGCGGCGGCAACGCGATCCGCCTCGCGGTAGAGGCGATCGGCGAGGTCGTCCGCAGCGCGCAATGCTCGTTCGAAGTCGGCCGCCGCTTCCGCGGGCGTTATCGCAGCGGCGGCGATGCGCCGCCACGCGTCGTCGCGCAGCGCACGCGACGCGAGCAGATCGGCTTGGCTGAGCGGCGGCCCCATCGCCTCGTTGGCCAGGCGATCGCATTCGTTCGCGGCCGCCCGCTCCTGCAGGTCTCGCCGGCGCCGCTCGATGTCGGCCCGTCCGGCCGCCTGGTGGTCCATCTCGCGCGCGAATCGATCGATCGTTTCCGGAGAAGGAAGCGCCACGCGCGCCAACTCCTCCGGCTCGCCTCGCCACGGATCGAGGTGGCTCACACCGTCGGCCAGAGCCTCACGCAAGGCCGCGATCTCGGCGTCCAGCTCCTGGATCCGCACCGGCACATCGGCGACGAGTCGAGCCTCGTCGATGGCGGCGCGCAGGGCGCCGTCATCGGGCGGATCGGACAGTCGATCCTCGCGTTCGCGAAGCTCGCTCAACTCGGCCCGCCTTTGCTCGAGCCGCAGGCGGATATCGCCCGCCGTCGCGTCGAGCGCCGTGCGGCGTTGCGCGAGGGAGCGCACTGCCGCCTGTGCGCGCACACCGAAACGGGCGCGCTCGAGGTCGGCAGGGTCGCCGGTCAGGCCGACTGCCGATGCAAGGCGCGCCACTTCCGCCTCGCGCGACTTCAGCTCGGCGCTGCGCTTGGGCAGATCGAGGAGCGCCTTGCGGTACTCACCGAGGCGGGTGTGAACGCCCTCGATCGCTTCGCCGTCGAGGGCGAGTAGCGACTGCGACACATCGAGCGCCTCGAGCTGCGCGGCAAGCTCGGCGATCTCCCCCTCCAGCCGTTGAGCGTCTCGAGCGCCTTCCCCGAGAAGCCGCTGCAGCTCGATGCGTCGCTCGACCGATTGACGCGGCAGCAGTGGCACATCGCCTACTTCGGCGCGCCTCTCGAGAAGGGCGTTGCGCTGCGCCAGCAGCGGGATGACGTGACGCGCGCGCTGCAGGGCGCTTTCTTCGATCTTGAGCTGGCGCCGGCGCGCGCTCGCCGCCTGGTGATCGGCACGCGCACGATCGAGATGCTCGACCTGAAGTACCCACGCATCGGGGCGCACGCTCTCGCTCGCTCGCCGCTCCTTCGCTTCCTTGAAGCGGCGCAGCGCGTCGTTGACCGCCTGGCGCTGGCCGCGCGGACGGTACAGCTCGTCGGCCTCGCGGCGCAGCTCCTGCAAGACCTGATGGATGCCGCGCCCACCGAGACCGGCGTCGAAGAGGCTCTCGCCGACCGAACCGCCGCCGCGCAGCAGCGCCTCGGCACCTTCGCGCAACCCGACGTGGTCGAGGCCGAACATCATGCGAAAAGTCGCCTCGTCGACTCCTCCGAGCATCGCCCCGAGGGCGGCCTCCGACATCGCGTGACCGTCGGAGTCGAGCAGCGTTCTGACATTGCCCTTGCGGCGCACCACCGCCAGCGCGCTACCGTTCTGGCTGAGCATCGCACCGACGCGCAGCTCGTCCTTCTTATGGAGGTGATCGTCGCTGGTGCGCACCGGAATGCCGTACAGCAGACCCGTGATGGCGCGCAGCGCCGTACTCTTGCCGGCTTCATTGGGACCGTAGAGCACGTGCAGCGCCGGCACATCGCCGAGCTCGATGTCGACGTCGGTGAACGGCCCGAAGGCGATCAGGCGCAGAGTGCGAAATCTCATCTCGGCGGACCCAGCAACCGCGAGAAGAGCAAGCGCTCGACGTCGGCGACGGCCTCGGCCATCGCCGTGTCGCCGGTCGGATCCTCGTCGCCGCGCAACTCGGCGGGCAGTTTGGAGCGCAACTCGGCGAGCGATGCCGCGAGCCCCTGTAGCCGCTCCGGATCGGCGCGCATGTCGCGCAGCGAGCGAAGGAGCTGGCCGATCGCGTCGTCGCGGTCGTTCAGCGTCGCCGGATCGATCAGCGGGTCGCTCGCCAGATCGATTCGCTCGAGCCAGATGGCGTCGGGCTCGACATCGGTCGCGGCGGCGCGCAGCGCGTTGCGCCAGCGCTCGGGATCGCCCTGCAATTCGGCGCTGGCACGGCTGGTTCCGGCGACGACGAGGCGAGCTGCCAGCGGCCTCCCCTCTCCCGCTTCGAGCTCCGCCTCGAGAGCGAGGCGCGCCAGGTCGATGACGTCGTCGGCCGATGCGCATTGCGCGGGATCGATCGCGATGCGCGCCCAGCGGAGCACATCGAGTGCATGGTGCGCCGCCTCCACGACCTCGCCCTCTTCGACGTTGACGAGCGTCGCGCCCTTCGCGCCGGTTTCGCGAACGTGTCGTCCCTGGAGGTTGCCCGGAAAGACGATCCACGGCTTCTCCCTGAGGATCTCGCGCTTGTGTACGTGTCCGAGCGCCCAATAGTCGTAGCCCTTCGCAACCAGCGACTCGACGCGGCACGGCGCATACGACTCATGGCCGGGGCGGCCGTTGACGCTGGTGTGCAGCACTCCGATGTTGAAGTAGCCGGCAAGCGCATCCGGATAGCCGGCCGCGAGATCGTCGGTGACTGCTCGCTTGGCGAAGCCCTGGCCGTGGATGGCGACGCCGAGATCGTCGCGTACGATCGTCTTCGGCTTGCGCGACGACAATTCGAAGGCGTTGTCGGGCAGTCGGAGGTGTTTGGTTATCTGGCTGGCCGCGTCGTGGTTACCGCGCAGCCAGTACACGGCGATTTCCGCCTGGCGCAGCCGCGACATCTGAGCGGCAAAGAACAATGCCGTCGAGTAATCGCGCCAGTCGCCGTCGTAGAGATCGCCGGCAAGAATGGCAAAGGCGACTCCCTCCCCGATGCAGAGCTCCACGAGGTTCTCCATCGCTCTGCGCGTGGCAGCGCGCAGGTGCTCCGCAGGCGCGCCTTCGTACCTTTCGAGTCCGCGCAGAGGACTGTCGAGGTGCAGGTCGGCAGCGTGGAGGAACTTCACATGAGAAGACTAGCCTGGATCATTCATGGATTTGAAGAAGCGCCCGCCACACTCCGCCAGTACAACTCCATCGCGTCCGGTACACGATGGCGCATCGGCCAGAGAGTCGCAGCGAATGAACCTCAACGCTGCTCCAACCCTCAACTGCGACAGCGGCTCCGAAGTAAGCAACAAGTTCACCGCTAGTGCGGGCTAGAGTGGAGAGTCGGGAGTCGAGAGTCGGAACGCGGCTCGCTCACGGCACGGCGACCGGCTCGGCGAAGGGCAGCATCTGCAGGGCGAACCCGTCGCTGCCTGCGCGCTCGCGCAGCTCGGCCATGGTCTGCTCGAAGTCGTCGAGCAAGCGCGGTTGCAAAACCAGGGGCTCGCTGAGTGGACGCGTGAAGTCATCATAGTGGATCGGAAAGACGCGTTTCGGCTGCAGTCGACCGAGAACCTCGTTGTAATAGGTGCGGCGATACTCGGGCGTCATCGCAGAGAGGCCTCCGACGCCGAGCAGGACGACGTCGCTGCTGTAGCCCGTGAGTGCACCCTCGACGAACCCGGCGCTGCCGACCACAGTCAGGGTTCCCGACGGATGCTCGATCTGCACGACGTAGGTTGTCCCTTCCCGGTAGTCGGTGGCGCGCACGGGAGGCGTCAGCGGCGCGTCGATCGTGCCTTCCGCCAGACCGTGCGGAAGATGTCGTGAAACGAGCATAGTGACGACGAAGCGACCGAAGGTGAGCGGCACACCGGGCTCGGGAATGACCATTCGCGTCCGCGGGAATGCCCCGCCGCTGGCAATGTTTGCCGTCGATTCCGACCCAACCAGAATTGCACCGGTGCGGTCGGCGACCTCCGGAGCGTCCATCGCGTGGTCGTAGTGCGAGTGAAGCACGACCACGGCGTCGAGGCGGTGGATTCCGACCAGGTCGAGGGCGTCGGCGATGCGTTCGCCGTCGGGGCGGATCTTCCCCAAGGCGACATTCCAGAGCGACGGCCGGGAGAAGAAGCCATCGGTCATGATGTGCGTCTCACCGTCCGAAATGAGAAGCGTCGAGACGCCGAGGAACGTGACGTTCACACCGGGCTGGCCATCCCAACGCGGTGCCGCGAGGTCGCGATATCCGTCGAGATCCGGCCGGTCGTTGAGAACGTACATCATCGCCACGGTTGCCACGACGAGCAGTAGCAGGACACCCCACGCCAGCTTGCGGATCATTCAGCCCGCACTATTCATGAGCGTCGCTACGAGAGATCCGCGGGCGAGACTCGTGCGATCCACTCGCGATACCGCCCTTGATAGCCGACCTGTTGTTGGCGGGAGCGAATGCGCACCAACAGATCCTCCACCACACCGGGCTCCAGACGCGGTCGCGCCGCCACCCAATTTGCCACCCCCTCGGCCTGTTCGCGCGCTTGCGCCGACGCTCCGTCGAGCAGCGCCTCTTCACCGCCATGGCTGCCGTCGCGAAGCCCCAAGTAGCACTCGGCGACGTACGTCGAGATCTCGATGCTGTGCTTGCGGGAGACTTTGATGTTGCCCTTGCCTGTCACCACGTTGCCGGTGCCGAATACCGAGTCGTAGCCCTCGAGCTTGCCGCTATGCGGGTCGCTGAACTCGTACAACTGTCC
This sequence comes from uncultured bacterium, assembly GCA_902826395.1. GTDB lineage: Bacteria > Desulfobacterota > Binatia > HRBIN30 > CADEER01 > CADEER01. The sequence goes on from CADEER010000087.1 coordinate 8,181, forward strand.
GCGTTGGGTGACGCCGCGCAGAGGCTCTGGAATGCTTCCGATCGAGCTGATCACCATAGGAGTGGCGACGTCCTCGATCTGCCCCTCGATCGGGACCGCGCGACCACCTTCGACGCGAGTGCATTGGAAGCGCACACCCGACAGACGCCCGTTATCGGAGAGGATCGCGACCGGCGCGTGGAGCGGCCAGATCTCGAAGCAATACTTCTGCATCGCCTTCTCGAGGATCTTCCGCCTGGTCGCCTCCACTTTGGCGACGCGCGCGGGATCTTCTTCGTCCGGCCCCTCGGCGAGCGGCATGTCTTCGA
>CADEER010000087.1:8588-21050 GCA_902826395.1 uncultured bacterium
TCGTAGTGCGGACCGGAGTAGTCCTTTTCGAGGAAGTGGTTGAACCAGAAGATGAACGAGTTCTGGTACACCAGGCCGCGCGACAGGAACTCATCAGCGCCCGGGACGGGGAACGGACGATCGCGCCACGCCCCATTGGCGAGAATCACCGCCGAAAAGCCCCAGCCATCAGCCAGATCGGACAGCTCGACATCCGTACCGACGCGCGTCGATGGCACGAAGTGAACCAGGGGATGATCGAGCTTGCCGTTGATCACGTCGTACTCTTTGCGGCGAAGCTTGTCGTGCCACCGCGGCAATCCGTCTTCGATCTTGCCGTACGGACGCAGATTCTGCTCGAAGACCGCGCAGAGAACGCCGTGTTCGGCGAGGATAGAGGCGGCCTCGGCGCCCGCTGTGGCGCCGCCGACAATCGCGACGGCATGGCGCGGAGTCTCCAGATTGGCGGTGGGCATGAAGGGCCAAACCACTAATGGATCGGCGACGCCGTGGTCAAATGGGGGTCGGCCTGATTTGCCAATCGTTGCTTTCGCACCGAGATTGCAGGCATTGCCTCGATCTCCGCGGCAAACACCGCCAGATCCTGTTCGGGCGCGAGCGCGTAGCTCTCGGCGACGAACCAGTGATCGCCTCGGTCGACACCGCCCCAATCCGTCAGATGAAAGCCCAAGCTGGGCAGGCTGCCCGCGTGTCCCTCAGGACCCTCCGCCCTCGGCCCCTCTTCATAGAGAATCGTTCTGCGGAGCGAGCTCAGCGAGGGACTGAGACGCAGCATGAGCGCCAGGATCGCATCGTCTCCCTTGATTGCGAGCAGCGGCACGGCGACGTCGGCGAGGCGCTGCAAATCATCCGGCGACGCCTTCCCCACCTCGAGAGGCACTTTCCAAAAGTCATCGCTACCCGGAAACCACAGGCGCCAGCCTCTGAGGTCAATGAAGTCGAGCGCGGCACGCAGATGAATCGCCGACAGGAGCGTCGCCGGGGCGAAGTTCAGACGCATGCGGACCGGAAGCAGCGCATAATCGCGATAGAATGTCGTCTCGGTGCGCATGTACGGAGTGCGGAAGCCGAAGGCCAGGTCGACCCATTTTCGCTCGCGGCGGATGACGCGAATCGGCCCCACTCGCCAAGCCTCGTAAACCGACTGGATAGAGTCTTCGTCGCGATGCAGGGGGAAGACGCCGAAAAAGCGGGCCGAGGCGCGAATCTTCAGGCGATCGAGCAGATCGCGGCCGGCGAGGGTACCGCTGCGCAGGGCCAGTCCCCGCGGCGTGGGGCCGCCAAACGTCAGCGCGACCCGATCACTGCTCATTCGGTCCCCCGCCTGATCGTAATCGACATAGCGGATGGGAGATCGTGGCGCCGGGCCGGCGTACAACGCCGCTCGCAGCCAGCGCCGCTCACCCCGGATCGCAACCTCGATTTCATCGATGCAGCGCGCCCCTTCGACCGACCCGCCTACGGGACTCGTGGTCATGTCGGCCCACATGAAGACCAGCTCGTCATTTGAGTCGATCAAACCGCCGTCAACATCGACGCTCGCCTGCGGCCCCTGATCGAGGACTAGCTCACCGTCTTCGTCGCGCTCGTCGAGTTGCCAAGGGATCGGTGAGCACCGTTCCTCGCATGCGAAGAGAGCCACGTGCTCAGGGCGCGCCCCCTGAATGCAGACCGCGTCGCCTACCGGTACCGACAGCGCACGCCAGGACGACGAGGCGACGTCCGAGGCGCGCGCGCTCGTCAGCGCAACGCATTGAAATCCAACGATCGAGAGCGCCAAGCGCGCCATTGCGAGGGTTGACAACTTCAAAGTCATTGCAATATGGGTCGCGCGGCGGCCGAGCCACAAAACCCTGGGGGGGTTTGGGCGACGAGGTCTCAAAAGGAGGGTCATTGTATGATGTGGCGCGTGTTGCAGCTACGAGGCATTGCCTGCCTGTCGGTATTCACGCTGGTGGTGGGAACCCAAGCCTTCGGCGCCAGTCTCGACACCAACGGTGAGATCGGCCTCGGGCTTCGCACCTACGCTTCGGCGCGCATCCAGACCGAAGAGACCAACCGGACAATTTACAAGGAAGGCATCCAGGAAGACGCCCCCCAACAGTATCGAACTCTGACCTTTCCGATCTCTCAACCCGGGCAGCTTCGCCAAGCCCGATACTTCATCGAGCTCGAGCTCAAGCACAACATCCAGCGCTTGTATGACGAAGGGTTCGGTCCGTTCGCCCTGCTCCACTACCTGCCGTTCGAGCTCGACCGCATGCGTTACCAGATCATCTATCGCGGCGAGGGAGATCTGATTTACGACATCGGCCCGCGCGCCTTTCGCACCAACGACCAATGGCACGCTCCGGGCGATCCGTTCGGGGCAAATGACAACGTCCCGTCGTTCTCGGGCAACTCCGTGCAGGCCACGATCGATCCGACGACCGGCAACACGAGGCTGACCGATTTCCGGGAGCTGATGCGCGACAGACTCTCCACCCGCCACCGGCTTTTCCAGGCATTCGTCGACTTCCAGGTAGAAGACCTCTTCGTCCGTTTCGGCCGTCAGATCCTGGTCTGGGGCGAAACCGACGCCTTCCGCCTCATCGACAACATCAACCCCGTCGACAACGGGTTTGGCGGCTTCCTGATCCCGCTCGATGAGCGCCGGGTCCCGCTCGACATGTTGCGAGCCAACTATTACTTCGGCGACTTCGACAAGATCGGCCTGTCGGGCCTTGGTCTGTGGGAGGCTTACATCGAGGCTTACTGGGCGATCGACGACGCCGTCGGCTGGATGCCCGGAATCAACACCAAGGGCTCGCCGTGGGCGCTGCCGAACCTCGGCGAGCCGAGCGCCACGCAATACGACGTACAAGCGCCGCCTGCTCGCACCATCGACAACTCGCGCGGCGGATTCCAATTCAAATTCAACGCACCGATCCCGGCCATCGAAGAAGCAACCTTCGGGTTCGCCCACTACTACACGTTCTTCGATACACCCTCGGTTTCGAGTTATGTCGCCGAAAACTTCCCGCTCGGCCTTCCGGCGGGGCACCCAATCGGCAACACCGTGCCGACTCTCGGCGTAACCCTGCAGGAGGCCGTGCGCACGCAGGTCACCGGCGTGTCGTCGACGTTCGCAGTCCCCGCGACATGGGCACGTCTGGTAGGCTTGACGGGCGAACCCATCGTGCGGTCCGAGCTCGCCTACTTCAAGAACGAGCCGCGCCACCAACAAGAGCAACTCGATCCGTTCTTCTACAAGCTCGGGGCCGGCTGCGACCAGAGCGGAGCTGGCCGCGTAATCTCTTATGACGATCCTGATGTCGTCGATCTCTGCACCGGCGGGACAAACCCGGGCGACTCGTGGAACTTCGTGCTCGGCCTCGACACGAACCAATTCGTTCGCTGGCTGAACGCACGCAACTCCTTTTTCATCACCACCCAGTTCTTCTACAAGCATCTCAACGGCGCGTCGAAACGAGAGACCCTGAACGAGCGCCTCGTGGCCATGGGAATCCAAGGCGTCGACATGAACCCCGAGTTCCGGGAGCGGCTCGGAATTCCCGAAATCAACGCGGGCGAGGTAATCCCCGTGCCGGCATTCCGTCAGCGCTCGGCCTTCTCGGAGAACGCCGCCACCGCGACACAGCCCTCACTGGCACGCAGCTCGACTGACCAGTTCCTGCAGACCCTCTTGATCTCCACACAGTACGCGAGCGGCCAGATCATCCCGACACTGACCGTCGTCTATGACTGGGCCGGAGCAGCCGGCGTCATTCCGCAGATCACGTTCCTGCGGGATCCGTTCCGCCTCACCTTCAGCTACAGCTACCTCGAGGCGAACTCTCTCAAGGGCAACGCCGGCGTCAGCCTGCTGCGCGACCGCGACAATTTTCTGTTCCAGATCGAATACGTCATCTAACGAACCGAATTCCGAGCGAAAGCGCTCGGCGCAGTCCGGCCGTTGTCGAAGCGACAATTGGGCAGCGGCAACGGCCGGACTGCGCCGAGGTGCGAGGGTTTTCGCTGGTACGGGCTTGAAGACTAACGGACGAAAAGAGGGATCGTGATAAAGCGCACTATTTGGTCGATGGTCGCCCTTTGTCTCTATGGGCTCGCCGATGTCGCGAACGCTAGTTCCGTGACTCACGAGGAGATTCGCCAGAGTTTGTTCACCACCTGCACCAGTCCAGACGGGCGCCGTTGGATCGTTGGCGAGCTGGGGCGAGTTTTAAGTACAGCAGACAACGGCAAGACTCTCGAGCGCGCCAACATCGAGGGGCGCGAAGCGTATCTGTCGGTCGCTTGTTCGCCGGACGGCGCATTGCTGATCACCGGCCAGCGCGGACTCGTCATGCGCTCCCGAGATGCCGGCCAGACGTGGCAGAAACTCGACGTCGGGACCGACCGCACCCTCCTGTCGGCGACCTACGCAGATGCAAACACGGTGTTTGCGGTCGGCGACTTCGGCACCATCGTGCGCAGCGCGGACGGCGGCGACACGTGGACGTCGATCGCGCTGCCGACCGATTTGTCCCTACCCGAGGATATTGCGGAGATCATCGAGCCCGGCGACGTCCTTCTCTACGGAATCGACTTCCCGAGCGCCACGGACGGATGGATTGCCGGCGAGTTCGGGACGATCCTCGTCAGTCACGATGCCGGTTTGACCTGGGCCGCTCAGCAGACGCCGGAGGAGACGACGCTATTCGCGATCGCCTTCGCGGATACACAGCGGGGCTGGGCCGTCGGTATCGACGAGGTGATGTTGCACACGGAAGATGGCGGCACGACGTGGACCCGCCAGGCCGTTCCCGGGCGGGCCGGATTCGTCCTCGGCCTCTACGGAGTTGACGTCGCCGGCAACATCGGCTGGGCAGTCGGCGACAACGGGCTGTTGCTGCGGACGACCGACGGTGGGCGCACTTGGGAGCGCATCGATCTACCGATCGAGTTCGCCGCCAACTGGTTCCGCGACATCGACCTCAACGCCAAGGGCGAGGGCCTCATCGTCGGCGGCCACGGCGTCATGCTTTACACCAACAACGACCAGGTTCAGAACCTGGGCCAGTGACCGGGCCTAATATCCCCTCCGGGAGGTAAAACGATGATCCCGCAAAGTTGGATCGACGCGTATCTTCGACTGCTCCTCAAGTACAGCGGCACGATCACCATCCTGGTCACCGCATTGACTCTGTACTTCGCTTGGAACTTGACGGGCTTACGCCTGCACACCGAGTTCTTCGACTTCTACCCAAAGTTCCGCACGACCTACAGCGCGTTCACTGCATGTCGTGCGGAGACAGACAAGGGGTTCTTGCCCTGTCTCGGCACTTCGATCGTCAAGCCCGGCCCTGATCCCTACATCCAGATCTACAACGACTTCCGCGAGATGTTCGGCAGCGCCAACGTCATGTCGGTGATCGTGGAGGTCAAGGACGGCGACATCTACAATCCGGAGACACTGCAGAAGCTGGACCGCATTACCAAACACATCATCAACGCCAAAGGCGTCGTTCCCTACCAGATCGCATCGATCGCGCACCCGAAGGTTCGCAGTATCACCACGCGCGCCGGCGCCCTCGAGATTCGCGAGCTCTACTACCCCGGCGTGCCGCAGACCCAGGAGGACGCGGAGCGGGTGAGGTTCGGCGTGCACTCCACCAGAGGCGTACGTGGACTCTATACATCGCTGGACGATACCGCGGCCGTCGTCCACGCGGGCTTCTGGGAAGAAGAGCTCGACTTCAACTTCCTCTACAAACACATGACAGACATGAAGAACGCCGAGCAGGATGCGAAGCACAACATCTACATCACCGGCTTTCCATGGCTCTACACATCGGTCCTGCGATACACGGGGCAGGTTTTGCTGGTTTTTCTCGCCACGACCGTTTCGCTAGCCTTCCTGCTTTACGTGTACTTCCGAACCTGGACTGGCGTCTGGGTGCCGGTCTTTTCGGGTGTCCTGTCGACCATCTGGGGATTGGGCATCGCCGTGCTGTTGGGATTCAACCTCGACCCGCTGGTGCTCGTGATTCCAGTGTTCCTCACAGCACGGGCGCTCTCACATTCCGTGCAGTCGATGGACCGCTACCACGAGGAATATTACCACTCCGGCGACAAGGAAAAGGCGATCATCGACTCCTACGGCCATCTGTTCCCGCCGGCCATCGCCTCGATCATTACAGACGGCATCGGCCTCCTGGTGGTGGCTGTGGCGCCAATTCCGCTGATTCAGAAGGTAGCCGTATTCGCCAGCTTCTGGGTGGTGTCCATTTTCATCAGCGTAGTCACACTGCATCCGATCATCCTCAAATGGATCGATCCGCCCCCCAAAGAGCACGCGGAGATCAAAGTGGGGCCGATTCCGATGCTCCGAGGCCTGCTCTACGTCGGTATCAACTTCATGGTCGTGGCTCTCCTGGCGTTCGCGAACGTTACGTATCCGGTCCCCGACATCTTGGGCGGCGTCGGCAGTTTCCGCGGCGGGTGGGCCCTGCTGTGGTGCCTGCCGGGAATCTGTTGGTTCTGGTTCTACTACGCCGAGAAGATCTATCCGGCGATCACCTGGGTCACGATCGAGGCTAGTGAGGGCTGGCGACGATGGGCCATGGTCCTGCTCACGATATTCCTTTTCATTTTCGGCGGAGCACAGGCACGACACCTGAAGGTGGGCGACATGTCGCCGGGCATGGCCCTGCTGTTCGCCGACCATCCGTACAACGTCGGGTGGGACAAGCTGAACGACAAGTTTCTCGGCGCCAGCCAGCTCATCGTGATCGCCGACACCAAGAGGCCGGACGGCATCAAGGACTCCAAGCCGCTGCAGGCGATCGAAGAGTTCACCAACTACATGATCGGCGCGGAGGGGGCGAGCGATGCCGTCACCATCATCGACATCGTCAAACGCCTCGCGCGTCTGTATCACGATGGCGATCCACGCTGGGGATTGATCCCCGATAACCCGAAGGAGATCGGACAGCTCTTTTACGTGTTCACGAACTCCTCCGCGCCAGGCGACCTGAATCGATTCATGGATCCGTCCGGGCGCTTCGCGACGGTCTTGACCCTTTTCCGCGGCTATTCGCACAAGATCATCACCGAGTCGATCGAATATGGAAGAGAGTTCGCGAAAAAGAATCCGACCGACGAGGTGGAGTTCAAGTTCGCCGGCGGCTTGTTCGGAATTCTCGCCGCAGTCAACGACGCCGTGGAAAGCTCTTACTGGACCAACATCATCTTGATTTGGCTGATCGTCTACATCTGCTTGTATCTCACCTACGGCACCTTCGTCGGGTGCGCGATCCTGATGATCCCCGTGGTGCTGTCTCAGGTTGTCGCTGAGGCTCTGATGGTGATGATGAAGATCGATATGAACGTGAACTCGCTGCCAATCGCCGCCGCCGGCGCCGGAGTCGGCGTCGACTACGGGATCTACCATTTCTCCCGGATGATCGACTCCTACGACGAAATCGGAGATCTAGACGTCGCCGTCGACCACGCCACCGCCACCACCGGCAAGGCCATTATCTTCACGGCTACCACCATGATTGCCGGCACCATCTTCTGGTGGTTCTCCGCTCTGAAGTTCCAGGCGGAAATGGGCTTCCTGCTGGCTTTGCTCATGGCCTTCAATACCTTCGGCGGTTTGGTCCTTGTGCCCGCTTGGGTCAAAGTCGTGCGGCCGTCCTTCTTCGTGAATCGGGTGCCGAAGCGCCTGGGACAGGGGTCGGGCGGATCCTTGGCCAAGGCCTAGCGACGTGCGAATGTTGCGCGGATTTTTGTACGGTCCGTCTTCTTCCGGTAGCCTGACGACGCAGGGAAGAACGGTTTTCGAGGGATACAGAGCGAACGAGTCGGAGCGTCGCATTTCATGCTCGCCGAGCATCGAGAGCGCGGGAGACCGGCGAAAGGAGACATTGATGAAGAGGGCATGGGCATTAGCGATCGGGCTAGCCGTGTCCATCGGTGGGTTGTTCGGTCCGCCCGCGGCGATGGCAGCGGAACCCAGCTGGGTTCTCGACAGTAACAACTGGCAGCAGGGGAAGGATCTGCTCCCGGAAGTCGTCCTCAATCGCGTCAAGAACGGCGATTACTGGTACAACATCTACGAGGTCGATCCCGAAGCGTTCAAGAAGAACTATTCCCAGGCGTTCTGGGACGCCAGCGAGGCGAACGCGGGCAAGTACGACGTCGACCCCGAAACCTGCGGTCTGAAGGACGTCGCGACCGGGAAGATTCCCGACTTTTACTTCGGGTACCCATTCCCCAAGATCGACCCCAAGGAGCCACAGGCGGCCTGCAAGATGGCGTGGAACTTCGAAGCGGCCAACAGCATGCCGGGCGGCCAGGGGGCCACGTTCACCCTGAACGGTCTCGACTCGAGCGGCGAGTTCAAGCGCATCAAGCTATGGCTGCACTTCATGGCCTTCCTGGGCCGACCAGGTGGCCCGATCGATAACCCCGAGAGTCTGCGCTCGACCAACCTCACCAACGTGCTCGAGCCACTCGACGTTGACGGAGTCGGCGGTCTGACCAAGCGCACCAACGACTGGGTCACCCAGGACAAAGCCTGGTTCTTCGTGCCGGCCACTCGCCGCGTGCGCCGCGTCAACGCTGCCACTCGCTCCGATCCGATTGCTGGTCTCGATATCTTCTCCGACGACCTCAACTGCTACGGCGGCAAGATCGAGTACTATAACTGGACGCTCGCGGGAGAGGGCAAGGTTCTCGCGCCGGTCCTCGAAACGACACCGATCTCCATGGTGCAGAAGACCGACACGCGCTGGGACGTGCCGATTCCGTACTTCAAGGGCGCCTACGAGACGCCAGGTGCCAAGGGAGTCCCGTGGCTGGTGGTCGAGAACCTGAAGATGGTGCCGCGACCGGTGTGGATCCTGCACGGTCAATCGGAAGATCCCTATTACAACTTCGGCAAAGTCATCATGTACATGGACAAGGACATGTACCGAATCTGGTGGAAGCTGGTGCACAACCGCGCCGGCGAGTACTTCTACAACGCGATGTGCGCGTACCAGTTCGAGCAGACGGCGGATGCCAGCTTCAAGGCGGTTTCACCGAACATGGTCGTCGGCGTCAACGACAAGACCAACCGAGCTTGTCTCGCCGGGCGCTACAGCTCTCTGTTCATCGAGCACGACTTCCCGAAGGATTACTTCACCCTTCGCACACTGACGCGCCTCTCGGACTGATCCAACCCGCCTCGACGCATCGAAGGGGAGCGGTTCCTACCGCTCCCCTTCTTTTTTTTCTTCATCCGGCCGTTCCGCTTCCTTTCGCTTCATCTTCTCGAGTAGCTCCCGATCCCGGCGCGCGAAGTAGTCCTCCTCACGGCCTCGCTCCAGATCGCGAAGCTTGTCCCCGAGCCGATCCTTGTTCTCGTTGGCCATGGGCCCCCCAATTGAGTCGGGCTCAGTCTACCCTCCCTCGCCCCGCAACCGAAGCCATGCGCCTCCGCGAGGCCCCTTGCGGATCGAGCGATCGTGCCTAGATTCGCCGCGGATTTTTCGGGAACGCACACCAACAGGGGCACTCGGGAGTATTGATGGATTTCAATCGGCTAACGGAACGATCACGCGACGCAATTCGCGAGGCACAGGCGCTCGCCTCACGCGCTCATCAGCAGGGCGTCGACGTCGAGCATTTGATGGCCGCGCTCCTGGCACAGAGCGACGGGATCGCCCGGCCGATTTTCGAAGCTGCCGGTGGCAATCCGACCAAGCTTCGCGAGGCCCTCGAAACTGAGATCGCGAGACTCCCCAAAGTCACCGGGCCCTCGGGAACACCAGATCAGGTCTTCGTTACGCCCCGCCTCAACACCCTGTTCCGCAACGCTGACAAGGAAGCTCAGCAGCTCAAGGACGAGTACGTCAGCATCGAGCATTTCATCATCGCGGCCGTCGAAGACCAGGGCGCGACCGGACGGATCCTCCGCGAGCACGGCGTGCGCAGAGATCAGATCCTTGCCGCCCTGCAGAAAGTACGCGGCAGCCAACGAGTCACGTCACCGAATCCGGAAGGGACGTATCAAGCACTCGAGAAGTACGGACGCGACCTGACAAAGTCTGCGAGCCTCGACAAGCTCGATCCGGTGATCGGTCGTGACGAGGAGATTCGCCGGGTCATTCAGGTTCTCTCGCGGCGCACCAAAAACAATCCCGTTTTGATCGGGGAACCCGGCGTCGGCAAGACGGCAATCGTCGAGGGGCTGGCGCAGCGAATCGTCGCCAAGGACGTGCCGGAGGGGCTGAAGGATCGCCGTCTGGTCGCCCTCGACATGGGAGCGTTGATCGCCGGAGCGAAGTTCCGCGGTGAGTTCGAAGAGCGGCTCAAGGCGGTTCTCAAAGAGGTTCTAGACGCGTCTGGCGAAGTCATCCTCTTCATCGACGAGTTACACACCGTAGTCGGAGCGGGCGCCGCCGAGGGTGCGATGGACGCCGGCAACCTGCTGAAGCCGATGTTGGCGCGTGGCGAGCTTCATTGCATCGGCGCTACGACCCTCGACGAGTACCGCAAGTACATCGAGAAGGATGCGGCTCTCGAGCGGCGATTCCAGCCGGTCATGGTCGATCAACCGAATGTCGAGGACACGATCTCGATTCTTCGAGGTCTCCGTGAGCGGTACGAGGTACATCACGGCGTCCGCATCAAGGACGCGGCATTGGTGACGGCGGCCGTTCTGTCCAATCGCTACATCACGGATCGCTTTCTGCCCGACAAAGCGATCGATCTGGTCGACGAGGCAGCAGCCAAACTGCGCACCGAAATCGACTCGATGCCCGCCGAGCTCGACGAGGTTTCGCGACGGGTCATGCAACTCGAGATCGAGCGAGAGGCACTGAAGAAGGAGACTGACACCGCATCGAAGGATCGACTTTCCAAGCTGGAGAAGGAACTCGCGGAGCTGAAGGAGCAAGCCAACGCCTTGCGAGCCCGCTGGCAGCACGAGAAAGAAAGCATCGGCAAGTTGCGTGAGTTGCGCGAAGAGATCGAATTGACGAAGCGCGAGATCGAGCATGCGGAACGCGAATACGACCTGAACCGCGCCGCCGAGCTCAAGTACGGCAAGCTCACGGAGCTAGAAAAGCGACTTCGCCAAGAGGAAGACTCCCTCGCCGCCGAAGAGGGCGCTGCCCGCCTGATGAAGGAAGAGGTAGACGAGGAGGATATCGCCGAGGTCGTGGCGCGCTGGACGAACATTCCCGTCAGCCGCTTGATGCAGGGCGAGGTCGAGAAGCTCCTCCGCCTACAGGATCACCTGCATCATCGCGTCGTCGGTCAAGACGAGGCATTGCGCGCGGTCGCCGACGCTGTCATTCGCGCCCGTTCTGGCCTCAACGATCCCAATCGCCCGCTGGGTTCGTTCATCTTCCTCGGCCCCACCGGCGTCGGCAAAACGGAGGTCGCCCGAGCACTGGCGGAATTTCTCTTCGACGATGAACAGGCGATGATCCGCATCGACATGTCGGAGTACATGGAGAAGCACGCCGTGGCGCGACTGATCGGCGCGCCGCCGGGATACGTCGGCTACGACGAGGGCGGTCAACTCACAGAGGCCGTGCGCCGGCGGCCCTACAGCGTCATTCTGTTCGACGAGATCGAAAAGGCACATCCGGACGTCTTCAACGTGCTATTGCAGCTCCTCGACGACGGCCGCTTGACCGATTCGCACGGTCGCACGGTCGATTTCAAGAATACCGTGGTCATCATGACTTCCAACGTCGGCAGCCAGCTCATCCTCGACTATCGCGGCGGCGACACCGAAGAAGGCTATTCCCAGATGCGGGACGACGTGCTCGGCGCCCTGCGACAGCATTTCCGACCCGAGTTCCTGAATCGCATCGACGAGGTGGTGGTGTTCCACGCGCTCACGCGGGAACAACTGAAGCAAATCGTCGGGATCCAACTCGCGCGACTTCGTCACCGCTTGACGGAGCGCAAGGTCGAGCTCGAGCTCACCGATGCCGCCCTGTCCCACTTTGCAGAGGTCGGGTACGACCCCGTCTACGGTGCGCGTCCCCTGAAGCGCCTCCTGCAGCGTGAGCTCGAAACCGTCCTGGGTAGACGTATCCTGGCCGGCGAGGTGAGGGACAACAGCCGCGTGACGGTGGACTTCTCCGATGGAAGCCTGACCTTCCGAACCGACGATCTGCCGGCGGGCGAGTGAAAGGCCGCGAATTTCTGTCAGCGGCTGGCCAGCTCGGCGATCATAGTTCTTGATGGTGTCCCCAAATCGGGGAACTGCGTGCGGTATTCTCCATACCGTCGCAACACGCGCTCGACGTAGCGAACGACACTGTTGCCCTGGGCGAACCCATGGCGGAGGCGCTGGTAGACATCAGGCCTCTCGAGCAACGGCACCGCCAAAGCCACGGCGCCGTCCCAGGCATTGGAGGGCAGGGCTAGCGCGCGGGCCAGGGCGCGCGCGTCGCGCATGTGTCCTGGCCC
>CADEER010000088.1:0-774 GCA_902826395.1 uncultured bacterium
ATGGAAGCCGCACGCATTCAATTGCATTCCGTCTCGGGGCCCAAGCAGGCGCGCAGCGAGAAGACGTTGCTGCGCATCCTCCAGGCGGCCGAGAAGCTCATCGAGGAGAAGGGGCTCGCCGGGCTGTCGATTCCGGAAGTCGTGCGGCGCGCCGGATCGTCGGTGGGCGGGTTCTACGCGCGCTTCCGCGACAAAAACGAGCTGCTGCGCGCCCTCGAGGAGCGGCACTTCCGCCATCTGTCGGAACATCTCGACGCGGTATCGGACGAGGCGCGCTGGGAAAACGCGACCGCGGCCGAGATCGTGCGCGGCGCCGTCGAGGAGTTGGTCGACGTCACCAACATCCATCGACACATGATGGTCGCGTTTCTGTTCCGCTCGATTCAGGATCCCGCCGTGCGCGAGGACGCGCTGCGCTTCCGCCGCGAGGTCGAGGAGCGCATCAAGCGGCTCTTGATGACGCACTGCGAGGACTTCGACCATCCCGATCCGGGCCTGGCAATCGACCTCGGTATCCAGACCGCCTTCGCGCTGATGCAGCAGCACGTGCTCATCGAATCGACGCGCGCCGGCGGGCGCAAGTTGCTCGACGACGAGTTGAAGCGCGAGATCGGGAACATCTTTCTGCGTTACGTCGGTATCGAGGAGAAGCAGGGGCGAGGGGCGAGGGGCGGGGGGCGAGGGAAGGTGGCGCTGCGCGCTCGTCCGAAAAAAGCCGAAGCTGAACGCTGACAGCTGGTTGCTGACAGTCAGACAGGAAGACTCATGGATTAA
>CADEER010000088.1:784-3119 GCA_902826395.1 uncultured bacterium
CCAACACAATCCGCTGCCGCTTCCCGAGGGCGAGGAGTACCGGCAGATCCGCGCGACGATCGATACGGTTTTCGATTGGAAGTACGAGCTTGGGCGCCGCAACCTTCTCCACCTGTACGAGAAGGGGAAGAACCTGGCGTGGAACGCCAATGATCTCGACTGGACGATCGACGTCGACATCGAGCGCATGATGCAGCAGCGCCTCGACAACGGCATGGCTACCATCGTCAACACGATGATGAACCCGCCGATGCCGATGGAAGACGAAGCGATCATGCGCATGCAGCTCAACATGAACGCCTTCATGCTCTCCCAGTTCCTGCACGGCGAGCAGGGTGCTCTCATCGCGACCGCCAAGATCGTGCAGGGCGTGCCGTGGGAGGAGGCCAAGTACTACGCCGCCAACCAGGTGGCCGACGAGGCGCGTCACGTCGAGGTGTACCACCGCTACCTGACCGAGAAGCTCGGCATCTCGTATGAGATCGTGCCGAGCCTGCGCACGCTGCTCGACGACATCGTCAAGGATCCGCGCTGGGACGTCACGTTCCTCGGCATGCAGATCATGGTCGAGGGGCTGGCGCTCGCCGCCTTCGGCGTCACCAAGCTGCAGATGGCCGACGAGCCGCTGATCCAGGATCTGATCACTCGGGTCATGCAGGACGAGTCGCGCCACGTCGCCTTCGGCGTGCTGACGCTGAACGACTTGTACGCGCAGATGAGCTCGAGCGAGCTGCGCGAGCGCGAGGAGTTCGTCATCGAGGCCACCTATCTGCTGCGCGACCGGTTGCTGATGGAGCCGGTGTTCGAGCGGCTGGGCTGGGACGTGCCGCTGTGGACGGAGTGGGCGAAGGGGACGCCGTTCATGATCGGCTTCCGGCAGATGATGTTCTCGAAGATTGTCCCCAACTTGAAGCGGCTCGGCCTGCTGACGCCGCGCGTGCGCGACGCCTACGCCAAGATGGATCTGCTGCGCTTCGAGCACATGAAGGATTCCGTCGAAGAGCCGGAGGCGACGCCGCCGCACGAGCTCGTCGAGCTGCTCAGCCAGTTGATGAGCGGCAAGGCGGCGGAGTCGAACGGCGGACTGCAGCAGAGCGCTGCCGCTCAGTGAGAACGTCGAGGCGGCGCCGCGCGCCCCGGCGTGCGGCACCGCCTCGTGCGGCTCTTTCGAGCTGCGCGGGCAACCGTGTAGTTCCCGGTTCCCGGTTCTCGGTTCCCGATAGAGGACCACCGTCGTGAAGGGCAGCGCCGCGCATCGGCTCGGCGTCGCGCTGCTGACGACCAGTGCCGGCGCTCTGCCGGTGTTCCTGAGCTCGGCGCTGATCCTGCAGATCGCCGCCGACCTGCACTTCGAGGTCGAGCGCCTCGGCGTTGCCGTCGCCGCCTATTTCGGTGCCGGAGTCGTGAGCTCGGCGCCGATGGGACGGCTGTCCGAGCGCATGGGCCCCGCAGCGGCGCTGCGCCTTGGCGCCGCGCTGAGCTCCTTCTCTCTGATCTCGATCGCCGCGGCGCCCGACTTCGCGACGCTGGTGGCGAGCTTGTTTCTCGGCGGGCTCTGCAATGCGCTCTGCCAGCCTGCCGCCAACCTGTACGTGACGCGCGCGATCTCGCCGGCGCGACGCGGCCTGGCGCTGGCGCTCAAGCAATCAGCGATTCCGGCGGCGACGCTGGTCGGCGGCATGGCGGTGCCGCTGGTGGCGCTGACGGTCGGCTGGCGGTGGTCGTTCGTTTTCTGCGCGGCGATGGCTGCCGTCACCGCCGCGGCCGTGCCGCCGGTGAGCTTCGCGCCGAGCGGCGGTGGCGCGGCATCGAGCGGCGCCGCGCCGCTGCGCGCGATGCTGCTGTTGGCGGCGACGGTCGGCTGCGGCGCAGCGGCGGCAGGCTGCCTCGCGTCGTTCGCCGTCGCCGGCGCGGTGCGCATCGGCATGCCGGAGGCGGCGGCCGGATGGTTGGTGGCGTTCGGCTCGGGATTCGCTGTGGCGACGCGCATCGGCGCCGGCTACCGCGCCGATCGGCGCAGCGGCGGCTACTTGCGCACGGTCGGCCGCATGCTGTTCCTCGGCGGCGTCGGCGCCATCGCACTGAGCTCGGCCTCGCCGTGGGTGTTCGCTATCGCCGTGCCGATCGTGTTCGCCACCGGTTGGGGCTGGCCGGGGCTATTCAACCTCGCGGTCATCACCCACAACCCCGGCGCGCCCGGCGCCGCCACGGGCTTCACGCAAACTGGAACCTACCTCGGCGCTGCGCTCGGGCCGCTGCTCTTCGGCATCATCGCCGAGCGCGGATCGTGGACCGCGGCATGGACCGTGGTGCCGGCTTTCCTGTTCGTCGCCGT
>CADEER010000088.1:3219-10494 GCA_902826395.1 uncultured bacterium
CGGGCGCGAGCGGCGCAGTGAGAAGCGCGAAGGGCAGGGCGAGAAGAAGGAGCGGCGCCGAGCGCCCGAGAGAGACGGCGAGCGCGGCCATGTGCGGCGCCGCGGCGATCTGGTCGAGCGGTCGACCCACGTGGAGAAGAAGGAAGGGTGGCGGCGGATCGACTGAGCGGCGCGGGGCGGGAGGGGCGAGAATCACGCCTCGCCCCTCCTCCCCGATTACTCAGAATGCTTCGAACAGCGCGGCGGCGCCCATGCCGCCGCCGATGCACATGGTGACGATGCCGTACTTCTTCTTGCGGCGGCGCAGCTCGAGCAGGATGGCGCCGGTCTGGCGCGCGCCGGTCATGCCGTAGGGATGGCCGATGGAGATGGCTCCGCCGTTGACGTTCAGCTTCTCGGGGTCGATGCCGAGGCGGTCGCGGATGTAGACCGTTTGCGACGCGAAGGCCTCGTTGAGCTCGATGAGGTCGATGTCCGCGAGCTTCACGCCGGTGCGCTCGAGCAGCTTGGGGATCGCGAACACGGGGCCGATGCCCATCTCGTCCGGCTCGCATCCCGAGATCACCAGGCCGCGGTAGGCGCCGAGCGGTTTGATATTGCGCTTTTGCGCCTCGGTGTCGCTCATCATCACCAGCGCGGCGGCGCCGTCGGAGAGCTGCGATGCGTTGCCGGCCGTCACCGAGCCGCCTTCCTTGAACGCACCCTTGAGCTGCGACAGCGCTTCGAGAGTGGTATTGGCGCGCGGGCCTTCGTCGACCGCGAAGTCGAGCTCCACCTTGCTGACCTCGCCGGTCATCTTGTCCTTGCGCTCCATGGTGACGTGCATCGGCGCGATCTCTTCGGCGCTGCGGCCCGCTTCCATGGCGGCGGCGGTGCGCATCTGCGACTGAAAGGCGTACTCGTCCTGCGACTGACGGCTCACCTTATAGCGCTCGGCCACCACCTCGGCGGTGTCGCCCATCGACATGTAGATCTCGGGCTTGTGTTGCTGCACCCACGGATTGACGTAGTCGTTGAGGTTGATGGTGCTCTGCACGCGCGAGATCGACTCGACGCCGCTGGCGACCATGACCGGCACGTCGTCGACGACGATGCGCTGCGCCGCGACCGACACCGCTTGCAAGCCCGACGAGCAGTAGCGGTTGATCGTCGTGCCCGACGTGGTCACCGGGCAGCCGGCGCGGATGGCGGCGACGCGGGCGACGTTGTTACCGGTCGAGCCCTCGGGCAGGCCGCATCCGGTGACGACGTCTTCGACGGCCGCCGGCTCGATGCCGGCGCGCTCGATGGCGTGCTGGATGGCGTGGCCGAGCATGTCGGCGCCGTGGGTGATGTTGAACGCGCCGCGGAAGGCCTTGCCGATGGGAGTGCGCGCGGTCGAAACGATGACTGCTTGTTTGGCCATGGTGAACTCCTATTCAGTTTTCGATGGGATGGGAGAGCGTCGCGGTTTTGCCGGCGTGGGTCAAGGTCGGAGTGAGCGTAGTTTAAGACTTGAGAGCCGAGGAGTCGGACTGGTTCCCGAGAGCGGTGAACCGTGAACCGTGAACTGGGAAACACGGTTCACCGTTCACGGTTCACGAAACTCCGGTCACGGCCGCCGCACCAGCCCGCCAGTGCGCGCCAACACTTCCTCCGCCTCCGCGACCATCCGCCGCACGATCTCGCGCGCCGGCAATACGTCGTGGATGCCGCCGATGCCCTGGCCGGCGGGCATGCAACTGCGGTCGGTGTCGATACCGTCGTTGCTCGCGTAGTTGAGGACGCCGGCGATGAAGCTCTTGCCCATTTGCTCGGGAAAGGGGCTGATCTGCTCGGGGTTGCGTTCCCGCTCCTCGACGTAGGGATTGGAGATGACGCGCATCGGCTTGCCCGAGTAGCAGCGCGTGACGGTGGTGTCGCCACCGCTCGACTCGACGATCTTGGCCTTGAATTCGCGAGCCGCGCGCGCCTCTTCGGATGCGATGAAGCGGGTTCCGACCCACACGCCCTGGGCGCCGAAGGCAAGCGCCGCGGCGAGGCCGCGGCCGTCGACGATCGAACCTGCCGCCAGCACGGGGATGTCGACCGCGTCGACGATCTGCGGGATCAGCGCCATGCCGGCGATGCGCCCGGTGTGGCCGCCCGCCTCGGTGCCCTGCGCGACGACGACATCGCAACCGGCTTCGGCGGCGCGCACCGCGTGCTCGACGCGCCCGCACATCGAGACGACCATGAGGCCGGCGTCGTGGCACTTGCCGATCACCGGACCTGGCACCCCGAGGCCGGCGATGAACGACGACGCGCCTTCGTCGATGATGACGTCGATCGCCGCCAGCACGTGCTCAGGCAGCGCCGCAAGCAGGTCGACGCCAAACGGCTTGTCGGTGAGCTCGCGCACCCGCCGCATCTGGGCGCGGATGGTATCCGGACTCTCCGTGGTCATGCCGAGCGTGCCGTAGCCTCCGGCCGCTGAAACCGCGGCACAGACATCGGCGTACGCGACCTGGCCCATGCCGGCGAGAAAGACCGGGTGCTCGATCTCGAACATGTCGCAGATGGGAGTTCGAATGGTCATGGAATGAACTGCCTTTCCGAAGAAAAAATGAGCCACAGATAAACACAGATGAACGCAGATGCTTCGCCCAACGCCGCTCGCGCCGGCTCGGAGCGAGCTCCGCGATTCGCATTGAAGCCGGCGGCCACATGGACTCCCGATCCGTGTTCATCCGTGTTCATCTGTGGATCAACGCCCTTACCCCCGCGGCACCAGCGGCCGCGTGACGAAGACGGCGGTGCGCGCCAGCCCTGCGTCGCGATGCACCAGGGCCGTGGAGTAGTCGGGGTCGCGGATCATGTCGACGAACGCCTCGGTGTTCGGATACTGCATGATCGCCACCTGATCCCAGCCGCCTGAACCGTCGCCGATGATGTCCTGCTCGACGCCGTTGTAGAGGATCAGCCGGCCGCCGCGCCGAGTGACGTGCGCCAGCGCGTGGGCGCCGTAGAGCGCATAGGCCTGCTCGCCGCTCAGCCCGCGCGCCGCCATCTCGTGACCCGCCGGATAGCGCGCCTGTGGATGGTAGGCGAGCAGATTGAGAAACTGCAGCGGCCCGTCGCGATCGGCCGCCATCAGCGCTCGCAACTGCGCCGCGGTCGGATTCAATCCGCCGAGCCCGACCGCGACCAGTTCCGCGATCACTGCCTCGATCTCCGTTTCACCGCGCTTCATACGCCCCCATTGTGCCAGTGCCTGTGACGAAAGTCGGCATGCTATCCACAGCGCCGCCGATTTCGCAAAACGCGACGCGTGTCCGGGGGTCCGTCATCAGCCTGTCGAGAGTTGTTGATGATGGTTCGGCTCTGATTTGGCAGATCCACGCGCGAAAACCACGAAGACACGAAGTTCACGAAGGGCGGGTCCGCAACTTCGTGCCCTTCGTGCCTTCGTGGTAATCGCCCGCTCCCTGCAGCTGCCGGTCTCGTTTCATTTTCTCCCTGATCGTGATCTCAACACGCCCATGGACATCGGGTTGATTCTCACCGCGGGGAATGCGCGGGCCAATGTCGATCTCGCGGTGCGCGCGGAGGCTGCGGGGTTTTCGAGCGTGCTCAGCATCGAGTTCTTCAACCAGCACGCCTTCGCGGTGCTCGGCGCGATCGCGCAGGCGACCGACCGCATTCGCATCGGTACCGGGATCGCCAATGCGTTCACGCGCTCACCGCTGGTTCACGCCAACGCGGCGATGGATCTCGACGACTTGTCGGGCGGGCGCATGATCCTCGGGCTCGGCAGCGGCACGCGCAAGATGAACACCGACTGGTGGGGAATGCCGTTTGCGCGGCCGGCGAGCCGGATGCGCGAGCAGGTGCGCCTGATCCGCGAGGTCTTCGCCGCCGGCAACGGCTTCGGCTTTCGCTTCGAGGGCGAGTTCTGGAATCTCAACATCCCCGCCTTCACGCGCCCGGGCGCTCGACCCGATCTACCGATTTGGGTCGCCGCGGTGAACGATCCAATGATGCGCGCCGCCGGCGCGGTTGCCGATGGTCTGGTCGGCCATCCGATCGCCACTCGCCGCTGGCACCGCGAGCGCACGTTGCCGACCGTGCGCGCCGCCGAGGAGAAAGCGGGCCGCGCGGCAGGAGCCTGCGCGCTGGTGCCGTACGTGCTGACTTCTCTGCACGAGGATCGGCAGCGCGCCGTCGACAACGCGAAGAAGCAGATCGGCTTCTATTACACATCGAAGCTCTACCACTCGATCCTCGAGCCGCACGGCATGCTCGACGTCGGCGAGCGCTGCCGCGCGGCACTGCGCACGTTCGACATCAACGCCATGGCTGCTGCCGTGCCCGACGAGCTGGTCGACGAGATCGGCATCGCCTGCACACCCGACGAGGCGCGCGATCGCTTGTCGCAATGGGATGGCTTGTGCGACGAGGTGCTGCTGTACGCGCCGACGGTCGGTGTCGGGCGCGCCGACATCGAAGCGAATCATGCGGCGATGCTGGCGGTGTTTGGCCGGGGGCGAGGGGTGGGGGGCGAGGGGCGAGGGTAATACGACGCGGTTGGCTTGCGTCGCTGCCATGGGGCGCCGCGAGACTTGCGTTCTTGCGAGGTCAGAACCGACGAGACGTTTTTTTGGGTGACGTGTAAGGTCGGGGCATGGCACTTGCTGGTAGCCGTGCATGGTTCGGTGGTCGACCTGCGGTCTATTTCTCGGATTCTTCATGGTGCTTGGCGCTCCGGCGGCACGCGCGGCTGATTTTTTCGTCGCGCCCGGTGGATCGGACGGCAACGACGGGCGGAGCCTGGCGACGGCGTTCGCGACCATTGGGCGCGGCGCTGCGGCGCTGGCCAATCCCGGCGATCGCGTCATCGTCGCTGCCGGCGAGTACGTCGAGGGCGACATCTCGCCGGCGCGTGGGGGTGATCTCGGACCGCCCGTCGAGCTGATCGGTGACCGCGACGGTGCTTTCACCGGCGTGCCCGGATCCGTGACCGTGCTACCGCCGGCCAACGTCGGCACCGCGTTCATCGTCATCGGCCGGACCGGCGTCGTGATCCGCGGCTTCGACATCGTCGGCGGTCGCGACGCGGGCGTTCAGGTGCGCACGGCGCGCGACGGAGTCGAGAGCGCCGAGATTACGGTGCGCGACTGCAGCCTGGTGGGCTCGTCGCGGCGCGGCATCGACATCGTCGCCGGCGGCGTGGTGACGATCCAGGGCAATCTCATCGCCGAGCACACCACCGGCGGGATGTCGTTGGTCGGCGGCGAGGAGAATCCAATCGAGCCGCTGATCTCCAACAACCTCGTGCTCGACAATGGCGTCGCCAACGGCGGCCACGGCGTGTTCATCCAGAATGCCACCGACGGCCTGCTGCAGAACAACGAGATCCGCGGCAGCGGCTTGACCGGCGTCACCATGCGCAACGCCGAGCGAATGCGCATCGTCAACAACGTCGTCGCCGGCAACGGCGCCGCTTGCGGCGGCGGAGCGGTGTGCGGCCATGGTCTGGCATTGGGCAGCGGTGGAGAAGCCGTCGTCGACGTACAGATCGTCAACAATACCTGTCACGGCAACCGCGGCTGGGGCATCCTCTTCGGCAGCCAGGGCGCACCGTCGCGCGGCGCGCTGGTGCTCAACAACGTATCGGCAGAGAACACGCTAGGGGGCATCGCCGTCAGCCGTGAATCGACCTGCGGCTACGTGGCGGGATTCAACCTCGTCGCCGACGGCTACGGCCCGGACACGCCGTTCAATCTCTACGACCTGAGCGGCGACCCCGGCTTCGTCGACGCCGCGGGCGGCGATTTTCGTTTGCGCGTCGCCGGGCCGGCGGGTCCGTCGCCGGCGATCGATGCCGGCGGCGTAGCGGCGGCGATCCTCGGCCTGACCGGTTCCGCGACGCCCGGTACCACATCGGATGCCGGTGCCGTAGATCTCGGCTTCCACTACGGCGCCTCACCCGACCAGACGCTCGAGATCGAGCGCCCGCTTCTGCCGCTATACGTGCGCGCCGGCGGGGATGATGCATTCGCCGGAACATCTCCCGACGAGGCGCTCGCCAGCATCGGCGAAGGCGCGTCGCGTGCCGCCGCCGGCATCACCGTTGTGGTCGGCCCCGGCACGTACGCCGAGACCAACATCTCGGCGTTGCCGCGCTCCGGCGTCGTTTCCTTCTATGCCGACAGCGACGGTGTCGCGACCGGCGAGGAGCCCGGTGTCGTGCTGGTCGATGCCGGTACGAACGGGCCCGGCTTCTTTCTCGGCGACGCATGCGACAGCGCGGTCGACGGCTTCCACGTGCGCGGCGGCGAGTCGGGGATTCAGGTTCGCAACGGCTCCGACCGCGCCTGGGTCACCAACAACGTGCTCTTCTCGGCGGACAGCCGCGGCATCGACGTCGTCGCCTCCGACGACGTGCGCCTCACCAACAACCTGATCTACGCCAACAACGCCGGCGTGCAGATCACCGACGCGATGCTGACGCTGGTCGCGAACAACACCATCTACGGACACGCGTTCAACGGGATCTTCGTCCAGGGCGCGTCGCAGTGTACGCGCGTCCGCTACAACATCATCGAAGGCAACGCGTCTGATGCCAGCAACTCGCGTGGGCTTCATGTTCGGGTTCTGCCGCAGATCGTCGAGTGGAACTTCAATGCGGACAACTATCTCGGCATGAGCCGACCGGCGACCGATCGCAACGATTCGGCTCTGCTCCTCGATCCGGCCGGCGCGGATGGCGAGCTCGGCGGCGGTGGATTCGCCGATGACGAGCTGTGGTTGAGCGATGACAGCCCGGCGATCGATTTCGCTCCACTCGATGCAGAGGACACCGAGCTGGCCGATGGCAGCACGGTGGGCGACCTCAGTCCCGATCGCGGGCGCCTCGACGCGGGCTTCCACTATCCGGTAGAGCTGCGCGATCCGCAGCGCCGGCCGCCGACGACCGCGCTCGCCGACGACGAAGGGGACACCGAGCTGTGCGACGAGCTGATCGCCGAGCTCGAAGCGACACCGGGCCCAGGCTCCGGCGGCGGCTCGGGCGGCGGGTGCAGCGTCACACCGGCCGAGGGGAACGCCACCGCATTCCTCAGCCTCGCGGTCGGTGCGGTACTGCTCCAGGCCTGCCGCCGCCGGGTCCGGAGGTCGAAGATTGCGAACCGTGCCGGTTACGTGCGGCTGGCGACGAAGCGCTGACCGGTGGCGATCCACAGGCGATTGTGAGTCGCCTCGTAGTCGCCGATCGAGATCGTCACGTGCACCATGTGGTCACTGCGATCGGCGTTG
>CADEER010000088.1:10594-20818 GCA_902826395.1 uncultured bacterium
GTAGTCGCCGATCGAGATCGTCACGTGCACCATGTGGTCACTGCGATCGGCGTTGGAAAGGTCGAGAGGGACGGTTCGCAGCGACAGTCTGACCTCACCGCGCTTGGTGAAGGTCACGGTGGCTGCCTTGAGTCCGTTCAGACCGCCGTTGGGATCGGAGTACACGAAGCGGTTGCCACGTGGCTGCAGCGTCCCGGCGGGTATCGTGACCTCGTAGATCAGGTCGTCGTCGGTGACCCGTACGGTGAGATCGTTGGTCGTGACGTCGAAAGACGGCGCCGCGGCGCCGAGCCTCGCCTTCAGTCGCAGCACGTCGTTGCCGGAGCCGGCACCGAAGCTGACTTTGCCGCGCAGCCGCGCAACGCCTTCCGGCCGGTACCAGATCGGTGATGTCCATGCGCGCTCCTGAACCGTTCGCGGGCGCGCCGGGTCGCAGCACTCCTCGAAACCGGGTGGGATGGACCCCGGCGCCGAGCAATCGACGCCGTTGGCGTTGCAGAGCAGCGTGCTCCAGCGACAGATCGGATTCTCCAGGACGCGCGCGTAGTAGAACGCGCGCTGGCTGCGATCGAACTCGGGATCGGTCCACACCTCGCAGAGCTCGTCAGCGCCGCTGCCGCTGGTCAGACAAGTCGTATCGTCCACAGCACCGTTCAGCGCCGATCCCGCGATATCGAAAACCTTTTCGTGTGCTCCGCCGGCGTCGATCCAGCCCTTGACGATCTGGACGCGCTGCAGCGGGGTACCTGGAAAGCCCGGCGATCCCGGGTCGCGGGTAGCCTGGACGACAAATCGCGGCCGCTGGGCTACGGGCCCGATCTCGCCGCCCATCGGAACGCCACTTTCGTAGCCGCTCTGCGCCACCGTTCCCTGCCTGCAAACGTTGCGCGGGATACGGCCACCGAAGAATCGAACGATCGGCCTTGTCCCGCTGGTTGCGTAGACCTCGCGGCGGCGCATCGCTGCGAACAGCGCATCGCGCGAGTTCTCTTCGGCCCACATCACCGCGAGACCACCGCCACTGGCTTCGACACCGCCGACGACACCAAAGCCGAGCGGCACGAGCTGCAGCTCGGGGGTCGAGTCGCGCAGGCCCAGGTGTCCGGCGCCGCCGTAGTCTTGTTCTTCGACCAGACCCGGGGTCGCGTTGTGCGAGTCGGTGGCGCCGATCAAGCCGAAGCGGAACGGATTGACGCCGAGCTGCTCTTCCTGCGCGATGCCTTCCATCAGGGTGTTGCGGACGAAGGATCCTCCCTCGGGAATGAATGGACCGAAGATGCCGGGCGGCACGCCGATTCGATCGGACGTCCACTTCTCGAAGCCGCACTGTTCATCGCCTGGCGACAGCAGCGGGTGGCACTCGGATTCGCCCTTGTGCTGATACACCTCGACCAGCGGCTCCATCGCCGCTCGTTCGGCGGCGTCACCGGCCGTGAGCGGACTGGAGTCGGCATTCTCGGGCAGGAACATGATGCCGTTGCTGAGATTGGAGTTGTGCGGGATCGCCAGAACGTCACAACCGCTGCCCGTGTCCGTGCAGAGGTTGCGCAACTCGGCCCACAAGCCCTGCGGGGTCGGTTCCTCGAAGTACGAGATCGGCAGCGCCGGCACCGACTCGTTTCGGAAAATGATGTTTCGGTGGATGTTCTGTACGTTCGGGTTGCCGGTGTACTCGTAGCCGATGAAGCTCGTGAACGAGCAGTCTGACGAGCGGTCGTAGAACTCCTCCGCCGCCGCTTGGATGTCTTGCCACACCAGGGACGCCTGACTGGCGCAGTCGCCTCCGGAGCAGAACGGGAATCGGCTCGGTGTGAGACTGGTGAGGCGAATGCCGAAGAGCTGTACGCCCGGGCTGGACGCCTGATCGGTCTGCGGAATCGCGGCGCGAAACGTCTGACAGTCCGTCGAGTCGTAGCCCGGCAGACCCGGTACCAAACACACCTGGACCTCACCGAAGAACTCCGAGTGGTCGGTCACGGCTGCAAAGTCGAGGGGGCGACGCAGTTGCACCGTGCGCGAGCCGGTTCCGGCCGGTAGCGCCAGGGACTGCCCGACTGCGAATCGATAGGCATCGCGCGGGCCGTGGTTGATCCCCCCGCTGACGGCGTCGAAAGACAGCTCGGTGTGCACATGCGTCTCGCCGAAATACGGTGCTCTCAGAGTCGAGAAGCTCGTGCACGGCGCGCGCGTCTCGGTGCGCTCCCACGGCGCCGGATTCCCCCAGCAGACCGCGGCGCTCAATACCGTCGCCAGCGCCACAACGCCGACTCGCTGAATCATTTCTGTCCCCCCGAAAAGAGGCCGAACGCTAACGCAGCCCCGGCGACAATGCCAGGAGCCTCGCCCCGCTTTCCACGACGAGAACCGACGCGCTACGCGGGAAGGTCGGCGGCGCGGCGGCGAAAGGGGCGGTCGTGGCTTCCCGGAATTGTCGAAGCTAGACTCACCCGATCTCCATGTCGCTCCGCAAGATGATAGGCCGCTGCCTCCGTTTGCCGGCCCTTCACTTCGCCCTGATCGGCACGCTGCTTTTCGCCTGGCAGCGAAACGGCGACGCACCGCATGCGATGCGCGCGGCGCAACTCGAAGAGATCTACATCTCGGAGGAGAAAGTCCGGGAGCTGCGCGAAGCGTTCGAGGATCTGGCCGGGCGTCCTCCCGCCGCCGACGAGCTCCAGCCGTTGTTTCGCGAGTTCATTGACGAGGAGATTCTCTACCGGGAGGCGCGGGCTCGCGGGCTCGACCGCAACGACCGCAGCGTGCGCTGGCGCCTGGTCGAGAAGATGCGCTTTCTCAACGACGACGAGACGGGCGATCCGGAACGGCTCTACCTCGAAGCGCTCGAGATCGGCCTCGATCGCGACGACGCGGTGTTGCGCCGCATGTTGAGCGAGAAGATGCGCCTGCTGATACGGCTCGGCGCCGTGCCCGAGGGTCCGGGTGAAACCGCTCTGCAGGAGTATTTTGCGGCGCACGCCGACGACTATCGACGCCTCGGGCGGACGACTCTCACGCAGATTTTCTTCAGTGCCGACAAGCGAGGCAAGTCGCTCGCGGAGGACGCGCGGGCCACGCGCTCGGACCTTGCCGCGAGCGCGCCCACCCTCGATGCGCCGATGGATCGAGGTGACGTCTCCCCCTTTGGCCAGCACTTCGAAAACAGCACCGAACGCAGCCTGGCGAAGCTCTTTGGGCCCGAGTTTGCCGCGGCCGCGGTGCGAGCGCCGGTCGGCGCATGGTCGGAGCCGATCCGGTCGGCCTACGGGCTGCACCTGGTCTGGGTGCACGCGCGAACCGAAGGGCAACTCCCGGCGCTGGACGAGGTTCGTAACCAAGTACGCCAGCGTCACCTCGACGAACAACGCGAGCGCGCCTTCGAGAGAGAGCAGGCCCGTCTGCGAGCCCGCTACGACGTGCGCATCGAGGGGGTCGACGCGCCGCGACGCGCCAGCGATTACTTCGAGAAGAAGACATGAGCATGCACCGCGGCCGGGCCATGCTGCTCGCTTTTTGTTTCGCCGCGACCGGAGCGACCGCGGTCTTCGCGCACGCCCTGTCGCCGATGTTGCTCGACTTGCGCGAAACGAGCGAAGGGGTGTTCGAAGTGCTCTGGAAGTCCTCTCCCCTGCGCCTGCCCGGAACCAACGTGTCGCCGGTTCTGCCCGCTCACTGCGAAGCGGAGGGCGAGGTGGAGGCGGAGGAGGTGGATGCGACTCTGCTGCGTCGATGGCGGATCCGCTGCGGGGAAGCGGGCCTGGTCGGCAGTGAGCTCGGATTTGCGGGGCTCGGGCCCGCCAAGACCGATGCACTGGTCCGGGTCGAGCTGGCCGGAGGCCGCGTCGTGCGAGGCGTGGTGCGCGGCGGCGCTTCGCTGCTGAAGGTACCGGAGGTCGAGTCCGCGTCATCCCTCGTCGCCGCCTACGTCCGCCTCGGCTTCGAACATATTCTCAGCGGTCCCGACCACCTACTCTTTGTCTTCGGCCTGCTGCTCCTGGTGCCCGGCGCGCGCGCGCTGGTGGAGACGATCACGGCGTTCACGATCGGGCACAGCGTAACGCTCTCGCTGGCGGCGCTCGGTTATGTTCATTTCCCTCCGCGACCGGTCGAAGTCGTGATCGCGCTCAGCGTGTTCCTGTTGGCCGTCGAGCTCGCCCGCGGCGAAGAGGTGGCGAGCGCGATGCGCCGCCGACCCTGGGCGGTTGCGCTCAGCTTCGGCCTGCTGCACGGACTGGGCTTCGCCGGTGCTCTCGCCGAGGTGGGCCTGCCGCAAGGTGAGATTCCGCTCGCCTTGTTCTCTTTCAACACCGGCATCGAGCTCGGACAGATTGCATTCGTGTTGGTGATTCTCACGGCGCGCCGTCTTCTTCGTCCGCTGATCGCCAAGCTGCCGCCCTGGTCAGGGATGATTCCGCGCTACGCGATGGGCTCCCTCGCCGCCTACTGGGTCCTGGAAAGAGCGGCGACCGCCCTCGCCATCTGAGTTCCGCTCGACATCGATAGGAGCTCGGCAGCGCTCGCTGCGGAGCCCGCGTTCGCTCTACCGAGACGGCAACTGCCGGTAGACGGTGCGCTCGCCGAAGAGCTTGACGAACTCGCGAAACGTGCGGTCGGCGAGCTCGCTGAGACGCGGCATGTGCTGCGGCGTCGCGCGTCGGATTTCATCCGGACCGGCATCGCCCTTGAGGGCGTGCAGCTCGCGCTCGTGGTGCGGCACGCGCAGCCAGCGCTCGATCAACGGCTCGTCGACCTCCATGTGGAACTGCACGCCGTAGACGTTGTCGCCGTAGCGGAATGCCTGGTTGGGGCAGGCCGGTGCCTCGGCCAGGTGCACGGCGCCGCGCGGCAGATCGAAGGTGTCGCCGTGCCACTGGAAGATCTGCTCGCGGGGTGCGAAGTGGCCGAACAGCGGATCCTGCGCGCCGCTTTCGGTCGGCGCGACTTCGTACCAGCCGATTTCCTTCTCGGGATTCGCGTAGACCGGGGCCCCGAGCGCCTTGGCGATGAGCTGCGAGCCGAGGCAGATGCCGAGGATCGGGATGTTGCGCTCCATCGCCCGCTCGATCATGCGCAGCTCGGTGAGCAGATGTGGATGCGCGTCCGTCTCGTCGACGTTCATCGGCCCGCCCAGCACCACCAGCCCCTGGTAGCGATCGATCTCCGGCTCGGAATTCGGATGCCGCCCGAAGTTGACGTAGCGCAGGCGAAAGCCGGCGTCCTTCAGCAGCGGATTGAGCGTGCCGAGGATCTCGAAGGCGACGTGCTGGAAGACCAGGATCTTCACGGCGCGAGAATGTAGCGAGTGCGCCTGCGGGTTTCCATATGCCTGGTGCGGGGAATGGGGAGTGGGGAGTGGGCGGTGAACCGGGAACCGTGAACCAGTGAACCGTGAACAGTGAGGGGCGTGGCAGCGCGGTGGGACGCGGGCGCAGCGCGCCCGCATGGGACGCAAGTTATCCGGCGGTTGGTTGCAGATCGGGGGCCGGTTCGGGCTGAGGCTGAGGTTCGGGCTGAGGTTGAGGGGGGCGGTAGTCCACGAAGATGGGGGAGGACCAGGCGCGTTCCTCTACCGGCGCCAGGCAGTCGTCCTGATAATCGGTGCGCCAGTCGCCGTAGCACGGGTTGACCTTCACGCAGTTGCCTTCGGGGTCGTATTCGCAGCGCAGGTTGGCGGCGTTGACGGCCTTGCTCGGCTCTTCGATGGCGCGCACGTAGTAGAGGGTGTCGCGGGTGGCGGTGAGGAACTCGGGATCGTCGAACTCGACCTCGCAGCCCTCCGAGCTGTTCGAACACGACAAGGTCTTCCACGGATCCTGGATCAGCGGCGCGAGCGGCTCGCCGTCGCGGATCTGCGGCCGGATGCGCACGATCTCGATGCGCGTAATGGCGCGGCGCACGTCCGACGGGTTGTAGCACTCGCCGCGGCACAGATGGTGGAGGCGCTCGGGCGAGAGCGCGTCCACGGTGTGCTGTGGACAGCCGTCCTGCTGGGCAAACGATCCGACGGCGCGAACGCGGAAGCGCGGGCTTTCGTCGAGCTCGACCTCGCTGCCCATCGGCGTGATGCGGTCGCCGTTCAGCAGGTCGAACCACAGCAGAATGCGCGGGCCGCTCGTGCCGTACACCTCGCGGCGGTCGAGCGCCTGCCAGATCGATTCGCGGTTCTTGGCGTCGGAGTGCACGGCGACCAGGCCGCCGGTGAGGAAGAACGACGCCTGCCGCTCGGCCTCGAGTAGATTGAACGCGAGTCCGGAGTAGTTCTTGACGTCGAACGGCCGCGACTCCGGGTCGGGCTTGCCCGGATCGAGCGTGAGGTAGCCGCGCGCCTCGTCGTCGCTCGGCCCCGCGGCTTCCGTCATCTCGCGCCGGTCGTACTCCTTGTAACCGGTGCCGGGGCGCGCGGTGTGGACGTCGCTCGACGCCATGAAGCCGAAGCGGAAGCGGCGCGGCTCCGGATCGTCGAAGTTGCTCAGAGCCATGATGTACTGCGCCGAGCCGCCCGGGCGGTAGTTGAAGGCCGGTAGGAAGCAGTCCTTACACTGACCGGCGTCGAGCCAGTCGGTCGGCTGAACGCCGGGCACGGTCAGATGCGCTTGCAGGCCGTGCTCGACGGCGATCTCGCGCGCGCGGACGGCGCGGCGTTCGCATTCCTCGTCGCCGAGTCCCGCCGCCACGCAGCGCTCGCGGATCAGTTCGCCGGCGCGCCAGCACGCCGGCAGGTAGTCGCCGGTCGGGGCGGGGCAGGTGACGACGTCGCCGCGTTGGTCGACGGGCCGCCAGTCGCGATACTCCTCAGAGTTGCCGTGTCCCGAATAGACTTCGATCAACCTCTGCCGCTGCGGGTCGTGCATGTCTCCGGCGAGCTGTTTGTCCCAGGTCGAGCCGGGAGGCGTGTAGAATCCCCACGTCGTGCCATGCGGAATCACGATCGAGCGATGTCCCCACTCGTCGAGCTTGCGAAACAGCTCGGCGGGGGTGTTCGTCCCCTCGATGCAATCGACGGGAAGGTCGGGCGACGCGATGCCGTCCTCGCACATCGGAACCGCGGCCCGGTCTTGCAGATGGCGCGCCAGATCGTAGAGACGTCCGCCGCCGCCCAGCACGCTGATCAGGCCCAGTCCCCACGCCGACGGCGCCGCCATCGCCTGTGAGGTCATGCCGAGCGCGGCGATCGGACGCGTCGGAATCTCACCGTCCGCGGTGCCGGCGAGGATGACGTTCTTGTGGCCGAAGTGGTCGGCGGGCGTGCGGCCCACCTGCGTCCACTCCCAGCCGAGGAACGACACCATGTCCGGATCGGTCGGATCGCCGGCGACCTCGTTGCACTGCCGAATCGAATCGACCGTTTCCTGCCAGCGCCGCGGCGTCAGCGACTCGGCGTGGTCGTTGATCGACCAGAAGTCGAGACCCGAGCAGTAGCGCGCAAAGTCGCAGGCGTCGGCGATCGGATGCGCGCCCTCGCCCTGCATTGCCGGAATGCTGACGAAGAAAGCATCCGCCGAGAAGGTGGTGTGGACGTGCAGGTCGCCGAAGAGAATCTGCTTGGTCTCGCCGGGCGCGATCGACGCACTCGCCTGCCGCTGGCTGTCGCGACGGGCGGTGAGCACCTCGCCGGGCACCCGCTTTTCCGTGATCTGACCGGGAGATTCGGGAGTGCCGAGCCACCCTTTGCCCGCCACGTACACCAAGCCGGTGAGACACCCGCCCAACGCCAAGACCAATACCAGTACGCCGATGAGAATGCGCTTCATCGCGGCCCCCCCTGCATCGGCCGTAAGACAAGCCACAGTGTATGGCGGAAATCAAAATGTGGGTGCGGTGGGGCGTTTCGGGGGGTCGCGAGGTGTGCGGCGAGCGGTCAATTCGGTGAGCTCCGAATCTGTGAACGGTGAACCGTGAACCGTGGGGCGGGCACAGTATGCGCATCACGTCGCTGACGGGTTCACGGTTCACCGTTCACGATTCACGTTTTCAATCCCAGGTGTGTCGCCTGAGACCTCCGGTTTCCCGACATCCCGCCTCAATGTCGGTTGTCCGCGTGTTTGCGCCGCGGTAGGCGCTGGCAGTAGACAGGACGCTCGCTTGCGGGAGGGAAGGTTCGAGATGATCAAGCTCTATGGAGTATCGGCGTCACGAACGTTTCGCTGCTTGTGGATGCTGGAAGAGCTCGGGGTCGAGTATGAGCTGGTGCCGACCAATATCTCCGACGACGCCAAGTCGGCGGAATACAAGAGGCTCAATCCAAACGGGCGCGTCCCGACTCTGGTCGACGGCGATACCGTTCTGTGGGAGTCGATGGCGATCAATCTCTATCTCGCCGCCAAGTACGACGGTGGCCTGCGCCCGGCGAACGTCGAAGACCTCGGGCAGGCTTACAAATGGAGCTTCTGGATCATGACCGAGGTCGAGAAGTCGGTGCTCGACCTCATGTTTCATCGCTCGATCTTCCCGGAGGGCCAGCGCGACCACAAAATCGCCGACGCAGCGTGGAAGGCTCTGCAGACGCCGCTCGGCATCCTCGACGACGCCCTGCGCGGCCGCAAGCATCTGGTAGGGCAGACGTTCTCGGTCGGCGATCTGAATCCGGCGTCGGTTCTGATGTGGCTGAAGCTCGCCAAGGCGGACCTTTCGTCGTGGCCGAATCTGCAGACCTGGCTCGAGGCGTGTCTGTCTCGCCCCGCCGTCGGTCGGGCGCGCAAGAAATGAAGGCGGCGATGGGAGGCGAGGCGTGACGACATCGGGGGGATTGCTGGCGACGCTGGGCCGCATGCGCGCCAACGTCGCGGCGTTGAACAATGCCGGTCTGCTCAACCCGCGCATGCTGATCGCGCTCGGGCGGGCAACGAAGACGTGGGGTCCGACCATGGCCGGTGGGCTCGCCGCCGCGGCGGCGACGCGGCCCGACACGGTCGGCCTGATCGACGATCGCGGCCAACTGACCTTCCGCCAAATCGACGAGCGCACCAACGCTCTCGCCCACGCGCTCGCCGCGACGGGCCTGCGCGAGGGGGCGTCGGTGGCGATCCTCTGTCGCAACCATCGCGGCTTCGTCGAGAGCAGCATCGCCGTCAACAAGCTCGGCGCGCACGCGCTGTTCCTGAATACGGGTTTCGCCGGCCCGCAATTGGTCGAAGTCACGGAGCGCGAGGGCGCGCACTGCGTCGTCTACGACGAAGAGTTCGCAGGCATCGTCGAGCCCAACCTGCGCGACATACCGACCTACCTGGCGTGGCACGACGACGGACGCGGCCGCACCACGCTCGAAGCGCTGATCGGGGCCAATCCCAAGTCGGCGCCGCCGCCGCCGACCAAGCCGGGCCGCGCGACGATCCTCACGTCGGGGACTACCGGGACGCCGAAGGGCGCGCAGCGCGAGTCGAAGCAGCTCAGCATCGACACCACGGCGGGCATCCTCGAACGGCTGCCGATGCGAGTCGGCGATCGCTATCTGATCGCGGCGCCGACCTTCCACGCCTGGGGCCTCGCGCAACTGCAGGGGGCGTGCACGCTCAGCGGCACGGTCGTGCTGCAGCGCCGCTTCGATCCCGAGGCGACGCTGCGCGGCATCGCCGAGCACCGCGCCACGGTGCTGATCGTCGTGCCGGTGATGATGCAACGCATCCTCGCCCTCGATCCGGCAGTGATCCGCAAGTACGACACCTCGTCGCTGCGCGTCGTCGGCTCGAGCGGCTCGGCGCTGCCGGGCGAGCTGGCGCTGCGCTGGATGGATACGTTCGGCGACAATCTCTACAACTTCTACGGCTCGACCGAGGTCGCGCAGACGTCGATCGCCATGCCGGAGGACTTGCGCGCCGCGCCCGGCACGGCCGGCAAACCGCCGCGCGGCGTCGTCGTGCGCATCTACGATTGGGAGGGCAAGCCGGTGCCGACCGGCACGACGGGCCGCATCTTCGTCGGTAACGAGGCGCAGTTCGAAGGCTACACCGGCGGCGGCGGCAAAGAGCGAATCGACGGCCTGATGTCGATCGGCGACGTCGGCCATTTCGACGAGGGCGGCCGCTTGTTCGTCGAAGGGCGCGACGACGACATGATCATCTCGGGCGGCGAAAACGTCTTCCCGATCGAAGTAGAGAACCTGCTCGCCGACCACGACGACGTCTACGAGGTCTCGGTGATCGGCGTCCCCGACGACGAATTTGGCCAGCGGCTGAAAGCGTTCGTCGTCCTCAAGCCCGGGCGATCGCTGAGCGAGGACGCGATCAAAGA
>CADEER010000089.1 GCA_902826395.1 uncultured bacterium
TTCCGCCGCGGCCTCGGTGCCTGCTGATTGCGTCGGCGATCCTCCGCTGGCGAGCACTCTCGCCTTGATCGAGCAGGCGGTGTTCGAGGCTAGCGACTGCACGTTGGTGTTCTGTCATGGCTCGATCGGCATGGATCTGAGTCCTGGCGCTTCGCATGAGCAGTTAGTCGGAGTGCCGGCTTCCACCTGGCCGGAGTTGGACAGGGTTTCTCCCGGCCGGCTCGAGGAGAGTCTGCTCTGGCTCAACGTCGCGGCCAAGTCGCTGCCCGATGCGTGGGGTGCGCCGGTTCGTGCGATGCCGATCGAACCGCTGCCGGCGCTGACGATCGATGCGATCGGCTTGGTTCGACACTGGTTGCGCGCCGGTGCGCCGGAGTCGGGTGTCGTGCCGGGCAGCGAGAACTTCCTGGATGTGTGTTTGTCGGCGCCGGGGCAGATCGCCATGCCCGACTTCGCTCCGCCGCTGCCCGGGGACGGGCTCGAGCTCTCTCTGCCGCGCTACGACGCGCCGCCGCTGAGCGAGTCCGAGGTTTGCATGGCGACATACTTCGACGTCTCGGAGCAGGTGCCGCTCGCGCTTGAAGGAGGGGAAAGCGGGTTTCGCTATGCGAGCCTCGTTGCTCGATACAATCCGCATGTCTCTCGCGCCGCTGCCTATGTCTACGACGGGACGGCACCTCCCGAGGATCCGGCGTGGGGTGCGTTCCGTTGCCGCGGCGGCGCGGCGGAGGGATTGGATTGCGCGCCGACGGATCTCGGCTTCTGTGGCGACGGCGTTTGCGCGACCGATCCCGTCGCCGGTGTCTCGTGCGCGGAGTTTGGTCCCGCCGATCTCCGGCTCGACCATTCGCCGATCTTCACGACCGGCGATGGCTCGGTCGCGGCATTCGAGCTGGCAGAGGGCGTGTATGGGGAAGTGCCGGCGAAGGGGATGCTGATCTGGAACGTCCGCGCGATCAATCCGACCGCCGAGCCCGTGTACGTCGATGCTCGCGTCAGCTTCATGTTCGCGCCGCCGGCGGAGCAGGTGCACGAGCTGCGGCAGTTTCAGGACCTGGATGGCGCCGCGAGGTCGGAGATCCCTCCGTTCTCGGCTGGACAGGTTTGCGATATCCATGTCCTTCCGGTCGGTGCGCAGGTGTTTGAGCTGCGATCGCAATTGCACCGGCGTGCGACGGCGTTCCGTCTGTACCGCGGCCCGTTCACCTGCGCAGGCGGTCCGAGCGACGGCGCCCCGTGCTCGCCCGAGCGCTCCGCCGCCGAGCTGGATTCCTGCGCGGGTGCGCCCTGTGAGTCGTCGCTCGGGCTGACGGCCGAGGAGGCGCGCCTGCCGGTGAGCGATGCGAGCTTCGACGAGCCGTTGCTGCTGCGCTGTGACTCGCCGGCGGGATTCGAGGCGCGCGTCGGTGCCTGCGCGGCGCTGCAACAGTTGTTGCCGACCGACGGCGCGAGCGAAGCCGAGCGATCGCTCACCTTCTGCGCCTCGTATGACAACGGTCTCGCCGACGTCCGGCAGGTGAAGCGCCGCTCGACATCGCCGGCGCCCTGTCTCGCGACGCACTGCACGGCCGGCAACGTCATGCAGCCCTGCAGTGGCGCATCGGCGGCGGAGCGGGACGCGTCGTGCGACAGCGAGCCGGGGCTCGGCGACGGCGATTGCGACGCATGTACGCTCAGCGGCGGCATCACCAGCGACGACGCCGCTCTGGGTTTGCTCGGTCAGTATTTCATCCCACCGACAACTCCCGCGCCCACCGCTTCGGCAACGCCGCGACCAAGCGAAACGGCGACCGCCCCGGCAACGGCGACGTCCACTGCGACGGAGACGTTCACCGCGACTCCGCCGCCGACGGCCACGCATTCGGCTACCGCCAGCGCGACGGCAAGCGTCACCGACACCGTGCCGCCGGCACCCACTCCATCTGCCACGCCGACCGCCGAGGCAGCGACGCCGACTGCGTCGGTGAATCCGACCCTGGCCGCGTGTACCGGCAACTGCGATGCCGGACCGGAGGTCACCATCGCCGAGCTGATCCGCGGGGTCCGGATCGCGTTGGGAGAGGCTCCGCTCGATCTGTGTCCGCGTTTCGACGCGAACGGCGACGGCCGTGTGGCGATCAACGAGTTGGTCGCCGCGGTGGGCAACGCCTTGTATGGATGTGGCGTAACCTGACGGACGCGCGTCTCGCGCCCAGCAACCCACCTTGATGTGACAGAACCAACCGCAGATGAACGCAGATAAACGCTGATAGGGAAGGCTCGGGGAGCCCGGCAACGCTAGTTCACCAACCTCATCGGCATCTGCGTTCATCTGCGGTTCCGGTTTTTTGTCACATCGAGGCTAAGTCTGTCGCGTACTCGCAAGCCCTCGAAGTGCTGGTCCAAGACCGCAGGCAGTAGCTCCCGTGCTCTTGGGCCATGGGGATCGACTCCGATCAGTTGATCGAGGGGCGTCTCCGGCGTCTCCTCGTGACTCGTCGACAATTCTCTTGACGTCAGTGATCGAGAGAATCTAGGAATGCAGGAGGTCATCTTTGTAAGCCTTGCATGGAGACAGCATGGATCGCAGGCAGGCCTGGCTCTGGGTCTATTTGACTTGCATTGGGCTCGCGTTGGCTTGGGGCTGGCGTGAGTTCCCTGGGTATGTGGCATCGACCCAATACCAACAGGACGACTGGGAGTGGCTCGCTCATGGGAGCAGTCTCGACTCGTTCCTGCACCATGTGCTTCATCCCACGGAGATCGTTCGGCCGTTGTTCCACGTGCTCTACGCGGCGGCTTATCGGCTGACCGGGCTCGACGCGCGGCCTCTGGCGTTCTTCCTTGCGCTCGGTTGGTGCCTTACTACGGCGGGCGCGATCTGGATGTTCCATCTCGCAAGAGTCCCGCTCCCGATTGCCGTGCTCGGGGTTGCCGTGTCGCGGCCGACGCAAGCGACGGTGAGCACCTTTTTCCAGGTGAGTTACCAGGGGCTGACTTTGTCGCGGCTGTTGCTCATCGCGACGTGCATCGTGTTCCTGCGCGGCGAGCCCCGTGCCGTTTTGTGGTCCGGTCTGATGATCGCAGGCTTGCTGACGCACGAGCAGTACCTGGCTACCTTGCCGACACTGGCCGTGTTGCTCGCCTGGCGGGACGGCATACGCGGCCTGTGGTCGAGATTGACTGGGCCGGGAGCCCTGCGCAGCTTTGCGATCGCGTTCGTCGGTCTGGCCATCGCGCGGGTGTCGATCTTCTGGTTCGAAGGCGGCGGCGGAACGCACGCCCCCGGCGCCGGGCGAGTGCTCGGCAACGTCTGGGGGATGTTGGAAACGGTGCCGCCCTTGTGCAGTCCGCTCTTGCTGGCGGCGGCCGTCCTTGCGTCGATTGGCACGCCGCTGGCGCGATTGGCGAGACCGGCGGCTCTCTGCGCCGGGATCGTCGTCACCGGCTATGCGCCCTACCTCTTTCAGAAGGCCTACTTCGCCTCGTATTTCGCCAACATCACAGTGCTCGGGGCGGGGCTGCTGGTCGCGTACCTTGTGGTGACGGCGGTCGAAGTCGATTCGGCGTCGCAGAGCAATCGGCGCGTAGGGCGTTCGCTCGCCGTACTGGCGCTGCTCCTCGTCTGGGCGGCGACGCCGCCGCTGCTGCAGGATCGGTTCGCCCCTGGATTCGCGCACCAGATGATCGAGATCACGGCGGATCTGATCGACGAAGACCTCTCCGGTCGTGAGGTCAACGTCGTCTTCGTCGACCAGGAGGCGCATGCGGGGCCGGGCGAGTGGCCGCCCTACTATCACGCAATAGGCCTGGAGCAGGGACGGTCGGGTCTGCATGCTTTGATCTGGCCGGAGGTATCGTTTCGCTTCGAGCGCAGCACCCGACCGTTGGCCGAAGATCCTGCCGACTGCGAGATGAGACTGCTGGTGCGCCGGTCTGAGTCCGAGCAGATGCCCTGGACGGTACACCTTGCCGATCCGTTCGAGTGCTCGGTCTCCGAGCAGTCTTGAGCCGATCGCCGGCGCAGGAAGTGGCCGCGAGCCCGACGGGTCACTCAGAACCGTCGGGCGGGTTTGACTGCCAGACTGGTGAAGCGCATGATCCCGCAGCTTTTGTGGTTGCTGGATCAGATGTGTCGGAGGACGTGATGTCGCAGGTCGGTCGTGCTGCTTGGAGCTTGCTCGCGGGTTTGAGCGTTGCCGCCAGTTTGTGGAGCCTCTCAGCGGACGCGATCGCTACCGTTCCCGGATGCTGCAGCTATTCGAACAGCACCGCGACGTCCTGCTCCAATTCGCTCAGCAACGCCACCTGCACAGGGCCGTCGTTCAACGGCACGTTCAGCCCCGGCGAAGTGTGTGCCGACGACGCGAGTTGCCGCCCGGCGCTGACCGGGTGTTGCGACGTCGGGGCCGGCTCCTGCTTCCCCGGGTTCGAGGATGAGGTCGACTGCATCGCGCTGGCGGGTGCGATCGTCGAAGGGGCGACCTGTGATGTCACCGGCAATGCGACGGTAAGCGGCTGGGGCCAGCCGGTGAGCGGACAGTGTGCCACGTTCACAGCGACTCCGACCGCCACCGCGACCGCCACGCCGACGGCGACCGAGACCGCCACGGCCACCGCGACCTCGACGCAGATTCCAGACGGCGGCACCTGCACGGATCCGTCTGCCTGTGCATCCGGTTACTGTGCGGACGGCGTTTGCTGCGACACGGCCTGCGACGGGCCGGTCGACGTTTGCGACGCGGCGGGCCAGGAAGGCACCTGCGTGCCCGGCGCGACGATGGCACCGGCGGCGTCCAACACCGGGCTGGTACTCTTGGTCGTTGCGCTGGCCGGGCTCGCGGTGTTTGCGCTGGCGCGCCGCCGCCAGGCTTGAGGCGGCGGCGGACGATACTCCGTCCGCGGATCGAATTTATCCGTCGCGTCAGCGGCCGGAGCGTGCCATAGGGACGCTCGCGGTTGCATGCGGCTACCGCGCTTTGCGCCACACGGGAGCCCCATGCCTACATCGCGTGCCTGGTCGTCGATCGTCGCCGTCTCACTTCTTGCGGGCGCCGTTCACGCCGACGTCCTGATCACCGAGGTGATCCCCAACGTGACGACGACCGCGACGCGCGGCGATGTCGTCGAGCTCTTCAACACGGGGCCGGGAAGCGTCGACCTGACGGAGTGGGTGCTGACCGACCTCGACGACGATCCGATCGCTGCCGCGCTGCAGGATGCGACGTTCGCGCCGATGGGCCTCGGCGTCCCGCCGCTGGAGGCGGGAGAGTTCGCGGTCATCGACTTCGTCGATGCCGCGGGCACCGCGTCGTGGCATGCCACCAACTATGGGGTGCGGATCGTCGCGCCGCTGCAGGTCGGGAGCTTTCTCGGCTCGGAGAACGACGAGCTGCTGCTTGCCGATGCATCGCAGACGCCGATCGACTTCGTCGCCTGGGCCGACAGCGGCACGCCTGTGTCGGTCGATTCTCGCGAAGATCTCTCCGCGGTCACCGGCGCCCTGTTCGACTACGGGCTCACACCGGGAGGCGCCGCGTGGAGTGGTGCGGAGACCGTCGTCGACGACGCGGGCTACTACGCATCGGCGGTGGACTTCACTTCGTTTGTCGGTGTCTCGACGTGGGGCGGCGGGGCGATCCGTCGCCGCAGCACCGATGGAGTGTTCGACGTGGCCAGCCCGGACGGCGTGGCGCAATGGGAAGCGGTGCCGCGCCATCGCGCGACGTTGGGCAACGCGAGCGACGACGTTCCGTCCGGTTCGGGGTTGCGGCCGATCCGCATCACCGACGACCTGGCCGACTGGCTGGGGCAGATCGAAACGACCACCTTCCCGGACCGCCGCATCGCCCGCTTCGCCGATCAGGATCCGCCCGACTTCGCGCCGGCGGGCGGGCCGGAGAAG
This sequence comes from uncultured bacterium, assembly GCA_902826395.1. GTDB lineage: Bacteria > Desulfobacterota > Binatia > HRBIN30 > CADEER01 > CADEER01. The sequence continues at coordinate 5,885 of CADEER010000089.1, forward strand.
GCGGCGTTCGAGGCGATCCTCGCGCTGGCGATGGCCGGCAGTTGGGAGGAGGCGTTCGCCGCAGCCGATGCGATCGGCTGCGAGGTCGTCGAGTTCCTCGACACGGCGAGCGGCGAGACGTTCCACTTGCTGCGCGAGCGATTCGTTCCCGGCGAGATCGGCTTCACCGGCCGCGGCGTCTTCGCCTTCTTCGCGGGCGGCGGAGTGCGCGACGATCTGGTGATCGAGATCCCGCACCCGATCTTCGACTCGAACACCCTGGAAGAGGGCGCGCTGGCGCTGCCCGACGTGCGGCCGCGCGTGCTCATGATCGCCGGGACGCACCGCAACAATCACCTCGACGAGACGATGTGCGACGGCACCTTCGACGGCGGTGATCCGTACCGGATCAGCGACGTCGCGCATCACCCGGACAACTTCTTCCACACCGCGCACGTGTGGTTGCTGGACAATCTCGCGGACATGAGGGCGATTCAGTTCCACGGCTTCTGCTGTCCCGGCGTCGGCGACTACGCCGACCTGAGCGACGACTCGGTGATGACCAACGGCTTCGACGCCGTGCCCGGTCTCTCGGATTTCGGTCGCATCTGGAGCGAACGCATCGAGGCGCAGAGTTTCCAAACCGACGGCGTCGACCTCTCCACCGTCGCGATCTTCGGCGAGGACACCAGCCACCTGGGCGGCACCAACAATCTACAGGGCCGCGTCAGCAACGGTGTAACCGTCGGACTCGAATGCAACTCGGAGGCGCTCGGCGCCGGCGGTAGGTTCCACCACCTCGAGCAGGATCCCGACGTGCGCGAGGAGCCGCAGCACGTCCTCGATGCGTTGAAGGAAGCGCTCGACATCATCGACGACCTCGAAGCGCCGTGTCCCGCGTCGCCCGCCGTGGGATGTCGCGCGCCGGGCAAGTCGTCCGTCCTCGTGCTCGACAAGGCGGGATCCGCCAACGATCGATTCCTCTGGAAGTGGCTCAAGGGCGAGGAGACCGAGCTGGTCGATTTCTCCGATCCGGTGAGCGGTGCCGCCGGCTACCGCATCTGTCTCTACGATGCGTCGCCGTCGCCGCAACCGCTGCTCGACATCGGCACTGCATCGGGTGGCTCCTGCGACGGCGTGCCGTGCTGGAAACCCCTCGGCACCAAGGGATACCGCTACAAGGACAAGGCGGGGAGCAACGACGGGTTGTCACTACTGCTGTTGAAGAGCGGCATAGCCGGCAAGGCGAAGGTGATCGCCAAAGCGTCGCGCGACAACCTCGCCGTTCCGGCGCTACCGCTGGCGATGCCGGTCGTCGTGCAGCTCCTGGTCGACGACGGTGTGGCACCGCAATGTTGGCAGACCACGTACTCAGAGATCCCGAAGAAGAACGAGCCCGCCAAGTTCAAGGCCGTCGAATAGGGCAGCGCGGAGAAGGGTGCCGTGTCGGCAGAAGGGCAGAGCGGCGCTACCGTTCCCCTCTGCTAGTCCATCGAGACGAAGCTGTGCGGACCGACTGGATGTTGGTAGGGTTTGACGGTGCCACGCGCCAGGGTCGTGTTGATCGCTCTCCTCGCAATTCTTCAAGCAGCCCCAGGGTTTGCGCAGGAGGCGGAGGTGCCGCCAGCCGCCGCGCCGGCACGGATCGAGACGACCGCTACTGCGAGCAGTGATCGCGCCATCGAGCGTCGCTTGCGCGGCATATTCGACGAAGTGGAGGGGTTGAGCGACGTTCGGATCCGCGTCAACGACGGCGTCGTCGAGCTTTCGGGCGAAGCGCTCTACGCCGACCAACACCAGCGAGCCGTGCGTCTAGCAGGCCAGGTGCAGGGAGTGGTCGAGGTCGAAGACAAGATCGCGGAGGTACGCGACATCGGCCGCCGCCTCGCCCCGGTCGTCGATCGCTTGGTGGAGCGCGGCTGGCAGCTGGTCAGTTTGCTGCCGCTGTTGTTGGTCGCTGCTGCCATCGTCATCGCGTTCTGGTCGCTCTCCTGGCTGATCGGCCGTTCGGAGGCGCCATTCCGTCGTGTCACCCGCAACCCTTTTCTCGCCGACATTCTCCGCCAGGTGGTGCGCGCGGCGGTTTTGATCGGCGGTGTGGTCATCGCCCTCGACGTACTCGACGCGACCACTCTCGTCGGCACGGTTCTCGGCGCCGCCGGGATCCTCGGACTGGCGCTCGGATTCGCCCTGCGTGACACGGTCGAGAACTACATCGCCAGTCTCTTGCTCAGCTTGCGCCAGCCCTTCGGGCGCGACGATCTCGTTTTGATCGAAGGCTGGGAGGGCGTCGTGTTGCGCCTGACGTCGCGCGCCACGGTGCTGATGACCCTGGACGGCAATCACGTGCGCATTCCCAACGCCGTCGTGTACAAGAGCGTGGTCGTGAATTTCACGCGCAATCCGGCGCGGCGCTTTCAATTCGATGTCGGGGTCGGCACCGAACAAGACCTCGCGGCCGTGCAGAAACTCGGCGCCCAGACCTTGCAGCAAATGAACGGTGTCCTCGATGACCCGCCGCCGAGCGCGACCGTCGAGGCGCTCGGCGACTCGAGCGTGTCGATCCGCTTGTTTGGCTGGGTCGACCAGCGCCAGGCGGACTTCCTCAAGGTGCGCAGCGAGGCAATCCGCCTCGTCAAGCAGGCCTTCGACGCGGCCTCCGTCAGCATGCCCGAGCCGATCTACAACCTGCGAATGTCCGGCGATCCACAGCCGCCGGCGAGTGCGAAACCAGTGGCGGAGAAGCAGGGTCCGACCGAGGCCATCGACATCGCGCCCCAGGACCATCTCGACCAACAGATCGACAGCGAGCGACATGCGCATGTCGAGCAAGATCTGCTCGCAGCGGACGCCCCTCGGGAGTGAACGCCGACCCTCGATTTGACTGGTTTCATTTTACGTCGCGTCTCCAACGGTGAAGCTGCTCGAGATGCGGCAACTGCATGCGGGGCGACGCTCCCTCGTTTGACCGTGGGAACGTGGTGGCGGAGGTTGCGGGCGGACGGCACCAGCGGGTCGTCCGGGGGGACGTTGCGGCCGATGGTCGATCACCGGGAGAGAAGGGACGTCGCGACTGCTGTCACGGCGCGTAAGGCTGCCACGGTCGTAGCGGTGGCGGCTGTCTGGGCCGGGCTGCGCATCGTCTTCTGGACCGGCTGCGTCGGCAGCGACGACCTGCTGTACGTCTTCTACGCGCACGAGCTCGATCGCCTGCCGAGCGAGTTCTGGCAGTTCCGCATGGGGACGGTGCTCCTGACGCGCCTGATGTTGGACGCGCTGGGTCCGTCGGAGTGGGCCGTCTGTCTGCCGACGCTGGTTGCCTCGCTCGCCATCTTTGCGTCGGTCGCCTGGTTCGTCGACTGGCCGCGCGTGCAGAGCTGGCAGACGAACGGCGCCGTGTTGCTGGCGGCGGTGATGCCGCTCGACGTCACGATGGCGTCTTACCTGGTGCCGACGGTGATCGCCGCCGGGTTCCTCGCCGTCGGCACGGTTTGCCTGGTGAAAGGTCAGCGTCGTCTGCCCTATCTCGGCTCCGCGATGCTGGCGTTGGGTTGGTGGACGCACGAGATCGGCGTGTTGTACGTCGGGATCCTCTGCCTCGTCTGTCTTGCCGTGGATCGCCGTCGCTACTGGCGGCCGGTCGCTTGCTGCGTGCTCCTGTCGGGAGGCATCACGCTGGTCGAGTCGGCGGCGTACGGCGTCCTTCTCGACGATCCTCTGGCGCGCTGGCGCGCGGCTGCGGGGGAGGGTGGCCGACGCACCTTCGACGCGCGTCGGTTTGGCGGTTCGGCGTTCTTGTTCTTTCTCTGGCCGCTCCGCGTCGCCGTGGTCAGCAAGCAGTTCGGATTCGATCTTCTCCTGCTGTTTCTTTCCGGCGCGCTGGCGTGGCGGCACCTCGACCGACCCCAGCGAGTCCTCCTGCTGACCGCTTTTTCGTACTGGTTCTGGCTCGGGTACGGCACGCAGGTGCCGTGGGACTACCGCCCGCGAAGTCGATCCTTCCATTATTACGTGTTCCTGACGTTCCCGATCGCCGCGCTGTTGCCGGCGACTCTCCGTCTGGCGTTCGCGACGCGCCGCCGAGCCGCCGTCGGGATCGTCGCGGCCGCGATCGCCGTCCACGTAGCGTCGTTGGCTGCCGGAGGTCGTTGGGGGCAGTCCGTGCACGTATCGCGAGAGCTGCTCGACTACGCGAATGCGCATCCGCGAACGCGCTTCGTCACTGACTGGGGCACGCTGCGCGAGATGTACTTCGCGAACGGGCTGCGGCTGCCGGCAAACGTCGGAACCTTCGCGCCGCTCGATTGGGTCGGGCGGCAGGTGCCCGGCAATCAGGTAGACGCTAATCAGACCGTGTCCGCAACCGCCGTGGATGCGCTGCTCGTCAACTACGAGCGCTCGGATTACCGAGTCGATGACGACGTCCAGGAATTTGCGAAGGAGCGCGCGGGACAGTCGGCATGGCGGGCGCCGGTTCGCTACAAGCCGTTCGTCCTGCCAATCGCGCGCCTGTTCGGGCGCGAGGATCTCGCGCTGCTGAGCCTCGGTGGCGAGGTCTTCGAGATCGACGGCTCCCGCTGAAGTCCCGTAATCGCTCTTAGAAAGCTATCTGCGGAATTCCTCGATGAGGCGTGCGTCGATCGCCGCGTCGCGGGTGTAGAGCTCGTCGAGGCGAGCCAGTTTTTCGGCGGGAGCGAGCTCGCGCAGCCGTGCCATGGTGAGCGGCTCCAGGGAGTGTGACGTTGTGGCACCGACCACGGCGGCGAGGAAGGCCGTGCGGTCGCCCGTCTCCATCGAGGTCTCGATGCGGCATTCCAGGCTGGCGGCAGCGGCGGTGAGAATCGGACTGCCGGTGGAGCCGACGCGAATTGCGAAGCCGCGCAACTTGTCGCGATTGCGGCCGCTGCTCAGGCCGAAGTGCCAGATCCAGTCGAGCTCGCGCTCCGTGATCAGGTGCAGCGCGAAGGCAGAGCTGCGGCGCGCGAGATCGGTGGTGTTGTGGCGAACCGACAGGTTGACCAACAGCCGCGGCATCTCCCGGACGATCGAGACCGGATTGACGAAGGTGGCGACTAGACCACCGCGCTGGCCGCCGCACGCGGCGGTGAGCACCCAGATCTCCCGCTGCACATGCGACAGGATTCGCTCGGCATCTTCGATCATCGGCCGCTCGAGAGGCGTGTGCCGACCTTCACTCGCCGTATGCCGCGGCTTGCTGCTCCACCAGATCGACGAGATCGCCCATCGCGACGTTGGCGTCGACGATGTGCAGGCCCCAGCCGGGGAGGATGCGCTCCAGCGTGCCGTCGATGTCGTCGGCGCGCGCATCCTCGGGGTCGGCGAGAATCGTGACCGCGAGGAACTCGTAGTCGTCGCTGCTGGCGCAATCGAGCTGGATGAAGTCGGGCATGGTGTAGAACGGAGTCGTGATGACGGGCGCGCTCTCCGGATCGGCAAACGGTCCGCGGAAGGGGCCGCCGGCGGCGAGGAACGAGGTCGGTTCGGTTGGGAAGTAGGGTTGCGCGGTGCGCGGTCCATCGGCGAGCCCGACCGGGTTGGTGCAGATGGACTCGAATCCGTCGCCGGCGTTGCCGAAGAAGTCGCCTGCGCCTGCCGGCGCGGTCGAGCGGTAGCTGACGTACGACACGATGCAGCCGGTCTGCGACGGCGTCCGGCACGGCGGGAAGAGGTCGAAATCGCCGCCGGTGTCGGCGCCGTCGGGCACGGCGATCGTATTGCCGAGCAGGATCGCCGAGATCATGCGCGCGCGCAGGAAGGGGTCGGGCTCGATCTCGGTTTGAATCAACGAACGCAGGCGGCCGGCTCCCTGTGAGTGGCCGATCAAGACGAAGCCGCGGCCCTGATTGTCGTTGGCGATGTAGTGCTTGAACGCCTCGATCACGTCGCGCTGTGCTAGCGCACTATCGGGCATGAGACTCGGATCGAACAGCGCCGGGATCGTCACCTGCCGATAGACGGGTGCGAATACCCGGCAGACGGTGTTCAGGCGCGCCGCCTGATTCTTGACCACGAACCCCTCCTGCGCCTCGGCGGCGTTCAGGTCGGAGTTGCCCGCGTTGTCGAGGCTCCAGGTCGGATACACATAGAAGCAATCGATCGGCGGATCGGTTGCAGGCACGTGCGGTTCGATCTCGGTCGAGCCGTCCGCGTAGACGACGGTGGCGCTCAAGTCGTCGTAGCAGTAATTGCGCGCGGCCAGAGGATGACACAGCCAGTTGGCGCCGGCGGCGTACTGAGCGCTGGTGAAGTCGCCGTAGGGTTGCTGAGCTGCCGTACCATCATCGTCGTCGGATCCGCACGATGTGGTTAGCGAAAGGATGACGGCGAAAAGGATCGCAGAACGAGGATTCAACATGACTCCACCTATTCCCGACGTCGGTCTCGACGCAACTCGCTCCGTCTCCACGTGGTGTCTCGTCCCTGCTTGCGGCGTGATTCCGAAGGGTTAGCGGCCGCACCGAAGCAATTTTTCGGCAGCAGAAAAATTTGTCGTTGGCAAGAGGTCGAAAAGAAATAACTTGGCGGAAACCCGCATCCGTACTAGTACTGACGTCAGGCCGAGTTCAATCGAGCGGAGCAAATCCGGGTTGAGTCCTGAGCTTCGACGAAACGTCAACGCGGAAGGAGCAAATGATGATCTGGAAGAAAACTCTGGTAGGAGCAACGGCTGTTGGTATGGTCGTCGCGGGTGTGGCGTATGCCGCCGAGCAGAGCGGTCCGCTGCCCGGCAAGGTTCACATCGTCAAGCCGGACAAGCTGGCCAAGTTCGTCGCCAAGTCGAAGGCAATCGAGCCCGACACGTTCGACTTGCCGGCGGCCGGCGGTCCCGAGGATCCGACGATTCACGGCGCGACCCTCGTATTCGCCGACCTCGGACTGAGCGGCGGCAGCGTTGCCTACGAGCTCGATGCGAGCGGTTGGACGGCGCTCGGCAATCCGCCGGGGGCGAAGGGTTACAAGTACAAGTCGAAGGACGACAACACCGTCGCTCTGCCGAAAGAGGCGTGCACCGTCGTCCTGATCAAGGAGAAGGTGATCAAGGGCGTATGCAAGAAGAGCTCGGTGACGCTCAACACGCCGTACGCCGGTCTCGCCGCGATCAACCTGGGTATTCCGGGTGGATCTTCGGCGATCGAGTACTGCTGGGAGTTCGGCGGCGAGACGAAGAAGAACGACGGCGTCGCGTTGAAGCGCAAGGACGCACCGGCGCCCGGCAGTTGCGTTCCGCTTCTCTGATCGCAGCCTATGTTTGTGAGCCGCGGGTCGCCGTTTCGAACGGCGACCCGCGGCACCGATCTTCGATATCCGAGATCGGGAGCGGATCCTCGCGTTTGATCCGCTTGTAGTCGACGAACCGCGAGCTCGTGAGTTGGCTTCGCCATCCAGTCGGGTTCGCATTCTCCGCCGCGATTGCCATCGCGATCGCTTTCGCTCTGCCCGAGCTTCTGACGGCGCGGCGTTGGCACGCGGGCCCGCTGGCGGTCTTTGCGTCGGACTCGCTCGACGCCGCATGGCAAAGCCAGGGAGATTCCGGTGCTACGCACGTCGTCTGGCCCTTTGACGCCGTCGACGCGATCGGAGTCGGCGTCGAGATCGAGCCGCGCGACGGCGGTGAGGTTCTGATCGGCATCCGCTGGCGTCGCAGCGGCGAGGACGATTGGTACTTTCACGCGCAGCCGCACAACGTCGGCCGATCGCGGCTGATCTTTCGCCTTGACGGCGACGACAGTTGGTCCGGCGAGATCGCCGAGCTGACGGTTTCGCCGCTGCACGACGTGCCTTTGGAAGTCAGGACTCTGCGCATCGAGGCGGCCGGCCCGCTCGCGGCGCTCGAGCGGCTCTGGTTCGAGCTGGCGGGCGCAGAGACCTATCGCCAGTCCTCCTTGAACTGGCTCGGTGGGATGCGCGTCGGCGCGGTCGACTGGTCGTGGTGGATGGCGCTGATCTGGCTCGCCCACTGCGGTTGGCGACTGGCGCTGGCGGGCGGCCGGCTCGCCGCGCGCGACTGGCAGGCGATCGCGGGGCTGGCTCTGTTGCTGTGGGTCGCCGCCGACATCCGCTTCACGGCAAACCTGGTGACCGCCGCGGTGCACGATCTGAAAAGGTTCCCGAGCCTGCTCTCGGCGGAGGCCGCGGACGGCGTCGTCTCGACCGGCGATCCGCTGTATCGCGATCTGGTGCGCCAGGTGCGCGAGCGCGTGCCGCCCGATGCGAAGCTCGGTTTCGTGACCGCCGATCCATCCCTGCTGATCCGCTCGCGGTATGTGTTCTATCCGCGTCAGGTCGTGCATCCGCCGCGGCGCTGGATCGCCGTGCGACCGGAATACGTGGCGCTGTTGGGCAACGATCAGGTTCGCTATCTGCCCGACCGCGAAGTTTTGCGCTGGGGTCAGTTCGGCCGTCTGCCGGTGCGTCCGATCGCCAGCCTCGGCGATCGCGCCGGTATCTTTCAGGTGACGCCGTCCTCTGCCCGCGACGCGGCGCCGGCGCGCGACGAAACTGCACATCGCGCCGCCGGGATCGCGCCTCTACTGCTCGCCGTCGTCGCGCAGCTCGTCATCGCGACGATCGGCGGCGCTTGGGTGTGGGCGTGGAGCGGAGTGCCTCGGCGAAACAACGCGGCGCATTGGGCTGCTGCCTACGCGCTCGGCGCCGTGCTGACGACCTGCGCAATGGCGCTCGGCGGTCTGGTGGGGATGCCTTTTCGCCGGCCGTGGCTGGCCGGTGGGGCGGCAGCTCTCATCGCTGTCGCACTGGGCATTCGGCGGCGGCGGGGCGCCGCCGCGACCGAAGCACGATCCGTGGTGCCGGCTCGCTTGCCGCGGCTGCCGGCGATTGCGCGAGCCGGACTCGTTTTACTCGTGGCGGTGAAGGTCGGGTTCGTCATCGTCGAGCTGCTACACCGCCCAATTACCGGGTGGGACAGTTTCGCGGTGTGGTCGCTGCGCGCCAAGGTGTGGGCGGCGCGCGGCGGGCTGGTCCTCGACCGTGGCGACTGGTTCTTCTACGGAGGCGCGGCGCGGCCGGACTATCCACCGCACATCTCGCTGCTGCAGACGTGGACCGGCATCTGGATCGGTGATTGGCACGATGTCCTGGTCAATCTGCCTTGGGGCTTCTACTACCTGTCCCTGCTCGCTGGCTGCTACTTCGCCACGGTGCCGCGCCTCGGACGCGACTGGGCACTCGCCGCGACGTTTGCCCTGGCCGGCATCCCGCTCGTCGTCGTCCACGCAGCGCTCGGCGGCTACGCCGATCTGGTACTGGCGACCCATTTCATGCTGGCGGTGGCATTGCTCTCGCAGCCGCAGTCGGCTTTGGACCGCCGCCTCGGGTTCCTCTTCGCGCTGTCGCTGCCGCTCATCAAGCTGGAGGGCATACCACTCGCGGCTGCCTGCCTGGCGGTCGCCGGCTTGCGCGGGATTGGTTCCGCGCCGCGGCGCAATAGGCTGCTCGTCGCGGTTCTCACCGCAGTGGCGGTCGCCGCCGCCCTTGCCAACCAGACGCTGCGCGACTTCCTGGCCAGTGCCCAAATGCAGCCGCAGGGCTTGCGGGCAGTCGCCGACGGGCTCTTCCGCGAGGGCCATTGGCACTTTCTGTGGGCTCTCTTCGCCGCCGTGGCGGCGCTGCGCCTGCGCTCGATCTGGAACACGTCACTCGGCTGGATGCTGTTCACTCTGGTTGCGGCCGCCGTGCCGCTGTCGTTCGCGCTGCTGTTCACCGATGCGTCGGCCTTCGCCAACGCACGCAGCGCCGACAGCCGTCTGTTCCTCGGCCTCGCGCCCGCGGCGCTCGCATTCGTCGCGCTGGCCCTCGGCGATGCGAGCCGAGCCGATCCACAGCAACGCGCAAGCGGCGTTGGTGCGACGTCGCAGGGCGGGGGCGAGCCAGGTCGCTGATTTTCGTCGCCGCGCGACGCTCCGCGTCACCGGGCGCCGCGACCCGCCGCGCGATTGCATCGCTTCCGCGTCGTCGGCCGCAAATGGTGCGTCTCTTGCTCCTCAGTCTGCAGCATGTGGCGGACGGTTCGGGGCGAACGCGGGAGGAATGGGATGAGGTTATCGCACCTTGCGCTGCCGCTGGTCTTTTGCGCGATCACCGCCAATGCCCGAGCGCAAGACATCCTCTTCGTCACCCAGCCACCCTTCGGCAGCGACTTCACGACCGTCAACTCCACCTTCGGCAATCACCGGGCGCACACCGGCGCGGCGCCGCGCGGCGGCGACCTGTACCTGCGCTATGCCGACGGCACGCTGCGCAACCTCACCGCCGAGGCCGGCTACGGCCTACTGGCTCTGCAGGAGATCGCGGTGCGCGAGCCCAGCGTGCACTGGTCGGGTACCAAGGCACTGTTCTCGATGGTCGTCGGCGGTACCAAGCGCAACGACTACTCGCCCGTCCACTGGCAGATCTACGAAGTGAGCGGCCTGGCGCGCGGCGCGACGGCGGTGATCACGCGCCTGCCGCAAGCGAGCGACTACAACAACGTGTCGCCCATCTACGGGCGCGACGACCGCATCCTCTTCACCAGCGACCGACCGCGCAACGGCAATCGCGATCTGTATCCGCAGCTCGACGAGTACGAATCGGCACCGACCAATACGGGGCTGTGGTCGATGAACCCCGACGGCAGCGACCTGCGGCTGCTCGACCACGCCGTCTCGGGCGTCTTCTCGCCGTCGGTGGCGAGCGACGGGCGCGTCGTGATGACGCGCTGGGACCACCTTCAGCAGGATCAACAGAACTACGCCGGCGCGAGCTACGGCGCCTTCAACTACGTCTCCGAGGACAGCGACGCGACCACCGGAAACGCCGCTGAGATCTTTCCCGAGCCGCGCATCCGGCCGCCCGGCAGCAACATCCACGGCCATCGCATCAACATCTTCCTGCCGTGGCAGATCTTCGAGGACGGGACCGGTCACGAGACGCTGAACCACGTCGGGCGCCACGAACTGTCGGGCTACTTCGACTCGTCGCGCGACGGCCTGCCGGAGTTCAGCTCGCCGGCCAACCGCCGCATCGCGGAGCGCTTGTTCCAACTCGCCGAGGATCCGACTCGGCCCGGGTACTTCTTCGCCACGTTCGCCCCGGAGTTTCAGACTCACGCCGCCGGCCAGATCGTCGCGCTCGACGGCGACGAGAGCGTGAACGCCGCCGACATGCAGGTCGACTTCGTCACCGATCCCGTCTCGGGATCGCCGCTGCCGGAGAGCACGACGACGCCAGCAGGACATCCCGGGTTGCTGCGCGATCCGCTGCCGCTCAGCAACGGCGCGCTGATCGCCGTTCGCAGTACCGAGGCGCGCGCCGATCGACGCGTCAACGGTCCGCTCAGCTCGCGCTACGATTTCCATCTCGTCGCCCTGCAGGCGGGGTCGCCGTACTACACGCCGGGCGCGCGCCTGATTCCCGGCGGCATCGTCAAATCGATCTCGTATTTCGACAACTACGAGTACCGCCAACACGAGTACAGCGGACCGCTGTGGGAGCTCGACCCGGTCGAGGTGAGAGCGCGAACGCGTCCGGCGGCGCGCACCAACCCGCTGCCGGATATTGAAGCCGAGCTGCTCGAGCAGGAGCTCGGCGCGTCGGGCACGGCCGCTCTGCGCCAGTTTCTCACCGACAACGACCTCGCCTTGATCGTCAGCCGCAACGTCACGCGCCGCGCCGACCGACAGCAGGATTTCAATCTCAAGGTGTTCGGCAGCTCGACGCAGACCGCCGTCCCGGGCAGCACTCCCGCCGAGGTCGCGTTCCTACAGTTCTTTCAAGGCGATCAGTTGCGCGGCTACGCGAACTTCAACGACGGCCGCCGCCCGATCGCGGCGCTGATGCACGACGGCCTGTTGCCCGACGTCGCCGGCGCGCCGCAATCGAGTGTGCGTGTCGCCGCCGACGGCAGTGTGGCGGCATTCGTGCCGGCCAGCCGTGCCCTGACGTGGCAGCTCACCGATGTCGCCGGCGCTCCGATCGTCCGCGAGCGATACTGGGTGTCGTTCGCCAGCGGCGAGATCCGCGTCTGCGCCAACTGCCACGGCGTCAACCGCACCGACACCGTGCTCGGTCAGGGGCCGCCGACCAACACGCCGGAGGCGCTGCGCGAGCTCCTCGACTGGTGGAGCGACAACTACGCGCCCGAGCCGTTGCCGGCGCACGCCGTGAGCGGCAGCGTCCGCTACGACGGCACCGGCACGGTGGTGCCGGGCGTGGCGTTGCGCGCCGCTGGCCCGGGCGGCGAACGCAACGCGCAGTCGAGCGGAGGGGGCGAGTTCTCGTTCATCGATCTCACCGCCGGCGCCTGGACCCTGACTCCAGCCAAGAGCGGTGCCAGCCCCGGCGCGGTCACCGCCTACGACGCGGCGATGGTGTTGCGCGCGACTCTGGGACTGCAGAGCCTCACGGGCCTGGCGCCGCTCGCCTGCGACGCGACCGGCAACGGTTCTCTGTCGCCGCTCGACGCGACGCGCATCCTGCAACTGTCGCTCGGCGCGATCGAGCGCCTGCCGGCAGCCGAGATGTGCGGTTCGGACTGGATCTTCGCCCCGCTCGCCGCGGCCGCGTCCGGCCAGACGTCGATCACGCCGGAGCTGTCGCAGACGAGCTGCCGCAAGGGCGCGCTCGCCTTTACCCCGCTCGCCGCGAATCACACCCAGCGCGATTTCGCCGGCCGACTGTTCGGCGATTGCAGCGGCAATTGGAATGCACCAGCTGCTGCGCTGGCCGGCGTTGGAACGACTGCCGGCCGCGGCGCCCGCCTCCACCTCGGCCGCGCGCGCCCGCGCGGCCGAGGTGTGTCTGAGATCGACGTCTGGGTTCGCGCCGCGGCGCCGCTTCACTCGCTGGAGTTGCGGATCGCTTTGACGAAGGGCGGTGGAGCGATGAGCTTTGCGCCGGCGCTGCCGGCCGGCGTCCTGTTGCAGCAGCGCCGCGACGCCGGTGGCGTCGCCCTGGCGATTGCCAGCGGACGCGGCATCATCGGGCCGATCCGGCTCGGAACGCTGACCGTGCGCGGCGCCAACCGCGCGGTTCGTCGCGACCTGCACGTCGAGGCCGTCGCAGATGACGTCCCCATCCGCAGCCGTCGCTGAACGACGGACGAGGTGCGAGGGCGATAGCCCTTGCCGTGCAAGCTACCGCGCGCAGCGCCCCGACAGTCCCCCTCCTTACCAAGGAGGGGCTAGGGGAGGTCGCGTAGCGAAGGCCGCGGCGCAGCCACGCTCATAATTCCAATCCGGCGACACTGGCGGACCTCCCCCTGACCCCCTCTTGGCAAGGAGGGGTAAGCTCAGCCGGTTTGTATTGAGACCCGAGGGGAACGGCGGGGTGGCGTGTGCTATCGAGGTCACACGTCATGACACTCGCCGCGACGCAGAATCCTCGCCGCATGCAGCGCATCGCGCTGCCGGATGGCGAGGTCTACTATCGTCCGCGCGCGCCACTCGGTCATGCGCCCGGCGCTCTGATGAAGATTCTGCAGGACGAGATCGCTTGGCGTGCCGAGAGTATCGTCGTGTTTGGGAAGAAGATGATGCAGCCGCGCTTGATTGCCTGGTACGGGGATCCCGGGCGCGTCTACACGTACTCGGGTTTGCGGCTGGCGCCGCTGCCGTGGACGGAGACTCTGTCGGCTGTGCGCCGTCACGTCTCGCGTGCCTGCGGTGCCAAGTTCGACAGCGTGCTGCTCAACCTCTACCGCGACCAGCGCGACAGCATGGGGATGCACAGCGACGACGAGCCAGAGCTGGGGCCCTGCCCGGTGATCGCCTCGGTGAGTCTGGGTGAAGAGCGCACCTTCGTCATGCAGCACCGGCGGCGCACCGACGTCGCGCCGCTGCGACTGCGCCTCGCCTCCGGCAGTCTGCTGCTCATGAAAGGCGCGACGCAGCATCACTGGAAGCACGGTGTCCCGAAGCAGACGCGGCCGTGCGGGCCGCGGATCAATCTCACCTTCCGGCGCATCGTGTGATGAGCGAACGCGAATCGATGGCGCCCGCCCGCTACTTTCCGGTGTACGCGCGTCCGTACCGTATGGAGGCCGGACTGATGCCGTTCGGTCGCGACTTCGGCAACGGCGACCTCGACCGATTGTACTTTCAGGTCGATGATCAGCTCGAACGATATCGCCGTGCCCGCGCGCTGGTCGGCGAGGCTGAACATCGCGTGCTGCGCGACGACCCCGAGCAGGCGCGGTGCTTGGACGGCGTGCTCGCATGGATGAATGCGACCTTGCGTCGGGAGCACCCCGGCCTGTGCGGCGATGCGCCGCTCTCGTACGGCGAGATCGCGGCATTGGTCCAGGAGGACTTCGTCGTGCTGCGCCGGCGTCCCGACGGGCGCAGCGAGGCGATCGCGGTATTCGTCAGCTTTCCGAGCGGCTGGCGCCCGGAGACGATCGGCGGCACCGACTTCAAGCACATTCACGAGCCGGTGCCGGGGTTCGGCAAGGTCGACGCCGCCGTCGACTCGATGGTGGCGTCGATGATCGAGCGCGGTCCCTATGTGCGCTTCGTATGGGCGATCACCAACGACGACGCGCTCGACTACCACCCGGATCGCCGCCGTCGTGTTGCCTGGCGCGACGCGACCGCCGGCTGGCTGCGCGTCGAGCGGCAAGTGACGGTGCCGTTCGCCGCGCTCGGCGCATCGCTGTTCCTGATCCGCCCGTACGTCTACCCGTTTGCTTCGCTGTCGGCGGAGCAGAGACGAACGCTGGCGATCGCGCTCGAGCAGATGCCGGCCGATGTCGCGCGCTACAAAGGCATCGACGACGAAGTGAAGGAAGCGGCGCGGCGGTTGTTGGCGTTGTCGTGAGCGCACCGCAGCGATGGACTTCCCCCTAGCCCCCTCTTTGGCAAGAGACTGTCGATTTTCTCCCGTACACGTACTCGTACGCGTACCCGTAC
>CADEER010000090.1:0-15145 GCA_902826395.1 uncultured bacterium
GCATAGCGCAGAACGCCGCGCCGCGTCGGATGACCGTCAGAGCGCGGGCGATGCGGGGAGTATCCATGCTGGCGAGCCGACGGTCACGGAACCACCATCCCCGCCGTGCCGCAAGCCCGTCGGCGGTTGGGTAGTGGTTCAGTTTATCAGCAGCGTAGAGAGCCAGTAGGGCGGGCCTTGGCCCGCCGCGCCGATCTGCAAGGCGGGCCAAGGCGCGCCCTACGCTTTGCGGAAGTGTCGCAGCGGTCCCTCACTGCTGCGAACTCACCCAGTGACAGTGGTCAGCGCACCGCGCGCGCGAAATAGTCGGTGTCTCTCGTGTCGTTGAGGATGCTGCCGTCGCTGAAATCCACCACCCATGCGTTCTCGGAGTTGATCGTCACCAGATCGTCCGTCCAGTACAACCCAGTTGCCGTGCAGCTACACGCCGCGGCATCGCACGACGAGTTGCAGCCGATTTCGAACGGAGCGAGTGCTACCGGGGTGCTCGCATCCTCGTAGTCGACGATGCCTTGCAGCTCCGCCAGCGTCGGTAGGCGCCAGTCGGTGTGTCCCGCGAAGCCGTCGCCGGCGTTCAACTGCGCGAGCATCACGGTGAAGACGGTTCCCGGTGGCCCGGTCGGGTTGTCGTCGCTGTACGTGTACTCATTGTCCGCGTCGTGCGGATCAGGGCAGACCCCCGCGCTCGTGCATTTGACGGGCTCGCCGTCGCGATGGCCCTTTTTCTCCCACATCAAGCCGGTCTGGCCGTCGCTGACCGTGCCGTCACCGTTGTCGGTAAAACGCACCGTGTAGCAACCATTCGTGTCGAGCTCGCAGTTGGCACCGCACTGAAGCGTTCCAAACGCGAATCCCTCATCTATGCACGTGGCGCCGTTCAGCTCGTTCTGATCGCACTGCTCGCCGCCGTCGATGATACCGTTGCCGCAGCCGAGCGCGCCGGTCACGCCGAACAGATCCACGCCGATCTTGACGTTGACCGCCGTCAGGTCGGGATCGCCGGCGACGCTGCCCGAACCGTCATGGTAGCCAGCCGCGATCGTTTGCGGTGTCGTCCCCGGCACGATCGACGCCGCGCCGTTGTTCGGCATGGTTCCGGTGATTCCCAGTCCCGTGCTGGCGGAGAAGGTCTTTCCGCTCAGCACGTCTCCGGGGACCGCCGTGCCCGCGTTGCAAGTCGCCAGGTTCCCAGAGCAGCTCGTGAAGTCGGCAGTGCACGTGCCCAAGTCGCCGTTGCACGCGGTCAGAGCCCCATTGCAGGTGGTCAGGTTCGCGTTGCAGGTGGCGAGATCGGTCTGCGTGCTCCCCAAGTTCGTGCCGCAGGTGTCGAGGTTTGCCTGGGTGTTCGTCAGGGTCGAATTGCAGGCCGCCAATTGCGCGGCACAGGTCTCAACGCTGGCATCGCAAACGCCGTCGTCATGGCAACCCTCCAGGGCACGGTTGACTGCGGTCACCAACTCGTTGATGGCCACCTCGCCGTTGCCGTTGCAGTCGCCGCAGCACTGCGCGACAGCCGGCGCGGAGCCGTACCCCCAGAGCAGCATCGCTGCGATCGCCGTTCTCAGTCCTGCACGCATCTTCGCTCTCCATCGATCGTAAAACGGTGGCAGACCGGACGGCGAGGATTCGTCCGACAGGCTGCACCTACGCCATTTAGAGGAAAGCCAGATCCATGCCAGTTGCGGGCGGGTTCATAATCCTCTCGGGCCGCCGGGGCTTATCGCGGATCTGAGAACCGCCACCGCAGACTTCTCACGATCGGCTTCTCCGGTGCATGCGGAGGCTTCAAAGGCGCGGAAGTGGAGCTCGGGATTACGCGCGGTCAGGCGCGCAGCCAGCGCACGTCGGTGCTGGCTGAGACGCGGACCAGGCGGTCGGGACACGGATCGAAGAGCTCGCCGTCGAGGATCAGACCGCCGTCGAGGCGGGCTTCGAGTCGGTGCACGTTGTGCGAGTGGTAGCCGTTCTCGGGGCGCACGAACGGCCCGGGCCGGCCGCGCAGGATGCCGATGGCAACCCGGCCGATGCGCTGCACCCGTGCTTCGCCGAGCGAAACCCGCAGCGGCGCGTTCTCTCTCCCCCAGAATGGCTCGATGCCAAAGAAGAGCCGGCGCAAGGTCGTCACCATCGCCAGCCGCAGAGCGAGCCGGCCGCGCGCCTCGCCGTCGAGCACGAGCTCGATGTCGTCGGGCGTGAGAATGCCGCCGGCCTGAGGCTCGAGCGCCGAGCGCAGCACCAGCGAGGCGGTGAGCACACCGGCACCCAGGGTGCCGCGCGAGCGCCCCGGGGGAAACGCTTCGTGCACCAGGCGCACCGCCCGATGCAACATGCCGAAGCCGAGGAACAACCCGTAGTACACGCCTTCGTCGATCTCGACGCGGATCACCGGTCGCTCGACGATACGCTCTGCCACGCGCCCGCTGGCGACCTCGTCGAGCAGTGCACCGAGCCCGCGCACGGGGTTGCGCGCGGCGCCGAGGTCACCGGCGATGGTATTGGTCCGCCCGCTGCGCAGCGGCGCGAGCCACGGCAGATACCCAGCCTGCGAGCCGCGCAGCAGGTGGGTCAGCGCGTGCTGAACGGTGCCATCGCCGCCGTTGAGAACGATGACTTCGACGCCGCGCTGCGCCATCTCGCCGAGAGCCGGGGCAACGGATTCGGCGTCTTGCGTCTGCAGATGCAGGACGTCGGGATGGTGTGCCAGGAGCGCTGAGATCCGATCGATCTTGCTGCCGCTTACGCCGGCGCGCGGGTTCGAAAGGACACCTACACGCACGGTCGTCGGATTTCGCCACAAGGCCCGACCGCGGCACCGCGCGTGCGAGCTGCACTACCAGAAAGAATCAACATGAATGCCTCCGCTTGCTGCTCCGAGCACCGTTGTCAGCAAGCGAACAGGGAGCTCGGCGATGTTCCACGAGCCGGCACGTCTATCAGGCTCGTCGGCACAATTCGCCGCCCCCCTGCGGCGGTCAAACCGCTCCGGGCGACTCGGGCGGGTACGGTGGTCGCGGCAGGATGTCGATGACGACATTGACTCGCGGTCGGCCGCGATCATAGACCGCGAGAGGATTGCGCCGCTCAGGGGCGGCGCCGGCGAGGAGTCATTGGTTGGGATGTATCGAAGTCCCAACCGTCACGACAGGGCACGTGGCGTTGCGTATCGTTCGATCTGCCACACTGCCGAGGAGGACGCGCTTGGCGCCGCCAAAGCCGCGCGTGCCCATTACGATCAGGTCGGCTGAAATTGCCTGCGCGCGCTCGATGATGACGGCGCCTGGCGTACCGAGCGCCAGATGCTGTTCACACGCGACGCCCGCCGTCGTTGCCTTCTCGATCAAAGCCGCAACCTTTCTGTTTGCAGTGGCGCGGATCTTCCTCTCGACCTCTTCCGAGAATGTCACCTCGTACAGACTGACCCAGCCGTGGAGGTCGTAGGCGTGAAGGAGCTCGACGCGCGCCCCGAATTTCCCCGCAAACGCCAGTGCGTAATCGAAAGCGCTATCGGCATAAGCCGAGAAATCTGTCGGGACGAGGATTGTCGCGATCTCGATGTTCATAGGCTCCCGCTACCTCTCACCCAGGCCCTGTCGGTGCCTGTTGCCGGGGTGGTGTCGTCTTATCGGCGTTGGAAGAATAGTCAAATCGGCTTCAGCATCGCCCCGTCTGCATTTCAGCAGGTGAGCCGGATCGGTTTCATCGCGCATCTTCAGCCGTTCAGCGTCTGCTCCGTTGGTCGAATGCGGGAAGGATCGCTGCTGGTGCGGTGGCCAGCGCCCCGCCGAAACTGGCGAGGATCCAATCCGTGGCGTGGAGCGGTGTCATGTGCAGGATCGTCGCGATCGGATCGATCTGAATGAGGAGCCCCGCCGAGGCGACCGTCAACGTGACGGCGATCCGGGCGGCTGCAGAGCGCATCCGGCTCAAGGTGGCTGTGGCTGTGGCGCTGGCGCTTACCAGAGTAGCGATGGCGATCGATCGGGCATGAGGGACGTCTCGGTCGGGTCCCAGGCTGTAGTGATAGGCGACCATGATCAGTAGCGTCACGAGAACGCCAACCGCGGCGATGATGCTCCACTCCCATCGATCGAAGAAGCGCAGGCGGCGCCCTCGTTTCACTTGGTGAAGTTCCTCGGAGGGCGGAAGCTCTTGAAACACGAGCAAGGCAGTCGGGTGGATGATCAATTCCAACCACACGATGTGTGCGGGCAGGTAGAGGAGAGGGAATCCGAACAGGGGGATCAGGGCAGCAGTCGCCACCAGTGGTATGTGGATGATGAGCAAATAGGCGAAGCTGAGCTTGAGGTTATGGAAGAGTTGCCGGCCCTCGGCGATCGCGGCGATGATGGTGCGAAAATTGTCGTCGAGCAGCACGATCGAAGCGACCTCGCGTGCCGTGCGCGTGCCGCGCTCGCCCATCGCGATGCCGATGTCGGCACCTTGGAGAGCCGGTACGTCGTTGACTCCATCGCCGGTGACCGCCACGACTTCACCGGCTGCTTGCAGCGCCCGTACGAGGTCGAGTTTCTGCGCGGGAATGGCGCGCGCGATGATTGCGACGTCCTTCAAGTCGCCGCCCAGCCGCTCCGCCAACTCATCGCCTTCGATTGCTGGCGATGTTGCTTCGCCGATGCCGACCTCCCTGGCGATCGCCGCGGCGGTTGCCGGATGGTCGCCCGTGACCATCACGATGCGAATCCCCGCCGCGCGCGCTCGCGCTACGGCGCTGCGCACGCCCTCTCGTACGGGATCCTCGAAGGCGAGGAGCCCCGCAAGCTGATAGTCGCGGTCGGGCTCGCCGCCAGGCCACGCCTCGAGGTTTCGGAATGCGCAGGCGATGACCTTGTGGCCGCTTGCGGCCAGCTCCTGGGTCCTCTCGATCCATGTCTCATGCTCGGCCGCTGTGAGCTGCGCCATCGCGAACACCGTCTCCGGTGCGCCTTTCAATGCCGCCGTCTTCACGCCTTCTCGATCTTCGATGATCGCAACCTCGCGGCGGCGATCCTCGGTGAACGGGAAGATTTCGAGCGGGTCCCCTGGCAGTGCCGGACTCGCGTCTCGCAACAGCAGATCGAGGGGGTCGGTGCTTCCCTCTCGCGTCGCGGTGGCTGCGACCTGCATCAAGAATTGTTCTCCCACTGCCGGCGCCGGCAATCGATGCTCCAGCCGCAGACGTCCCTCCGTGAGAGTTCCGGTCTTATCGGTGCAAATACAGGTGACTCTGCCGATGTTCTCGACGACGACGGCCCGTCGCACGAGAGCTCGTCGTTTCGCCAGCCGGTAGACCCCGACGCCGAGGAAGAAGGTAAATACGACTGGAAACTCCTCGGGTAGCGCGGCGACCGCCAACGTGAGCGCGCTCACGATGGCATCGACGTAACCATATCCCTGCAGATAGCGGAGCGTCGCGAGGCTCAGGCAGAGGGCGACTGCGACCACTACCAAAACGGCGACGAGGCCCGCGATGGCGGACTGCAATGGTGTTCGCTCGTGAGCCCCAGCCTGAGCAGAGCGAACGATCTGTCCATACAGCGTCTCGGCACCCGTATACACGACTCGAAGCTGGGCGGTGCCGGTGAGAAGGCGAGTTCCCGCCATGCCCCAACAAGCAGTGTCGAACGACAGTTCCGCCCGCGGGACGATTCCCTCGGCAGCCTGTTTGTGGACCGGCATCGCCTCGCCGGTGAGTGCCGACTCGTCGACCTGCACCCCTTGGCCTTCGATGATCAAACCATCGGCGGGTAGTGAATCGCCGGCGGCGACTATGGCGAGGTCGCCGGGAAGCAGATCGAGTGCCGGGATGGTTCGGCGCTCGCCGTCGCGGACGACTTCGGCGCTGGCGGCGAGCCGCCCCTGGAGGCCTTCCGTCGTCGCTTGGGTTCGCCGGTGCAGATAGGCGTCCATTCCGGCGATCGGCAGCATTGCAATCGCCAAAACCGCGGCTTCCGCGAAATCGCCCAACCAGGTGAACAAGGCGGTAGTGGCAAGGAGAAACCACACCATCGGATCGCGTGCCGTGTCGCGGGCGATCTCGCTCCAACCGCCGGCGGGCTTCTCGATGATGCCGTTCGGTCCGAATTGTCGCCGTCGCAACTCGACCTCGTCGGCGGTCAACCCGCTACGAGCGCCGCCTCGGACTTCGATCCGAGAACCCGCCAAAGTTCGCCGCATCAGCTGCTTACCCTTTGCTGCTCGTGATCACCCCTCGGGATCGCCGCCGCGGCGCAGCGCCGTGCGCAGGTCGACTTTTCGGATCTTGCCGGATGCGGTGCGCGGGAAGTCGGTGACGATGCGCAGCTCTTCCGGCCACTTCTGACGCGCCAGGCCGATGCGGGCGAGGTGTGCGGTGACGTTGTCGAGAGTCACCGCAGCGGCTCCCGGAAGTATCCGGATCATCGCGCAGGCGTGCTCGCCGAGGCGTTCGTCGGGGGCGGCGACCACGGCGACCTCGGCGACGCCGGGCAGCGTCTGCAGCGCCGCTTCGACTTCGGCGGCTGAGATGTTCTCGCCGCCGCGGATGATCACGTCCTTCGCCCGATCGGTGATGGTGAGGAAGCCGTCCTCGTCGAGTACGCCGATGTCGCCCGAGTGGTACCAGCCGTCGTCGTCGAACGCCGCCGCGTTGAGCGCCGGGTCGGTGTAGCCGAGACACAGATCGGGGCCGCGCGAGAGGATCTCGCCCGGCGTGCCGCGCGGGACGTCGTTGCCGTCGTCGTCGACGAGGCGCAGCTCGACGCCCGCCAGCGGTTGCCCGTCGGTGCGGTGGCGGCGGTCCGCGGAATCGGCGAACTGGCTGCCGGTCGTCGACGGGTGCTCGGTGGAGCCGTAGGCGCGGATGATGGCGATGCCGAGTGAGGCGGCGCGCTCGCCGAGGGCGACCGGAACGGGCGCGCCGCCGAGCCCGACGCGCTCCATCTTCGCCGCGTGCGCCGTTGTGAAGTCTGGGTGATCGAGGAGGCTGGCCAGGAACACCGACGCGCCGGTGCCGCCGCCGATCCCCTCCTGCAGCATCACTTCGAGCGCGTGAGCTGGATCCCAGCGGTCGATGACGTGGATGTTCTCCCCGGTGACCAGCGGGCCGAGCACGGCGCCGAGCATTCCGGTGGCGTGGGTGACGGGCGAGCCCATCAGATTGGGCTTGCCCGGGTTCATGTACGGCGCCATGTGGCTCAGCTCGCTGAGCATCGTGCGATGGTCGTGGATCACGCCCTTCGGGTCGCCGGTCGTTCCCGACGTATAGGCGAGCATCGCGACCTCGGACGCGCGGACGCGCGGCAGCTCGCGCGCCGGTTCGCACGCGGCACACGCATCCCAGGCGAGGCGATCGACGCTCGACGATGCCGCGGGCAGCTCCGCCGTATCGACGACTACGTGCAGTCGCAGGGAGTCGGGCGCGCACGCCGTGACGATGTCGCCGTAGTTCACGTGCCCGAACGCCAGCGGCGAGATGTACGCCGCGACGCCGCTTTCGGCGAGGATGAAGGACACTTCCTTGCGGCCGTAGATGTGCACGATCGGCACCAGCACGTAGCCGCCCATCGCCAGTGCGGCGAACGACACCACGGCCTCGCGCCAGTTTGGAATCTGGAACGCGACCGCTTCTCCGGGTTGGATGCCCGCCGCGCGGAGCAACGCGATCATCCGTCGCGCTTCGAGGTCGATGTCGGAATAGGCTCCGCGCCAGGGGCGCGATCGCGACCACACCGAAACCCGCGCCGAAGGATGACTTGCGAGCTGCCGCTCGATCATCGCGCCGAGGGTGTCGGCGGTCCACCAACCGCCTTCGGCATAGGAGCGTTCGAGCGCGGGCGGAATCGGCCGCAGTGGCCAGCGTCCGACCGGGCGATCCCGATCCCTCGTCATCAGCCAACTCGCTCGGTCGCCGCTCGCGCTCGAAGCTCGTCCTTCATCACTTTCCCCGTCGCGTTGGTCGGCAGCGCCGGAATGGCGACGACCGCGCGCGGTACCTTGTAGTTGGCGAGGCGTTCCCGAGTCCAGGCGATGATCGCGGCTGAATCCACGGAGTGGCCGGCCGACGCGACGACGTACGCGATCGCGACCTCGCCGAGGCGCGGATCGGGTACGCCGATGACGGCTGCCTGTGCGATCGCTTCGTGGGCGAGCAGAGTGTTCTCGACCTCGGCCGGGTAGACGTTGAAGCCGCCGACGATGAGCATGTCCTTCAATCGCCCGACGATGCGCACATAGCCGCGCTCGTCCATCGTCGCCAGGTCGCCGGTGTGCAGGAAGCCGCGCTCGTCGATCGCCGCGGCCGTCGCTCCGGGGTCGTCGAGGTAGCCCTGTGTGACGCTGTAGCCGCGAACCAGCAACTCGCCGGTCGCGCCGGGTGCGACTTCGTTGCCGCTCGCGTCGGCGACGACGACTTCGAGGTCCGGCATGGCGCGGCCGGCTGTCGTGGCGATCGTCTCCGCGCTGTCGCCGGCCTGCGAGCCCGTACAGGTGCCGGCTTCGGTGAGCCCATAGCCGGTGAGGATCGTGCGGAAGGGCAGCTCCGCTCGCATCTCCTCGATCAGCGCGACCGGGATGTCGGCCGCTCCGGTGACGGCGACCCGCAGACTGCCGAGGTCGAAGCGCCGGCGCTCGGGATGGTCGAGGATCGAACGGTAGATCGTGGGCGCTCCGGGCAGCACCGTGATCCGCTCGGTCTCGACCATCGACAACACCGCCGGCACGTCGAACACCGGCACCGGGAAGATCGTCGCGCCCTGCAGCAGGCTCGCCAGCCAGCCGGCCTTGTAGCCGAACATGTGGAAGAACGGATTGACGATCAGGTAGCGATCGCCGGCGCGCAGTCCTGCGAACTCGCACCAGCCGCGGAATTGGCGAACCGTCTGACCGTGGGTCATGACCACTCCCTTGGGCCGGCCGGTGGTGCCGGACGTGAACAGCACATCGCTCGTGTCGGTCGGCCGCACGCTCTGCCGACGCGTCGCCGCCGCATCGGGGTCGACCGCGTCGGCGCGGCTCGCAAACTCCTGCCACGATTCGACGGATGCTGCGCCGGGAGCCGATGTCACGGCGTCCGAGCCCTCGAGCAGCACGATGCGCCGCAGGTCGGGAGTGGCGGTCGACGCCGCGGACAACATGCCGACGGTGTCGGTGCCGAGGAATCCGACCGCCGTCACCAGCGTCGCCGCCTTCGACGCGGCCAGGACGTAGGCCGCCTCGTCGCCCTTGAAGCGGGTGTTGATCGGGACGATCGCCGCTCCGGCGCAGTGGGCGCCGAGAGCGGCGGTGATCCAGCCCAAGGAGTTGGGCGCCCAGATCGCTACGCGGTCGCCGTGCCCGACGCCCGCCGCCATCATCGCCCGCGCCGCCGTGTCGACCATCTCGCCGAGCTGGCCGTAGGTCACGCGCCGCTGCGGTTCGACCACCGCCTCCGCATCGCGGTGCGCGACGATGCTCGCCGCGACCGCGGAGGGAATCGTCTCGGCGACGGCGTCGGTCCGGTCTACTTGGTTCGTGGAACGCACCGTGTCGCCGCCGCCGCGATTCGCTTACACCTGGAAGCCGTAGATGCGGGCGGCGTTCTCGCAGGTGACCTTGCGCAGGATCTCGGGGCCGTGCTGCGCGAGCGACGACTCGGCCAGCGCCTTGCGCGAGTGCGGCCAGGTGCTGTCGCCGTGTGGATAGTCGGAGGCCCACATCACGTTGTCGACGCCGATGCGCGGGATCAGCTCGACTCCGAGCTTCTCGTCCTCGTAGGTGGTGAACACCTGCCGTGCGAAGATCTCGCTCGGCAACATCTGGATCTTGTGGTTCTGGATCTTCGATCCGTACTTGTGCAGCTCGTGATCGAGGCGCTCGATGACGTACGGAATCCAGCCCAGGCCGGCCTCGCCCATGACGAACTTCACGCGCGGCCGCGTCTCGAGCACGCCCGAGAAGATCAAACCGGACAGGGTCTCGTCGAGCTGCATCGGCACGACCGCGACGGCGGCCGGCATTTCCCAAGACCCAAGCTTCATCGACAGGCTGTGGAGACCTCCCGCCAGGTGCACGTGGATCGGAATGCCGGTTTCCTGCGCTGCGTCCCAGAACGGCGCCCATGCATCGTCGAACAGCGGCTTGCCGCGGCCGACCGTGCTGCTGACGATCGCACCGCGGTGACCGAGCTTGGCGCAGCGCTCGAGCTCGCGCGCCGCGACCAGCGGATCATACGACGGCAGGTCGGGCAGCAGGATCAGCCGATGGTCCGCCTCGCGTTGAAACTCGGCCGCCCAATCGTTGTAGACGAGCGCCACCTGCTCGTGCAGCGCCGCGTCGTTGATCTGGAGCTGGGTGCAGGTGGGACCGTAGACGACCTGCGCGTACACTCCGTCGCGATCCATGTCCTCGAGTCGAGTCTTGGGCTGGCCGGGTCGGAACCCGTGGTCGTGCGCTGCGATGTAGCCGGTCGCCTTGCGGCCGCTCGGCGACACGCGCTGGCCATCGCAGAACCAATACGGCCCGTCCGAAGTCTCCTCGACGCGCGGTCCACGCTGGCGCCACTCGACGGGAAGGCGAGCCGACCACGTGTCGGGCGGCATCGCGTGGATGTCCAGATGGTCGTCGGCCGAGATCAGAGTCTGGTCTGCGGGAAGGGACATTGGCTGCTCCTCGTGAAATTCCTCCGACCGTCAGGTCGGGTTCAATGGAGATCCCATGCTACAAGAGTTGATTACCATACTTGCGCGCCGGTATAACGGCAATCTCCCTATGCTGCCAATGCCTGCCCTGGCCCGGTCCGACATTCGACTCGAAATCGACGCCCGGGCCGTGGTCAGCTATCCGGCGATGATATTGGAGGAGGACTCCCCGTGCAGATGAACGACATGATTCTGGTGAGTGTGGACGATCACGTCTGCGAGCCGCCCGACATGTGGGACCGCCATCTTCCGGCAAAGTGGAAGGACCGGGCGCCGCGCCTCGTCACCAAGGACGACGGCAGCAATCTCTGGGTGTTCGAGGGAGGGCAGATCCCGAACGTCGGGCTGAACGCCGTCGCCGGCCGCCCGCCGGAAGAGTACGGCATGGAGCCGACGGCGCTCTCGCAGTTGCGGCCAGGCTGTTACGACGTCGACGCCCGCGTCGGCGACATGAACGCCAACGGCGTGCTCGGCTCGCTCTGCTTTCCCACCGTGCCGGGTTTCGTCGGCGAGCTGTTCGGCCGTCAGGCTGCCGCCGGGCAAGCCGAGCTCGCGATCACCATGCTGCGTGCGTACAACGACTGGCACATCGACGACTGGTGCGGGAAGCATCCGGGCCGCTTCATCCCGCTGGCGATTCCGCCGATCTGGGATCCCGCGGAGATGGCCCGCGAGGTGCATCGCGTCGCCGCCAAGGGCTGCCACGCCATGACGTTCGCCGACAACCCGGGCGCGCTCGGCTATCCCAGCCTGCACGACGCGCACTGGGATCCGTTCTGGAAGGCCTGCTCCGACGAGGGCACGATCGTTTGCATCCACATCGGCTCGGGTACGCGCTTGGCGATGCAGGACATGAACGCGCCGATCGAGATCATGATCGCCGGCACGCCGATCACGCTCTTCAACTGCGCCTCGGAGCTGGTCTTCTCGGACATCTTCAACAAGTTTCCCACCGTCAAGATCGCGCTCTCCGAGGGCGGGATCGGTTGGGTGCCGTACTTCCTCGAGCGCATCGACTACGTTCACGAGCATCACCACAAGTGGACACTGCACAACTTCCCGAAAGGCAAGAAGCCGAGCGACGTGTTCCGCGAGCACATCATCACGTGTTTCATCGACGACGCGGCCGGCGTGCGCAATCGCGATCTGATCGGGGTCGACAACATCACCTGGGAGTGTGACTACCCGCACTCCGATTCGACCTGGCCGCAGGCGCCGGAAAAGCTCTGGCCATCGCTCGCGGGAGTGTCCGACGAAGACATCGACAAGATGACGTGGAAGAACACGACCCGTCATTTCCAGTACGATCCCTTCAAGCACATCCCCAAGGAGCAATGCACCGTGGCGGCCCTGCGCGCCCAGGCGAAACACGTCGACCTGTCGCCGCGCGTCGGCGGCGGCGGCAAGAAGCCGTCGGACTATACCAAGGGCTACGCGACGATCGGCGACGTCATGCAGCAGATGATGCACGCCCTCTCGACGCCATTCGACAGCGGAGCGGGGAAAAGCAGCTAATGAGCGTGCTGGCGCGCGACTTCTTTACCGACCCCGAGCTTCTGCAGGATCCGCTTCCGTATTACGTCGCGCTGCGCGAGCACGGTCCGGTATGGCGCGAGCCCAACCAGGGCGTCGTCGTTCTGTCCGGAATCCGCGAGATCCTCGACACGTTCGCCGACCACGATCGCTACTCCGCCATCGTCGCCGCGCTCGGTCCGCTGGTGAAGGTGCCGCAACCCGAGCCGGGGGAGAGCTGGGCCGAGGTGATCGACCGCCGGCGCGCCGAGATCCCGATGGGCGACTCGCTGGTCTCCATCGATCCGCCGATGCACACCCGGCATCGCGCCCTGGCGGGGAAGCTGTTCACGCCGAATCGGCTCAAGGAGAACGAGGAGTTCATGGCGACCCTCGCCGATCGGCTGATCGACGAGATCGCGGCGCGCGGCGAGGTGGAGTTCTGCGCCGCCTATGCGCGGCCGTTCACACTCCTCGTGATTGCCGATCTGCTCGGCGTGCCGCGCGAAGACCACGTGAAGTTCCGCGGCTGGCTGGGCGGCGAACGCAACGTCGGCGACCCCGACGGAGTGCACAGCGGCGATCAGGTGTTCGCCAATCTGGAGCCGTACTTCACCCGCTACGTCGAAGAGCGCCGGGCGGCGCCGGGAGACGATGTCCTGAGTCGGCTCGCCAATGGACGCTTCCCCGACGGTGAGCTCCCATCGGTGGCGGATATCGTGCGCCTCGCCATCATCATCTTTGCCGCCGGGCAGGAGACGACGGCGCGCTTGCTCGCGACGGCGATGCGCATTCTCGCTGAGCAACCCGCGCTCGCCGACGCTCTGCGCTCCGATCCATCCGGGATCCCGAACTTCGTCGAAGAGTGTCTGCGTCTCGAAGGTCCGATCAAAAGCACCTTTCGCCTGGCGCTGCGCGATTCGAGAATCGGCGACGTCGAGTTCCCCGGCGGCACGGTGGTGATGGGATTGATCGGCGCGGCCAACCGCGACTTGCGTGTGTTCGAGGATCCCGATCGCTTCGACGCAAAACGAGCCAATGCGCGGCGCAACATCGCGTTCGGTCACGGCGAGCACTTCTGCCCCGGCGCCAGCCTGGCGCGTGCCGAGGCGCGCCTGACGCTGGAGCGCTTGCTGCCGCGGCTCGACGAGATCGAGTTGGTCGACCGAGGCCCGCTCGCGTACGCCAAGACCTTCATCATCCGCGGCCTCGACTCCTTGCCCGTGCGCTTCCGACCGCGTCGGTAAAGAAGATTATCCACAGATGAACGCAGATGAACGCAGATCGGCAGCGCCGGAGAGCCGTTCGAGAATGCAGTCGATCGAACGAACAGCGATCGCCTGGGGGGATCCTTCTTTCATCCGTGTTTATCTGTGTTCATCTGTGGACAGATTTTTTTCAGACAAGTAGCACGCGCTCGTGAGCGCCGGGGAGTAGAGGAACGCAATGAAGATTTCGGGAAAGACTGCGGTGGTGGTCGGCGGCGCGTCGGGAATGGCGAAGGCCACGGCCGAGATGTTGGTTCGCGAAGGGGCGCGCGTTTCGATCCTCGATCTGCCGACATCGAAAGGCGCGGAGGTCGCAAAGGAGCTCGGCGGCACGTTCCACGCTTGCGACGTCACCGATTTCGCCGGCACCGAAGCCGCGCTGTCGGCAGCCTGCGACGATCTCGGCGCCTTGCACATCGTCGTCAACACGGCGGGTGGCGGCATCGTCATGCGCACCCTGAGCAAGAACGGTCCGCATCCGCTCGACGACTTCCGGCGCGTCATCGACCTCAACCTGGTGTCGGCCTTCAACATTGCGCGCCTGGCGGCGGCGCGGATGAGTGCGAACGAACCCGATGAAAACGGCGAGCGCGGCGTCATCATCAATACGGCGTCGATCGCGGCATTCGAGGGACAGATCGGCCAGATCGCCTACACCGCGGCGAAGGCCGGCGTCGCCGGCATGTGTCTGACGATGGCCCGCGATCTCGGCAGTCTGGGGATCCGCGTCATGGCGATTGCGCCAAGCCTCTTTCTGACCGGCCTCACGTCGATGATTCCCGACGGAATGGCGGACGGACTCACCGCCGGCGCCGCATTCCCCAAGCGCATGGGGAAGCCCGAGGAGTACGCCCGGCTCGCGCAGGCCATCATCGAGACGCCGATGCTGAACGGCTCGACAATTCGTCTCGACGCCGGCCAGCGTTTTCAACCGAAGTGATTCGGACGCCGAGCGAGGGACGGCCGTGGATGCGAATCGACCCGAAGAGAATGCGCGCGTAGCCGGCGGCGTTTACTACGATCCGTACGACTTCGACATCGATGCCGACCCGCACCCGATCTGGCGGCGGCTGCGCGAAGAGCAACCGCTTTACTACAACGAACGCTACGACTTCTTCGCGCTGAGCCGCTTCGACGACGTGCAGCGCGGATTGGTCGCCTGGGATACGTACAGCTCCGCCAAAGGCACTCTGCTGGAGTTGATCAAGAGCGGCTTCGATCTCCCGCCCGGCATCTTCATCTTCGAGGATCCGCCGAAGCATGACCTGCACCGGCGTCTGCTGGCGGGCGTCTTCACGCCGCGCAAGATGGAGGCGCTCGAGGGGAAGGTGCGGCAGTTCTGTGCCCGCACCCTCGATCCGCTGGTCGGCTCGGGCGGCTTCGACTTCGTCGCCGATCTCGGAGCGGAGATGCCGATGCGCGTCATCGGCATGTTGCTGGGAATCCCCAACGAGGACCAGGAGTCGATTCGCGAGCAGATCGACTCCGGGCTGCGCCTCAACGAGGGCGCGATGCCCGATATGGCGGAGGTGGCGCGCCACCATAACGAGCTCTTCGCGCGCTACGTCGATTTGCGCGCCGAGCACCCGTCGGACGATCTCATGTCCGAGCTGCTGCGCGCCGAGTACGAGGACGAGGACGGCACCCGGAAACGGCTGACACGTGAGGAGGCGCTCGGCTACATCAATTTGATCGCCGCCGCCGGCAACGAGACGA
>CADEER010000090.1:15245-20613 GCA_902826395.1 uncultured bacterium
CGTGAGGAGGCGCTCGGCTACATCAATTTGATCGCCGCCGCCGGCAACGAGACGACGACGCGCTTGATCGGGTGGACGGGGAAGGTGCTCGCCGACCATCCCGAGCAGCGCCGGGCGCTGGTCGAGAATCCGTCCCTGGTGTCGGGCGCGATCGAGGAGATCCTTCGCTTCGAGGCGCCGTCGCCGGTGCAGGCGCGATACGTCATGCGCGACGTCGAATACTACGGCGTCACCGTGCCGGCCGGCAGCGCCATGCTGCTGCTCAACGGCTCCGCCAACCGCGACGATCGCAAGTTCGGCGATGGCGATCGCTTCGACATCCACCGCCGCTTCGACAACCACCTGTCTTTCGGACACGGCATCCACTTCTGTCTCGGCGCCGCTCTGGCGCGGTTGGAGGGAAGGATCGCGCTGGAAGAGGTGCTGCGCCGCTTTCCGGAGTGGGAAGTGGACTGGGACAACGCCGTTCGAGCGCGCACTTCGACCGTGCGCGGTTGGGAGCGGCTCCCCGTCCATACTGCGTGACTCGGGTCGGCGAGGAGGACTTCATCATGCGAACGGTAGTCGTCGGCGCGTCGAGCGGACTCGGACGATGTATTGCGACCGGGTTGGCGCAGCGTGGTGCGACAGTCGCGCTCATGGCGCGGCGCGAAGCGCGGCTCGTGCAAGCGGCGGCCGAAGCGGGCGGCGGTGCCATCGCGGTGCGATGCGACGTCACTGACGCCGAGTCATGCCGCAGTGCGATCGCCGAGGCCGCTGAGCGGCTGGGCGGCATCGATGCACTCGTCTACGCGACCGGGATCGGGCCGCTCGCCCGCATCGCCGACCTCGACGCCGAAACCTGGCGGCGCGCCTTCGACACCAACGTCATCGGGGCCTCGCTGATTACCGCCGCGGCGTTGCCCCACCTCCGTCAGTCGCGCGGCGCCGCCGCCTACCTCACCTCGGTGAGCGCGTCGATGACCACACCGTGGCCCGGACTCGGCGCCTACGTGGTCAGCAAAGCGGCGCTCGACAAGTTGATCGAGGCGTGGCGTGTCGAGCATCCGGATGTCGGCTTCACGCGCGTGATCGTCGGCGATTGCGCCGGCGGCGAGGGCGACTCACTGACCGAGTTCGGCGCCGCCTGGAACCAGGAGTTGGCCGCCGAGCTCGTGCCGCTGTGGGTGGAGCAGCGCTACATCGCCGGCACGATGATCGACGTAGCGGAGCTGGTCCGCGTCGTCGACACGGTGTTGCGCTGCGGCGCCAGCGCCGCCATCCCGACCGTCGCCGTCACCCCGCGTCCGAATCCCCCCGCTGGCTAAACTCCCTCTTTCCACCCGTACGGCGTCTAACCGAGGGTGCCAGATCGCGTTCGCTGGTAAGGCGTCGCGACTGGTAAGAGCCTGAGCTATGGCGCAAGGAGCGCAGCGCCGGCAGCGGCCCGATCTGGCGACGAATGACGTCGCGCTTGCGGAATTGGGTGCTGGGGATGAGATGGGCGTTGTGCAGCTGCTGGCTGTTCTTGGAAGGAGCAGGACGTGACTTTGTTCAGTGCCACGACCGATGAACCGATGAAAACCAACCCCTGGCCCGCAACGGTCGAGCTCGCTGGGCCGCACGCCGCGCTGCGTCCGCTGGCGCATGAACACCACGAGGGCCTCGCCGCCGCAGCGCGCGACGGCGAGCTGTGGCGGCTCTGGTACACCTCGGTTCCGTCGCCCGATGGCATGCAGCGCGAGATCGAGCGGCGCCTCGCGCTGCGCGCCGCCGGTTCGATGCTGCCGTTCACGGTCTTCGACGCGGCCGGCTGCATCGCCGGCATGACGACGTACATGAACGTCGACGCCGGCAACAAGCGTGTCGAGATCGGCAGCACCTGGTACGCCGAGCGCGTCCAGCGGACGGCCCTCAACACGCAGTGTAAGCGGCTGCTGCTGGGTCACGCGTTCGAGCAACTGGCGTGCATCGCGGTCGAGTTCCGCACGCACCGGCTGAACGTGCAGAGTCGCCGCGCGATCGAACGCCTGGGTGCGCGGCTGGACGGCATCCTGCGCGCGCACATGGTGATGCCCAACGGCACCGTGCGCGACACCGCGGTGTACAGCATCACCGCTTCCGAGTGGCCCACGGTGCGCGCGCACCTGGACTGGCAGCTTCAGCGGCCGCGCTGACTAGCGCCAGTGGCCACCGGGTGACGAACGGGGTCGGACCGTCGCAACCCTATGTCGTTCGCGCCGCAATTCGCCGGCGGCGCAAAGAGCTTTCTCAGAAGCGGCCGAGCAGCAGCTTGGCGATGTCGGTCGCTGGCGGATAGGTGCCGGTGATTCCCGCGTTGAGCCAGCCCGCGTCCGCGACCAGCGTGATGCCTGTGATCGCCGGAGCGGCGTTGCTGCACAGGAAGAGCAACGAGTAGGCCTGCTCGAGAGGCGTCGACGGTCGGACACCGGCGGCGTCGCGGAAGTCGGAGCCGAAGGTCAGCCAGGTTTCCTTGTTGGCCTGGGCCAGGGGCGTGTCGGTCGGGCCGGGGCAAGCGGCGTTGATGCGGATGCCGCGCTGTAGCAGCGGGAATGCCTCGCGGGCGACGTAGGCGCACACCGCCTGCTTGGTGTTGAAGTAGTCGGCCTTGTTGTGCTCGACCAGCCACTTCGCCGCGGTGTCGAAGTCGGGCGTGTCGAGCAGCTCCGACAGCTCCGCGAAGCTCTTCTCCCAACCGAGGCCGGCGGCCGACGAGATCATGCAGATGGCGCTGCCGCGCCCGAGCATTTCTTTCTTCAGCATGCGGTCGATCAGGTGGCGGTGGCCGGCGAAGTTGATGCGCTCGATGCCAGGCGTTCCGTCGGCGACACCGGCACACGAGAAGAGCGCGTCGACGCGGCCGCCGCATTCGTCGACGGCCTTGTCGATCGAGTCGCGCTCGGCGAGGTTCACGTGAATCGCCCTTACGCCGGGCATTGCGACCTTCGCGTAGTCCATGACGACCACCTCGGC
Organism: uncultured bacterium; assembly: GCA_902826395.1. Taxonomy (GTDB): domain Bacteria; phylum Desulfobacterota; class Binatia; order HRBIN30; family CADEER01; genus CADEER01. The sequence goes on from CADEER010000090.1 coordinate 18,219, forward strand.
GCCGGCGTCCAGCGCCAATTGCGCTGCCGCGGCGCCGATTCCCGTCGCGCCACCGACCACCACCACCCGCTTGCCGTCATACCTGAACGCGTCGAATGAGCTCACACTGGTACTCCTTGGGAGAAGAAAATAGAGCCACAGATGAACACAGATGAACGCAGATTCCGAATTCGCGACCGTTCCGATTCAACGTCAGCTCGGACTTGAAGGCATCTACGCTTCAGCACAAGGGGCCCGCCCGACCGCTCATCCGTGTTCATCTGTGGCGTTTGTCAGGTTTTTGCGGATCTGCTCTTTCGAGTTGGCTTTCTAGCGCTTTGGGGTCGCGACTCGCCTGCATCGATCCCCATGCCCGCGCTGCAATAACTCCAGATCACCTCGGCTGGGATGTCCGGGGCGCTCTCGAGTCCGAGCAACCGACCGTGCACCACCGCCAACACCAGGTCGTGCGTCAATCGCGCCGCCTGCTCGACCGTCAAATCCGGCCGCAGCGGCTGTGTGCGCGCCACCCCCTCGATCAACTCCACCAGGAAGTCGAACTGCGGCTTCATCGCTTGCGCGAGATCGGCCGGCCGGCTTTCCGCCAGCCGGTTCTGATAGCTCGTCAATGTCCGGGCAACCGGCTCGGTCGTGCCGTCCGACAATCCGACGAGCCCTTCGATGAAGGCTCGCAGACGCCGTACTGGTTCGCGGTGTTTCTCGACGAGGCCGCGCAGCCGCGGCACCGCATGGCGGGCCACGACCGTCTCCGAGACCGCCAGCAACAAATCCTCTTTGCTGGCGAAGTATTTGTAGAACGTCCTGATCGACATTCCCGATCGCTCGACGACGTCCTGGACGGTGAAGTTCGGCGATCCCTGTAACTGCAGCAGCTCGGTCGCGGCTGCCACGAATCGATCGCTCCTGGCGTGGGCGCGGGCGCGCGCCGCCTGCAACGAGCGATTCATGCTCTGGCGCTGCCACGCGGGGATCGTCTCTTCGGGGGAATCTTCAGCCGCCTTGCGCGCCTTCGTCCTCGTCCGTCCTGCTGAAGCCATCCGCTGTACTCCTGAACCGACTCGGTTCGCCCGGCGTTTCATCCCCGTGCCCCCACCGGCAACCGGTCGCGCCATCGCGCGTCGGCCATAGATAACGAACCGCACTGGGATCGCAAGAAGCTTCGGCAGGTCGAGCATGTCGCAACTGCGTAACGCCGCACCGGACGCAGAGATCTAGTGGCCGGCGTCCGCAGGCTGAAAGGGTCGATGGCAGGGATCTGCATCGAAAGAGAATGACGTTGTACCCACATGACAGCGGTGATACTACCGCTCGGTGGCTTTGGCAAAGCCATCGGGCAGGGAAGGGCCTCGGTGGAGCCATCGCGGGAGGGAGGCAAGGATGGAGTATCGGTCGTTCGGGCGCACCGGGCTCGAGGTGTCGGCAATCGGTTTCGGCTGCTGGGAGATCGGCGGCGGCTACGGCCAGATCGAGGCGTCGGAGTTCGCGAATGCGGTCGGGCGAGCGCTCGATCGCGGCGTCAATTGTTTCGATACGGCAGAGGGTTACGGGATGGGTGCCTCGGAGCGCGCCATCGGACAGGCGCTCGGTCGGCGCCGCAAGGAGGCGATCGTCGTCACCAAGTTCGGCATGAACTACCGCGACAAGCCGAACTTTCGCGACAGCAGCCGCGAGCGCGTTCTCGCATCGATCGACAAGAGCCTCGCCAACCTCGGCACCGACTGGATCGACGTCTATCTCGTGCACTGGCCCGATCGCCTGACTCCGTTCGAGGAGACGATGCAGGCTCTCGATGAAGTCGTCCGCGCCGGCAAGGTGCGCTTCGTCGGCGTCTCGAATTTCAAGGCGGAGGAGATCGAAGCGTGCATGCGCGTGCGGCGGGTCGACGTCGTGCAGTACGGGTGGAACATGTTCGACCGCCGCATGCAGCGCGACATTTTCCCGACGTGTCAGAAGCACGGCATCGGCTTCATGGCGTACGGCTCGCTCTCGTACGGGCTGCTGACCGGAACGTTCAGTGAAGCGACGAGTTTTGCCTCGGACGACTGGCGCTCGCGGGCCGGCAAGATGGGTTCGATCAAGTTGTTCGATCACTTGTTCGGCGCCGAGTGTTTCCCGCGCAACCTGCGCGTCGTCGAGGATCTGAAGGCGATCGCGGCGCGGCACGACAGGAGCCTGCCGCAGCTCGCGCTGCGCTGGGCGACCGCGCATCCGGTCGTCAGCACGGCGCTCGTCGGCTGTCGCAATGTCGCCGAGGTGGAGGACAACGTCGGCGCACTCGAATGGTCGATGTCCGAAGGGGAAGTGGCGGAGATGGATGCGATCTTCGCGCGCCACGGCGTGAACCCGGTGCCGAACTACTGGGTCGAGGAAGTTTAAAAGGACTTTCACCACAGAG
>CADEER010000091.1:0-12854 GCA_902826395.1 uncultured bacterium
CAGAGGGCACAGAGATCGCGCACTCGAGATGCACTATCGCGACTCGCTCGCGCGATCGTCGATCAGGAAAAGCTTGTTCCGCGTCACCGCGAGTTAGTCCGCAGGGTCGATCTGCGAGGCAATCTCTGTGTCCTCTGTGCCTCTGTGGTGAAGAATCTTTTAGTTGGCGGCGGGTGAGGCGGGGGGTTTCTTGTTGAGGGTGAGGCGGATCTGGCGGGCGCGGGCGCCTTTGACGTCGAGGACTTCGGCGCTGAGATCTTCGAAGTCGACGCGGTCGCCGGCGCGCAGGATGCGGCCCAGACGGTCGACGAGCAGGCCGGACAGCGTGTCGACATCGTGCTCCTCGGAGTCGAGACCGACCCGCAATTCGCGCTCGACGGTGCTGACCAGGACGCGGCCGTCCACCAGGTAGGCGTTTTCACCGACCGGGACGATCTCCGGATTCTCGGTGTCGAACTCGTCCTGCACGCGGCCGACGATCTGTTCGAGGACGTTTTCGAGCGTCACCATGCCGGTCACCGTGCCGAGCTCGTCGACGACCAGCGCGAAGTGCTGGCGCACCGCCTGGAAGTAGCGCAGCAGGCGACTGATCGGCATCGTCTCGGGTGCGAAGTGCGGTGGACGCATGATGTCGGTGATCTTGTCGGTCGTGAGGTCGAAGACCAGCAGGTCCTTGATGTGCACGATGCCGACCGTGTGATCGAGCGATTCCTCGCAGACGGGATAGCGCGTGTGCTTGGTGCGCCGCACCATGTCGATCCATTCCTCGTACGGCGAGTCGGTCTGGATGAACTCGATGTCGCCGCGCGGCAGCATGACGTGGCGGCAGAGGAGGTCGTCGAACTCGAAGACGGCGTGCAGCAGCTCGTGCTCGGCGCGGCTGAGCTCACCGGAGATCTGCGCCCGCGTCAGCAACGCGCGCAGCTCTTCTTCGCTGTGCTCGCCGTGCGGGTCGCCGCCGCTCTCGACGCCGAACAGGCGCAGCAGCGCCAGCGCGGCGCCGTTCAACAGGTCGAGGATCGGATAGAAGGCGATGTAGAACCAGCGCAGCGGCAGCGCGCAGATGAGCGCGGTGCGCTCGGCCCGGCGGATCGCCAACGCCTTTGGCGCCAGCTCGCCGACGACGAGGTGTAGCGCCGTGATCGTCGAGAAGCCGATACCGAGCGAGATGCCGTGGATCATGGCCGGCGAGTCGACGCCCGCTGCAGTGAAGACCGGCTCCAACATGCGCGCCACCGCCGGCTCGCCGACCCAGCCGAGGCCGAGCGAGGCGATCGTGATGCCGAGCTGGCAGGCGCCGAGCGCCGAGTCCAGGTGGTCCGAAAGCCACTGCGCCGTTTTGGCGAAGCGCCGGCCCTCGGCGACCATCACTTCGAGCTGGCTGGGGCGCACTTTGACGAGCGCGAACTCCGCCGCAACGAAGAACCCGTTGAGGAACAGGAGAAAAATGGCCAGGGCGATCAGCATGTGAGAATGGCGGGACGAGAGGGGCAGTTACCATGGATCGCCGGCCTGTGCCACGCGTCCGCGGCAATCCTCGCGATGGCCCCTGGCAACACCCGGTAGCTACTTCTCCGGACGTTCCTTATGGTGGCTCAGTGCTTGCGCCGTCCCGACCCGTAATTCGAGCCGCGCTGTTGCTGCTGGCCGGCGGATGGATGGCCGCCGCCGGCGCCGCCGCGCAATGCGTCGGCGACTGTAACCGCGACACCCGCGTCGCCGTCGGCGAGCTGATCGTCGGGGTGAACATCGCCCTCGGCGAGCGGGCGCTCGCCGACTGCCCGGTCTTTGACCGCAGCGGCAATGCGCGGATCGAGATCGGGGAGCTATTGACTGCCGTGAACGCGGCACTGAACGGCTGCCCGACTCCGACGCCGACGCCGACGAACACGCCGACACCGACCCCGAATCTGCCTCCCGTCGTGGAAGAGCTGCCGATCTATCGGACTTTTCCCGGCTTCCCGATCGATCTGCCCCTGCCGATCACCGATCCCGAGGGATCGGCCCTCATCTGCGAATCGATGGATCTGCCGCCGGGCGCCGAGATCGACGCGGCCACCGACGCTCTGCGCTGGACGCCGGGCGTCGACCAGCTCGGTCCGTTCTATGTGCCGTTCGAGTGCACCGATCCCGGTGCACTGCGTGCCGAAGGGGAGATCGTCATCCAGGTCTCGCCGCTCGATCAGTGCGCGGTTCTCGACTGCGACCCGGCGACCGGCTGCACGACCGAGCTACCCGACCTGACGCCTTGTTGCAGCGCGCTTCCGACCATCGGCGTCCCCGAGCCCGACGCCGACTGCCCGGAGGGCCTGATCATGGCGGTCGGCCGCAACACCGACGGCAGCTTTGGCAAGCTGCGCAACTGCGATTTCCTGCGCATGTTCGTACAGTCGCAGAGTGGCGCCACGTTGCGCTTCAACGTCGAGATGCGCTGCCTGCGCACGTCGACGCCGTTGATGATCCACACCCGCCTCGAGACCGCGAGCCGGGGTGCATTCATCAATGATTCGCGCAGCGGTGTCTTCTTCCGCCTCCGCACCGACGGCTTTTTCGAACGCCTGGCGCATCAGGTGGAGATTCCCGGCGCACCGTTCTTCGATCTCGAAGATGTGGAGGCGAATCTTCACGTCACGATCGAGGATGCGGACCACCAAACGGTTACCCAGTCCCTGCGCGTCATCCTCACCTCGACGCCGCTGCCTGAGCTCCCCGACGCTGCGCCAACGCCGACCGTAAGTGGTAAGTTTGATTGACGAGGCTCGCGGTGCTCGATGAGCCAGAAACCGCCTCTCCCTCTAGAGACTGTCGCAAAACGAAAAGTCTCGGCTGCACTGCTGATGCACGGGCTTCACAGGCGAGGCAAAGTCGAGGCGAGGCAAAGGTTTCTCAGAATTACCTCGCCTCGCCTTTGCCTCGCCTCGCCTTCCGGGAAAGATAATCGACAGTCTCTGTAGGGCGAGGCGTTCGCAAAGTGTTCGCGCAGGCGAGCTGCGAAGCTACTCGTCCACCCGCCAATACGCGCCCGCCCAGTCGATGGTCTGGATGTCGGGTCGCAGCGAGCGGCTGGCGAGGAAGTCGGTGACGGCGCGGCGGCACGAACGCCAAGAGTGGTAGTCGTCGACGATGACGAAGCCTCCCGGGCTCACCTTGTCGTAGAGAGCCCGCAGCGTGTCCATGGTCGAGCTGTACAGGTCGCCGTCGAGGCGTAGGATTGCGAGGCGCTCGATCGGCGCTTGCGGCAGCGTGTCGGCGAACCAGCCGCGCAGAAACTCGACCTGAGCATCGAGCAAGCCGAAGCGGGCGAAGTTGGCGCGCACCTGTTCGAGCGACACCGCGAGGATCGGGATGCCGCTGAAGTCGGCGCCGTCGTCGGCGTTGGCCGGCACCGGTAATCCCTCGAACGAGTCGGCCACCCACACGGTGCGGTCGGTGATGCCGTGGGCCTTGAGAATGGCGCGCATGAAGATGGTCGTGCCGCCACGCCAAACACCGGCCTCGAGCAGGTCGCCGGGTACGTTGTCACGCAGGATCTGCTCGACACAGGCGCGCACGTTGTCGAGACGGCGGTGCCCGACCATCGTGCAGCCGAACAGCGGCCAGTCGCGGCCCTCCGCGCGCACCGATTCGTCGTACGGCCGCCGGCGCGCCGCGACGATCGACCGCCGGCTCAGATCGCGCAGCAGTGCCCAGCGCAGCAGCGCTCGCGCATAGTGCAGCGGGCGGCGCAACTCGCCGATCGGCGGTCTTGCCGGCTCCAGCCGGATCCATGCGCTCTCGTCGTAGAGCGAGGCCGACAGCGCGCGCTTCATCAAATCGAGATACGAGTCGACCAGGTGCGGATCTCCGTGCATCGGCCGACCTTCGATCCTGGCGTCGCGCCTTGCAACGGTGGTCCGAAGATTTTCACCACGGAGACACAGAGGCACGGAGATCGCACGATTCGACCGTGCGGTGTCGGTGCTTGCTCGCGAATCATCGCTGGGCGGGCACGGCGAGGTGGCCCACGGTCACGCGCAGCAGCTCGTCGAGCTGTGGTGCCCGCAGGTTCAGATCCTGTTCCGGCGGTGGCACCTCGACTCCGTATCGCCGCAGGCTGTCCTCGATGCGGTAGTTGAGGTCGCTCTTCAGACGCTCCTGGCGTTGTGGCTCTTGCGTCCAGACGAGCAGCTCGAGGTCGAGGGCGCTCCCGTCGAAGCTCCTGAGCGCCACATCGGGGCGCGGCTCACCCAAGACTGCGGGATGACCGCGCGCCGCGTCGAGGAGGGCGAGCCGCAGCGTGGCGATGTCCGACCCGTAGGCGACGCGGACGGGAATGTGCAGACGAGCCCGCGGATCGCCGTGCGTCCAGTTCACGACGTCGCCCTCGAGGAGCCGTGAGTTGGGCACCAGGATGCTGATGCGGTCGGTGGTGTTGATCTCGACGCAGCGCGGACCGATGCGCTCGACGGTGCCGGCCCACTCGCCGACGCGGATGAAGTCGCCGAGCTGAATCGGTCGCTCGAGACTGATGATCAAGCCGCTGATGAAGTTGTTGGCGATGTTCTGCAGGCCAAAGCCGATGCCGACGCCGAGCACGCTCGCGACGAGCGCGAGATTGCTGACGTCGAAGCCCCAGATCTGTAGCAGGCACATCACCGCGGCGCCGATCAGCGCGTAGCGGACGAGCAGGGAGATAGCCTCGCGAACACCATGTGCGACACCGGCCGATGCGAGGACGGGGCACAGGAAGAAACGAATGAACAGACGGATCGCGCCCCAGGCGATCAACAGCGCGAGCGGAAAGAGCACGACTTCGAGAGTCGTGTAGATGCGGCCGCGGATTTCGAACAGCGGTGTCCATAGACCGTCGGCGAAGTCGCCGAGCAGCTCCATGCGCAGCGCCGGGAACTGCGCCGCGGCGGTGTCGAGCGCCATCAGCCAGACGGCGAGCCGCAGCGGCGCGAGAGCGAGCCGCAGCCGTCGCTCGGCGGCGGGTTGTGGCGCGGCCTGGCCGCGCCACCTCCAAAAGGCGCGCGGCAGGCGGCTCGAGGCGTGCCGCAGCAGCCGATCGATGAAATAGGCGGCCAACAGCGCGAGAGCGGCGAACGTCGACGGCACGGCGATACTCATGGTCGTGCGACTGAGATGCCGGCGCCGCGCCGGCGTTTCGCGTCACACCGCGGCAAGGACGAAATTCACCACAGAGGCACAGAGGACACAGAGATTGCCCAGCGGAGCGATTCTTCGGACTGGCTCGCGCTGAAAGGAGAAAATGTTCTGCTGGGAGTAGAGACTCGTCGCGAGCGAGTCGGGAGGACGCGTGATCGGTGTGCGATCTCTGTGTCCTCTGTGTCTCTGTGGTGAAAATTTCTAAGGTTCGGCGCTGGCGAGGATCGTTTGCGGCGGCTCCGCCAAGCGCTCGTTGATCGCCGGTGCGACGAGGCGGAGGACTTGCAGGGCCAGGCGGCTGGTGAAGCGGTAGTCCTCCGCGTCCCTGCCAGACACAAAGGCGGTCACGACGCCGAAGAAGCGGTTGTCGATGAAGAAGGCGAACGATGCCGTTCGGTTGATCGCCCGCGACGACTTCACCTCGCCCCAGCGATTGAAAGTCTTGTGCCGGTTGTCGCCGGTGCCCGTCTTGCCGCCCGCGGCGACCGCTCCCTCGCCGTTGCGGAAGGCGCCGTTGAGGGAAGCGGCCGTGCCCATGCGCACGACCTGGGTCAGGGCGTCGCGCATGGCTCGGGCAATTGCCGGGTCGACAACCTGCACGCCGACGCCCGGTGCCGGTCGCAGCGCCGTCTCGTACGGTGTGCCGCGCGCGAAGCGGAGTTGCACGACGTTGTGCAACGGGGCGTCGACGCCGTCGTTGACGATGATGCCGAGCAGTCTGGCGAGTGCGGCGGGGCGATCTCCCGAGCTGCCGAGAGCTGTGGCATAGCTCGGCACCAGCCTCTCGAAGGGGAAGGCGAGGTTCTGCCAGTACGGAGTCATGCGCTCGAATGCATCCTTTTCGATGCGGACGCGCAGGCGCCGGTTCTGCGGCTTGATGTTGCGCTCCTTGAACAACCATGTCGACGAGGTCGCGCGCGCCTCGGTACTCTGCTCGACCATTGCCTCCCAGGTCATCTCCGGGTTGCGGATCAACTGACCGGCCGTCCACAGCTCGAGCGGATGCAGTGAAGCGAGATAACCGTAGTCGGCGAGATTGAGGTTCGGATTACCGTAGGCGCGGATCATGCGGAACACGTCGTCTTTGGTGGTCGGCCCGAACCAGCGATTGAGCCAGACCGCGAGCGAGACGGCGTTGGCGTCCGGCGTCCATGCGAAATGCAGGATCGCCAGCTTGCGCATCCGCTTGTCGGGGTTCTTCTCCTCGCGCATCGCCGTTTCGATGATCTCTTCCAGCGTCTTGTCCTGGTAACGGCGCTGGGCGCGGCGCAGGGCGCTCAGCGCCTCGTTGTTCGCGATCTCCTCGAGCATGGCGCGTCGCGTCGGGTCTTGCGGATCTTCCAGGAGGAGGTCGGTGTCGTAGGGCAGGCGCGCCTCGTGGTAGCGGACAAGATCGCGCATCAGACGCACGAACGGCAGATTGATGGAGTGCTGTAGGGCGACGCGCAGCGAAACCTTGGCGGGGCCGCGAAAGCGGTCGAAGTTGGTGAAATAGCGCAGGCCGCCGCCGGTGAAGAACGGCTCGCCCGTGTTGTGCGAGTAGGTTCGCTCGAGGGCGCGATCGAGCAGGGTGTCGAGATCGAGCTTGGGGTCTTCCGAGAGCTCTTCGGCCACCCATTCGGTCAGCGGATCGCGCGCCGCGCGGACGCGGATGCGCAGCGTCGCGGCGTCCAGCGGTGCCAGCTCCTCGCGGAGCAGGGCGATGACCTCCAGGTAGTGGACCAGGGTGCGCATCTTGGCGGTGCTGCCGAGCTCGACCTTGGCGCCTCGGTTGAGGTCGAAGGGACGGTCGAGCGTGTCGACCTGGACGCGCAGGACGTTGCCGTCCGGCGTGCGCTCGTAGAGCAGCAGTCCGTAGGTGACCTTGGTGGGATCGGCGCGCTCGAGCAGGTGTTTGCCGTTCAACCCGTGGCGAGCGACGAAGTCCTCGTCGGCGAGCTTGCGGAACTGCTCGAGCACCTTCTCCTGCAGCTCAGTGTCGATCGCGGAATCGGCTTCGAGGTGCAGGTGGTTGAGCTCGTAGTGGGTGTCGAGGCCCGTCATGCGCAGGAGCTGTGCGCGAACGGCGGTGGCGGCTTTGCGGTCGACGAAATCCTCGACGTCGGGTTGCTGGAAGTGCGACAGGAAATGCAGCTCGGTGTTGCGTACGGCGAGGCCGAGGTCGTGATCGACCAGGCCCTCCTTCTCCATCAAAGTCAGATAGGCGTACATGCGCTCGCGCAAGGCGGCTCGATTGCTCAGGAGCAGGGTGCTGGGCGCCGGCAGCGAGGCGAGCAGGGCGAGCACGTGCGCGAAGCCCTCGGCACGCAGCTCGAGCGGCGCCTGCGGGTCGCGCAGCGTGGCGGCAACGTCGTCGAGCTTCAGGCCGAACCAAGCTTCGAGGCCCTCGCCGATTCCGTTCACCTCGCCAAACCCGGAAGTGGCGGAGAGCGGCATCGAGTTCAGGTAGTCGACGATGATCTCGCGCCGGCGCCGCGTCGTGTCGAGGCCGTAGCGGTATGCCTTGAGACTGGCCGAGGTGATCTGGCGCAGCTTGTCCTGCGGCGAGGTCGTGCGGCCGTGCGGTGAATGGCGGAACTTCTCGAGCTGCGTCGCCAGCGTGCTGCCGCCTTCGACGGAGACCGGCAGGCCCATCTTGGAGCCGACGTAGAGGAGAGACGCCTTTGCCATGCGGTCCCACTCGAGCGTCGGGTTGCTGCGCGGATCTTCCGCGGCCAGCAGCTCTCGGTTCTCGATGAACAGCAGCGCATCGACCATCAGCTCGGGCACTTCTTCGTAGTCGAGGAAGGCGCGCTCGCGGCGTCGAGCATCGTACAGCGCCGCGCCGCGAGCGCCGCGAATGACGAGCCCGGTGGCGCTCGGCTCCTGGTAGGGTGGTGCCACGCCGAGGGCGATGAGGTTGCTGAGCTCGGGCGACATCTCGACCTGCTCGGTGACGACGAAGCCGCGCTCTTCCAGACGGTCGGTGAAGCGCGGAATGAAAGAGTAGCCGCGGCGCTCGTCGAACGGCCCGCCTTCCGGGAAGGCGATGCGATCGGCCCGCCCGTCTTCGAGCTCGTAGGACAGGCGGGTGGCGTACTGCGCGAACAGGCGCGACTGGAGCGCCGAGGTCTCCAACTCGTAGCCGACCAGCGCGCCGGCGATCATGCCGGCGGTCAGTGGTCCGAGATTTCGCAGCGAGAGAAGGCGCCCCGGCTTCCGGACTGCCGGGCTGGGGGACGTGCGGGTCGCGGTGCGTAGCAACATCGAAGTATCTGCGCTGCTACATACACCTTCCCGAGAAGTGACGCGAGGACGTCTTGGCCGCCACCGCGCCCTTCCGACGCCCGAAGCCGCCAAACCTCCCCCGTTCGTCCTGAGTAGCGAGGGTGCTTCGATACGCGCTGCGCACTACTCGGGATGGACGGAGATGGGAGACCCCCGGTGCGGCATTTGTGATCTTCGCGGCTGCGGGTATCTTCCCGAGATCGAGAAGGAGAAGACCTCATGAACCTGCTCAACCTGCCCCCCGGCTCGAATCCACCGGCCGTCGTCAACGCCATCGTCGAGATTCCGCGCGGCGGCAAGAACAAGTACGAGTACGATCCGACACTCGAGGTGTTTCGCCTCGACCGGGTGCTGCACTCTCCCGTCCACTATCCGACGGCCTATGGATTCGTGCCGGGCACGCGCGGCGACGACGGCGATCCACTCGACATCCTGGTGCTGACGACCGAGCCGACCTTTACCGGTTGCCTGATTCAGTCGCGGCCGATCGGCATTCTGAACATGCAGGACGAGAAGGGACGCGACGAAAAGATTCTGGCGGTTCCCACCGCCGATCCGAGGTTTTCCGAGTTCACCGACCTGTCGCACGTCGCGCCGCACTTCCTGCGCGAAATCGAGCACTTCTTCACCATCTACAAGGACCTCGAAGGGAAGCCGGTCGAGACCTTCGGCTGGGAAGTCGTCGCGGCGGCGCACGACTCGATCCTCCGCGCCATCGCCGCGTTCCCGCGCCAGCCCTGACCGATGCTCAGCTGGCGTCGGCGGGGTCGAGCGTCGCCCGCAGCTCGCGCTTGAGGAACTTGCCGCTGGCGTTGCGAGGTAGCGGCTCGCGGCGCAGCCAGATGTAGCGCGGGATCTTGAAGGCGGCGATGCGCTCGCGCGCGAAGGCGCGCAGCTCCTCCGCTCCGAGATGCGCGCCTTCGGCGACGACTACGGCGGCGCCCACTTCTTCTCCGAGGCGGTCGTCGGCGACCCCGAAGACGCTGCATTCGGCGACCGCCGGGTGGTCGAAGAGGGCGGCCTCGACCTCGGCGCAGTAGACGTTCTCACCGCCGCGCAGCACCATGTCCTTGGCGCGGTCGACGATCGAGACGAATCCATGCTCGTCGATGGTCGCGATGTCGCCCGTGTGCAGCCAGCCGTCGGTGATGGTCTCGGCGGTCGCCTCGGGGCGGTTGAGGTAGCCGCGGATCACCTGCGCGCCGCGCACCCACAGCTCGCCGGCGGCGCCGGCCGGAGCGTCGCTGCCGTCGGCGCCGACGATGCGGCCCTCGAAGCTCGGCAGCAGGGGGCCGGCGCTGTGCGGCTTGTCGACGAAGAAGTCGGCGGAGTTCATGGTGATGACGCCGCACGCCTCGGTCATGCCGTAGCCGGTGCCGGGACGCGCCGTCTGCACGCGCGAGTCGATCTTGGCCACCAGGTCGGGCTGGATGGCGGCGCCGCCGCCGCCCAGCGACTTGAGGGAGGAGGTGTCGAACTCGTCGAAGCGCGGATGGGCGATGAGCTCGCGCGACATGACCGGCACGCCGCTCAGCGTCGTGATGCGCTCGGACTGGATCAGATCGAGGGCGCGCAGCGCATCCCAGCGATACATCAGCACCAGCTTGGCGCCGCTCAGCGTGCCGCCGTGCATGACGCAGTTGCAGGCGGTGACGTGGAAGAGCGGCGTGACGACGAGGAACGCCGGGTTCGGTGCGGCGCCGCCCGGCGGTGTCGGCTTGCGGCCGGCCGCCTGCGTGGCCATCGGCACGGCGACGTTCCAGAACGCCATGCTCATGATGTTGTTGGTGCAGCCGCGATGGGTGAGCTGGGCGCCTTTCGGTTTGCCGGTGGTGCCGGAGGTGTAGAAGACGCAGGCGTCACCGTCGGGATCGATGTCGACGTCGGGCAGCAACGGCTCGGCGCCGGCGAGCTCGCTCCACGCCAGGGCGCCCGGTGACTCGCTGCGCACGGCGACCCGCTTGATGGCGGCGATCGACGGCGGCGGGTCGGCGATGCGCTCGAGGCGTTCGCCATCGGCGATCAGAACGACCGGTTGCGAGTCCTCGAGCGCGTAGATCAGCTCGGGTCTCGTCCACCACGCGTTCATGCCGACGGCGGTGGCGCCGACCGAGACGGTGGCCCAATAGGCGAGCACCCACTCGGGATAGTTGCGCATCGCGATCGCGACGCGATCACCGGGCCGGACACCGAGCCGGTGCACCAGCGCGTTCGCCACCGACGCAACGATCCGATGAGCGTCGGCATAGGTGAGGCGCTCGCTTTCATAGACGAGGTACTCGCGCTCGGCGAAGCCCTGCGTCGCCAGCCACACCTGGCGCATGTGCGCCGGCGCGTTCTTGTAGGCGCGCAGCGACTGGCCGCCGACGTCGATGCGGTGGATCTCGAACGGACCGCCGCTGCCGGTGAGCTGTCGGGTGATCTGGTCGAGCTCGGCGTACATGGCGAATCCTCTCGGGTGCTGGCTGGCCGGCGTGCGGAGACCTCGTCGGTTATCGCACCTTGCCGGGCGACGACAAGGGTTTCCCCTGTGGAAGACGTTGATTCCGTACACGTACACGTACTCGTACGCGTACACGATCAACAGCCGATTGCTTTGAGCGAGTACGTGTACGTGTACGTGTGCCGTGGCCAAGCCTAGATTTCCGGCAGGCTCGGGAGAATGGGCGCGATGCAAGAATCGGTCGGGGCTGTGCATCCCGAACTACCGACGCGGCTCATCGGCTTGACTGACCATGGGCACGATGGTTGCGTGAATCGTCGCAGCCGCGCGGTTGCGGGTAGCTACCGCGAGCGGGGCGAATGACCTTGAGCAACAGTTTCGACTACAGCGATACCGAGCGACGCGCCGTGCGCCTGCTGATTGCCGCCGCCCTGGCTCTCGCCCTGGCCGCCTGCGGCGATGACGACGACGCGGCGCCGCCGCCCACTCCGACTCCGACGGCGACAGCGGTCGCCAGCGCGACGGCTTCGGCCAGCGCGACGGCGGTCGCGACGCGCACCGCGACGCAGGTGTCGTCCGCAACGGCGACCGTCGCGGAGACACCCACTGCAACGCTGCCGCCGGTATCGACCGCCACGGCGACGGTGCGCGCGACGAGCACCCGGCCGCCGCCGCCTACTCGGGCCACCGCGACGGCGGTGCCGCCGACCGCGACGCCTACCGCCAGCGCCAGCCCGACCGCGACCATCGACCCGAACGAAGTGCGACTGGTGCTCGAAGATCTGCCGGGCGCGTTGCTGGGGATTTCGGGTCGCAGCGACGACGAGGTCTACGCCGTCGGCGCGGATCCGGGCGACGGATTCGGCCCGATGGTGATGTACTGGAACGGCAGCTACTGGCGCCGCCTGCGCAGCGGCGCGAGCGGCGATCTGTGGTGGATCAGCGAGAAGCCGGTTGCCGGCAGCTTCATCATGGCGGGTGAGGGCGGTCTGCTGATGAGCTTTGAGCCCGACACCGGCCGCTTCGATCAGTTGCCGACGCCGGGCGAGCAGGTGCTCTACGGCGCCTGGGCGGCGGGCGACCGCCACATGTGGTCGGTCGGCGGCGACGAGGCCGACCTCGCCAGCGGCGGCGTCGTGCTGGTACGCGATCCGCCGGGCGAAGCGCCGCCGCAGGGTGGTGCGACGACATCGCATCTCGGCGGTGTGAACTGGAGTGTCGACACCGAGGCGCCGAAGGTTCGCGACCAGGGCTTGCCGATGATGTTCAAGGTGTGGGGCGTCGACGCAACCGACGTCTGGGCCACCGGTCGCGAGGGCGTGGCGCTGCATTTCGACGGCCTGCGCTGGAGCGTCGTCGAGACCGGGGTCACGGCGCCGCTGATCACTGTGCACGGCAATGGCGAAGAGGTCATCGCCGTCGGCGGTGTGTTTGCCGGCGTCATCCTCGAGCTCGAGAACGGCCGCTTCGTGGATCGCGCGCCGGCGAGCCTGCCGAACATGAACGGCATCTTCGTCGCGCCGGACGGAATGGCGGTCGCCGTCGGCCGCGGCGGCACCATCGCTCGTCGCACGGCGGAAGGTTGGGTGGCGGAAGAGACGCCGCTCAATCCGTTCTACGACTACCACGCGGTGTGGGTCGACCCGCGCGGCGGCATCTGGATGGTCGGCGGCGATCTCTCCACCGACCTCGATTCGGGCGCGCTCGCGTACGCCGGCCCGCGCGACATCACCGGCGACACCGCGCCCTTCGCGCTTTGTCCGCCGGGCGAGGCGCAGGGTCCGACGACCGTGAGCTATCGCGACGACGTCGTGCCGATCTTGCAGAGCAACGGCTGTCTCAGCTCGACCTGTCACGCCGGACCGCTGCTTTCATCCGACTACGATCTCGGCGACTGGGCGACGAGCTTCGGACCCGGCCAGCAGGCCGGCCAGCTCAACGTCTGCGACATCGTGCCGGGCAACCCGGAGCGCAGCTACCTCTACGAGAAGATCAC
>CADEER010000091.1:12954-15810 GCA_902826395.1 uncultured bacterium
TCTGCGACATCGTGCCGGGCAACCCGGAGCGCAGCTACCTCTACGAGAAGATCACCAACCCGCGCTTCGGTTTGCGGATGCCGAGCATGCGCACGCCGATGCCCGACGAGGAGATCGCGATCATCGAAACCTGGATCCGCGAGGGGGCGCGCGACGACTCGGCGGGGCGCCCGACGGCGACGCCGACCGCGACCGCGCCAGCGACCAACACGCCGGCTCAGTTCGATTGCGACGAGCCCGGCATCATCTGCACGGTTGCGGGCACCGGGATGTCGGTGTTCGACGGCGACGGCCGCCCTGCCCTGGAGACGTCCTTCTACTATCCACTCGACGTCAGCTTTCAGCCCGACGGCCTGCCGGTGATCATCGACTGGAACAATCTGCGCGGCCGGCGCATCGAATCGGACGGCACGGTGATCACGATCATCGGCAACGGTCTCGAGGCGAGTCCCGAAAACGAAACTCTCGCCACCGAGACGTCGCTGCATCACGCCAGCGAGCTCGCGTTCGACGCCGCCGGCCGGATGCTGGTGGCGGGCAATCACGTGCCGTTGGTCTTCCGCGTCGGCGTCGATCAGCGGGTCCGCATCGTCGCCGGCGATGGCGAGTTCGCCACCGAGGGCGACGGCGGCCCGGCGCTCGACGCGAGCTGGATCACGCCTTTCGCGGTCATTCCCGACGGCGACGGATTCTGGGTGAGCGATGTCGACGGCAACACCATTCGCCATGTCGACGGCGGCGGCATCGTCGAGCGCGTCGCCGGTGACGGCACGCGCGGCTACTCGGGCGACGGCGGCCTCGCCGTGGCGGCGCAGCTCAACGGTCCGACCAAGATGGCGTTCGACGCCTCCGGCACGCTGGTGTTCTGCGACACCGACAATCACGTGCTGCGCCGTGTGCTCTCCGACGGCACCATCGAAACCTTTGCCGGCACCGGCGTGCCGGGCTACTCGGGCGATGGTGGTGCGGCAGCGGCGGCACAACTGTCGCGGCCGTACGACATCGAGGTTGCGGCCGACGGTACGCTTTACATAGCCGACTCGGGCAACAACGCCGTGCGGGCCATCGAGCCGGACGGCACCATCGCAACGGTCGCGGGCAGCGGCTTTGCCGGCTACGCCGGCGATCGCGGCCCCGCCGGCGAAGCGCGCCTGCGCCGGCCATCGGGTTTGGTCCTCGACGGCGAGGGCAACCTGTGGATCGCCGACACGCTGAATCACCGGGTGCGGCGCGTCGCGGCGGTGGAGTAGCTCGGGAGCCGAGAGTCGGGAATCGCAACGGTGAACCGTGAACGGTGAACCGTGGAGCGTCGCTTGCCCAACTCGCACCGGCGACTCGGTTCACGGCTCACCGTTCACGGTTCACTCGTTGAAGGCTCCGCCGCTCCCGACTCCCGACTCTCGATCGGCTATCCCCGCATCAGAGAACTTGCTAGACGAACAGGGCTTTGGACTGGATCCGCCGCTAGCCCGCGATGGCACTTCGCCGGTTTATCATCGCACTGTTTGCCGTCGCCGCTGGTGCCGTCGCAGTTCTGGCGTGGCTCGACCAGTCGAAGGAACCGCCGCCGTGGCGCGCCAAGCGCGTCGTCTTGTTCACGGTCGACACGCTGCGCGCCGACCGGCTCGGTGTGTACGGTTATCGCGGAATGCCGACCTCGCCGCACCTCGATGCGTGGTCGCAGGATGCGATCGTGTTCGATCGCGCCTCTTCCCTCGCACCGTGGACGGTGCCTTCGCTGGCGTCGCTCTTCACCGGCCGGTTCTCGAGCGAGATGGGGGTGTACACCAACGAGACCGGCATCCCGCCGCAGTGGCCGACGATCGCCGAGATCTTCCGCGACGCCGGCTTCGCGACGGCGGCGTTCAACAGCCACTCGGTGCTGCTCGAGGAAGAGATGGGCTTCCGCCGCGGGTTCGATGCGGTCTTCCCGGAATCGGCCGAGGTGGTGATGGACGGCGAGCACAAGATTCCGTTCTCCGCCGCCGAGCCCGATCTCTTCCGCTGGATCGACGAGCACGCCGAAGATCGCTTCTTCATCTGGATCCACGACATGGATCCTCACCATCCGCCAACGCCGGGCAACTACTACCTGGAGGAAGAGGGGTGGCGTCGCTATGACGCCGAGGTGCGCTGGGTCGATGATGCGTTCGCGCGGATCGTCTCTCACCTGCAGGCGCGCGGTATCTGGGACGACGATCTGTTGTTCGTGCTCACCGCCGACCACGGCGAATCGCTCGGCGAGCACGACATGATGGGACACCAGAACGTCATGTACGACGAGGTCCTGCGCGTGCCGTTGCTGATCTACTACTCGGGAATGACGGGGCCGCGCCGCGTGCGCGAGCGCGTCGACCTGCTCGACGTGCGCAGCACCATTCTCGAGCTGGCCGGCCTTGCCGAGCCAGCGGGCGCGCACGGCGAGAGTCTCGTGCCGCTCCTCGAGGGTGAGCGTAGCCAGCGGCGGCGCGATGTCTCGGTGCACTCCCGCTACTATTTCGAGGACGGACATCACGAGTACGCGATTCGCGATCGCCTGTGGAAGCTGCTGGTCCGAACGGCGCCGAGCGAGGACCGGCTCGGCGTCGGCTGGCCGACATGGCAGATCGAGGGCGAGGGCGTGAGCTACGAGCTCTACAATCTGTCGGTCGATCCAGAGGAGGAGGACGATGTCGCCGAGCTGTACCCGGAGATCGTCGAGCGGCTGCGCGCCGATCTCGAGGCCTGGAACACCCGGTTGATGGAGCCCGAGGACGAGGCGCCGCGCCTCGACGAAGACGACATCGAGACGCTGCGCAACCTCGGCTACAACCCGGACTCCGACATCGATGCCGACGACGGCGACAGCGACAGCGA
>CADEER010000091.1:15910-20460 GCA_902826395.1 uncultured bacterium
CGACGGTGATGTCGGCGCCGATGGCGACGGCGAGGACGACGCTGACGCGGAGTAGTAGGAGCGGGGGGCGCCCCTCGCCCCCCGCTCCCGCATTTTCAGTCGAGCTCGACCCAGTACTTGCTGAGGAACGCTTTGACCGGCTCGATTTGTTTGGCGAAGGTCGGCCGGGCGTGCATGCGCTTCACGAAAGCCGCCAGCCGCGGCCAGCGCTGCTTGTCGGGTTTCACGCCGGCGGTGCGCAGGTTGACGAAGCCGCCGGCGACGGTGATGTCGGCGAGCGACAGGCGCTTGCCGACGTAATACTCGGAATCGCCGAGCTGCCGATCGAGATAGTCGAAGAAGGGCGGTAGGTCTTCTGCGATCGCCTTCTCGACCGCCGCTTCGTCCGCCGCCTCGCCGGTCAGCAGCGGGCGCAGGACGCGGGCGAGAAAGATCTTCGGGCCGACGACCGGGATCAGCCCGCCGTCGACGAATTCCTCGAGCCACTCGATGCGCGCGCTTTCGTAGGGATCGTCGGAGTACAGCGGTGGCTGGGGATGCAGGCGGTCGATGTAGCGGCAGATCACCGACGAGTCGTTGATGATCTTGTCGTCGTGGCGAAACGCCGGTATGCGGCCGAGCGGACTGATGTCGCGGTAGCCATCCGGCGGCGAGAAGGGGTTGACGTCCTGGCTCTCGTATTCGAGCCCCTTCTCGTCCATCACCACCATGACCTTGCGGACGAACGGTGAGATGCCGTTGCCGAGCACCGTGTAAGACATGTTTCTCAACTCCTCCTTGTCGGCGGCGCTGCAACCGTCATTGCGAGTTGCGCGCCAGGAAATCGGCGAGCGGTGCCAACACCTCGTTGTCGCCGCTGTCGTCCGCTGTGAGCACGTCGACGTGCGCCGCGCCCTCGGTGATGTGAACCTCGAAGCCGCCGTCGGCGCCGCCGAAGGTCGGGAAGGCCTGGCTCGGCGAGTTGGCGTCGACCACACGCGGGGTGCCGTCGCAGCTCGGCGCAGTGCACGCCGCCAGCGTCTGCGCGTAGGTGACGAAGTTGCCCGGCACCGTCGTCAGTCCGTTGCTGCCGCCGAAGGCGATCACCGGGATGTCGACGTTGGCGGCCTGGGTCATGTTCTCGATGTCGCGGCGGCCGCGGCCGACCGACAGCGGCGTCGTGTCGAGGCCGAGCGACTGCGAGCACTGGCTGTCCGCCGTGCACGGCGCGCCGACGTTGCCGACCGTGCAGGTGTCGCTGCCGCCGACGTCGCAGACGCCGGACACCGATGTCACGCCAAGCCCGCTCGACGGGTAGTACCAGTCGGTGAAGTTGGACTCGCCGACGTAGAACGTCGTGATCATGCGATCGAAGTTGGTCAGCTCTTTCTCCTGACCCCACTTCGCGGCCGGCAGCGCCGTCGGCGCCGGACCGTTGTTCGGCAAGGCGGCCGGCGGTTGCGCCTCGGTGTTGTCGAGCCAGGTGGTGAAGCCACCGACGACCGGCCCGACGGCGCCGACCGACGTCGCGACGAAGGAGGCGAAACCGGCGATGGTGCCGTCGTCGTCGATGAACGAACCGAGCAGCCCTTGAGCGGTGCCGTTGGGCAGGAAGGTGGAAAGAATGGAGAGCTCGGGCACGACCGCCAGCGCGTTGTTGCCGGGTGATCCCTGGTCGGCGCGCAGGATGCCCTGGCCGCTGTCCGGGTCGGTCGCCGCCTGGATGGCGATGACGTCGCCCGAGGCGAGGATGTGCGGGTTCAGCAGACCGGGAATGATCGAGTACGCGAACGTCGGCTCGGTGCAGCGTGCGTTGCCGATACCGGCGCAGTCGACTGCCTCGGTGTCGATCGTGCACGCCGTGGTGCCGTCGGCGCAGCGCGGCGCCTGATCGCGCACGGCGCCGAACAGACCGCCGTCGAACTTGTCTTCGATGCGGTCGAGGGTGTCGCTGCTCGGCGCCGCGGAGAGCGATCCGCCGCCGCCTTCGAGCAAGACCAGACCGCGCAGCTTTGCGTAGCCGGGCTCAGCCGGTCCGCCGCCGCTGAGATCGAAGTCGGTGGCGGCGTAGCGCGCCGTAAAACCGGTCCCGGCAGAGTGGCCGCCGAGGAAGACGTTGGGTGTCACTGTCGCGGCGTCCGCGACGATGGCGTCGATGTCGCGCGAAAACACCAGCGTCGTCCAATTGGCGAAGAAGGGTATGTCGCCCGCGGCATCGTGGAACAGCGCCCGGCGATTCGGCCCCGCTACCAGGTCGGGGTGCAGAGGCAGCGCCAGTTGGTCGCCGTACAGCCAGTCCATGGCGATCAGCGGGTCGAGTGACGCCTCGGCGATCTCCAGCCCCTCGACGTCCTCGAGCTGATTGGAGCGGCGGTCGTAAGCCCAGACCTCGACGATCAGGCCGTGCGCTGCCGCGGCGCGCGGGATCAGGCTCTCGGCGAGCAGCTTGAAGTTGTTGCCGCCGCCTTCGAAGCCGGGCACGAGGATCAGGATGGCGTCGGCCTGCGATGCGGCGACGCCGTCGTGAAAGCGGGTGTACCGCGCGTTGTTGAGGGAGAAGGAGCCGCCGCCGAACTGGGTGATCAGATCCGGGTTGGTGACGACCACGCCGCTGGTTCCAGGCGTGTCGGCCGGCTCGGCGCCGCTGGGGATGTCGATCGTCTCGCCGATCACGTCGACTCCGCAACTGCCGTTGCTCTCCCCGTCGTCGAGCGCGTCGCAGTCGACGGCGAGGCCGTCCATTGCGTTGATCGTGGTGCAGACCCTGCAGTCGACGCGGCGAGCGATGCAATCGCGCAGCGCGGTGCCGCTCAGCCCGGCGCAGAATCCCGGGAAGGCCTGGCGGCTGTCGGTCGAGGCGCACTTGCTGTCGATGCCCTGGCCGAGCTTCTCGCGCTTCTTGGCGATCTTCTGCTTGCCGTCGCCGGCGATCGACTCGGGCGCGCCGGCGTCGTCGACGCACACCTGCAGCTCGGCGGCGCTCTCCGCACCGGCCAGCACCGGCGTCTTGCCGGCCGCTAGGGCGCCCTTCTTGCACTTCACGAACTGCTTGAGCTGGGTCGCGGCGAGTTTTTCGTAGCTCTTGCTGACGCTCTGCTGGCATTTGCAGCCGTCGCTGTCCTCTTCGCAGTCGATCAGGGCCGGCGCGATCGGATTGCCGAAGATGTCCGCCAGCAGCGCCAGCGATTGACGCTGTGCGGCGTCGTTGATCGCCGCCGCACTGCCGGTGGGCAATCCGAAGGCGGGTGGATCCGCCGCGCAGAGCGCGGTGAAGTCGCTCGTCGTCTTGCCCGTCGCCTTTGTCAGCTTCCCTTTTGGGTCGGCGGTTAAACAGGCGTCGGGGGTCTGCGCCGGCGGCAACTTGCCCTTGCCGGTGTTCTTGATGCAGGCGGCGTTCGCCTTGCCCTGCACGGCGGCGACCTTGGCGCCGTCCTTGTTCATCTTGTTGAGGCACTTCTGCTGATCGACCGAGATCTCGGCCGGTGCCGCCGTGGCGGCGATCAATAGCGCCAGGGCCGCGCCATAGCGGCGCAGGTTGTGAGATCCGTCGATCGGCATCGTGTTCCCCCCGTTCGGCCGTAGCCGATCATCGATGAAAGTCACTGATTGCTTGCACCGCAGCGGCGTTCTGGCAAGCCGGCCGGGCGGCTCGCTGCCGTCATCCCGCGCTCCGGATGGATTCGGTAGCCATGCGCGGGGTTGCCGGCTATGGAACGAGACAGGTTCGATGTGGGTGGAGATCCGGATGCGTGTCGTGAAGCTGTCATCGATCGGATTGGGCGTGGTGTTGTTGGCGGCCTGCGGTGCCGCTCCTGAGCGCCGCGAGCTCGTGGCTGCTCCGCAAACGGTAGCGGCGCCGCCCCCAGTCGCGGCGCTGCCGCCCGGGATGCCGCGGCTCGAGGTGATGCGGCTGGCCACGGCGGCGTTCGAGTGCGGTCAGCGCCGCGGCGAGATCTACCGTGACGTGCTCACCATCATCGACTACTCGCTGCCCTCGACGGAGCCGCGCCTGTGGGTGATCGACATGGCGGCCGGGCGGCTACTGTATCGCGAGTTGGTCGCGCACGGGCGCAACAGCGGCGACGACACGGCGACAAGCTTCTCCAACCAACACGACTCCAGACAATCGAGTCTCGGCTTGTATCGGGCCGACGAGACCTACAGCGGCAAGCACGGCTACTCGCTGCGGATGTCCGGCCTCGAGCCCGGATTCAACGACAACGCCCGCGACCGCGCCATCGTCATGCACGGCGCCGATTACGTCAGCGAGGCGTTCATCGCCGAGCACGGCCGCCTCGGCCGCAGTTGGGGTTGTCCGGCGGTGCCGCGACACGTGAGCGACGGTGTCATCGACGCCATCCGCGACGGCGGCGCGGTCTTCGTCTACTACCCCGACGGCGACTGGCTGCGCAGCTCGCGCTACCTGAACTGCGGCACCACGGGCCTCACCGCGCGGTAGCGGCCTGCGGTCAGCCTCCAGCGATCAGCTCTCAGTCCGGCCGCCGGCGAGTTCGGGTCATTCACGACGGAAACCTCGCAATGGATGTCATCCCGGCGAAAGGGACTGTCGG
>CADEER010000092.1:0-10326 GCA_902826395.1 uncultured bacterium
CGGCGCGGCGACTGGCCGGTCCAGCGATGGAAGGCGCGCGTGAAGGTCGCCGCGTCGGCGAAGCCGAGCAGGAAGGCGATCTCCTTGATGCTGTGCTTGTTCTGACGCAGGTAGTCGCACGCCAGCGCGCGCCGCGCGTCGTTGAGCAGCGCTTTGTACGACGTGCCCTCGCCGGCGAGCTGGAGCTGCAGGTTGCGGGCGCTCATGCAGAGGGCCTGCGCTATGGTCTGCTCGGAAGGACCGCCGTCGGGCAGATGGCTGACCAGCAGGGAGTGCACGCGATCGGCGAGTGTGCCGTTGCGGCCCGAGCGCGCCAGGTAGTCGGCGACGATCACGTCGCTCTGTCGCGCCAGCTCGGCGTTGGCGTACGGCAGGGGTGCCTCGATGTCCTTGCGTGTGTACTCGAGGATGTCGGCATCGGCATCGAACGAGATCGGGCAGCGAAAGATCTTGCCGAAGAGATCGGATGGTGTCGGCTCGCTGCGCCGCAGGCGCAGCGCCAGGGGGACGATGCGCTGGTCGCCGCTGAGGGCGCGGAAGAGACGCGCTCCGGTCGCCATGAAGGCGTCGATCGCTTCGTCGGGCGGCCCGAGCGGAGACAATCGCTCGATGACGAAGCGATAGCGATCGCCGTCGCGCTCGAGGCGCTGTGCGGTGGCGTCGCTGATCAGGCGTTGGAAGCGGATGACGCGCTGCAGAGCCGACTTCATGTCGGGGCTGGCGAAGATCGCGTAGCCGAGGGCGTGAAAGGTGGCGAAGCTGACGTGACGCGGCACCTTCAGACCGATGCATGGATCTCCGGTCGCCTCCACCGCCAACTTCCAGAGTCGCGTGACTGCCGGTTGGGGGGCGCGCTCGTCGGCATCGCGCAACACGCGCGGCGGGATTCCCGCTTCGTGTGCCAGTGCGGTGCCGTCGACGCCGTGCTCGTCGACCGTGCGCACGATGGCCTGGATCCAGGTTCCCATGGTCGTCGGCACTTCCGTCTCCGCACGCAGCTTTGTCATCGGCACGTACTGAGAACCACAACGTTGCGCCGCCGGCAAAGACTTCGTCGCATCGGGCAAAGGGAATCGACCTCGGCCGACGGTTCCGCGCCGTGGTTGAACATCTGCTCGACCTCTGATCGGGAGATCGGCATGACGCTCTCCCGCGCCCGGCGCTTCATGCACTTCGGGCTGGTACTGTTCTTCGCCGGCGCGGCGGTCATTGCGTGGACGGTGCGCCGCCACGGTGGCGCCGATCTGCCGATCCCGGCGGAGCTCACAGTCTTCGGCGCGTTCGTCGTCGGCGGGTCGGGGCTGTTGGTCGCGTGGGTCGGTTGGCGCACCCTGCGACTCGGCAGGGCCGCGCAGGCCTTCGCACGCTGGGTCGTCACCGAAGCCGAGTGGCAGATCTACGTCGACGCGTGTCGAATGCGCGAGGCGATGCCCGGTGCGTTGCCGGGAGCCGTGCCGCTCGACATGACGGCGCCGCCGCAGGGGATCGAAGTGTTGGCGCTGCGTCGAGGCTTCCGCGTCGGCGAGTCGTTCCACGAGATCGGCACGCTCGGGGCCGAGGTGCTCGACGTCCGAGTCGTCGATTCGCCGGCGGCGATGTTCGAGTTCAACATGCTCTACGCCACCGGCAGGACGAGCAGTGTGCGACTGGGCGTGCGGATCCCGATCGCCGCGGGAGCCGGCGCACTCGCCGATCAGGTCGAGGACTACTGGATCGCGCGCGAGCCGCTGCTGGGGATGACCGTCGACCAACTGCGCGCACGCGAGCGCGCCGGATGGATGCTCTCGCTGGTCGGCCTGGCTGGCTTCCTCGGCGTGATCGCGCTTTTCGTCGTCATCAACCCGCCGGGCTGGGCCGCCGTCGGACCAATCGGGACGCTCGGACTGTCCGGCTACGGATTCTTCCGTGGTCTGCGAGCGCGGACTGTGCGGTCGAGGAAGGAAGTCAGCGGGCTTTTGTGAGCCTCACTCTTTTCAGTCTGCGATTCCCGACTCTCGATGCCCGATTCACGGATCGACCGTGTAGTCGACGATCTCCGGATCCAGATTGGTCGCCAGCACTTCGTCGTACTCGTGGATGTTCTTCAGGTAACGCCCGAAGAACGCCGCCGAGTAGCCCTCGACGATGTCCCAGACGCGCAAGTCGTCGACGAACTCGAACTCCGAGCCGTCGGCAAAGCGCCGGTTGCCCTCGCAGCCGTCGGGTGTCCACGGACCGTCGAAGCCGACCTGACAGGCGAAGGTGAACGAGTAGTGGCCGGCGTCGACGACCTCGGCGAGGTAGCGCGGCTGCGGCGCGTCGTCGAAGCTGTCGCGGATCGCCTGGTTGCCGGCGATGCCGATCGTCTTGTCCTCGACTCCCAGCATGTAGAACGTCGCGCTGTCGTATTCCTCGGAGAGAGGGATGCCGACCGCCAGCGGCATCGCGGCGACGATGCGCTCGTCCTGCTCGGCGGCGGCCAGCGAGGTGTAGGCGCCGAACGAATGTCCTGTCACTCCGAATCCGGGGGCCGGATCGACCCAGCCGGCAAACTGGCTCTCGGGGTCGGTGGCGAACGAGGCAAAGGCATCGAGCAGAAAAATGATGTCGAGTGGTCGCGCTACGAGCAGTTCCTGTTGCGAGGCCGAGCTGTCGAAGAACGTGTTGCCCTCGTGGTCGGGCGCGACCACCACGTAGCCGTGGCTCGCCAGATGCTCGCACTGGAAGGTGTTCTGATAGCGCACGCCGCCGTTGCCGTGTGAGAAGGCGATCAGCGGAAAGGGCGCGTCGGGAGAGATGTCGGCGTCGCGGACGGCGACCAGCGGGATGGTCGCGTTCTCGGCGATCTCTTCGAGCCCCTCCGGTAGATAGGTCTCCGTTCCCGCCGGCGGCAGGCCGCGCGCCGACTCGGCCGCCGGATACCAGACCTCGGTGAGCTGAACGCGCCCCTGTTCCTCATCGAACAGCTCGACGCGCGTCACGCCGACTGGATAGGGCCCGGCGACGAGAGGATCAGGCGGCGGGCTGCCATCGTCGTCATCTCCGCAGCCGAGCGCGAGGTTGAGAACGAGAACGAAGAGGATCGGGAGCCGGATGAGTCGTCGCATCATGTGTGCACCATAGCCAAGTTGAGGGGCGAGGGGCGAGGGGCGAGGGGATGGCCAGCCCAAGCTGTCGAACAGGTCCCTCGACGCTCACTTCGACCGGCGCGCCGCTTCTCTTGCCGGCCAGCCTCCCGCCCCTCGCCCCCCGCCCCTCACCCCGGCGGTTCTAGCGGCGCGAAGCGCCGCTAGAACCGCATGCTCACTTCGCCGCCGAAGGTGCGCGGCGTCTGGAAGTAGCGGGTCATGAAGCCGAGCTGAGGGAAAGACTCGGCGCGATCGAAGTACTCCTCGTCGGTGAGGTTCTTGCCCCACAAGGCGACCTGCGCGCGATCGTCCCAGAAACCGTAGCTGAGGCGCGCGTGCAGGAGATTGAAGCCGTGTTGGATGCCGTCCTCGACTTCCGGACCGATCACATGCATCTGGCCCTGATACGACCAGTCGAGGCGCGGTGTCAGGTAGCCGCGCATCCAGTCGGACGGCGCGTCGTCGAAGGGAATGTCGTAGGCGATCGCCAGATTGGTGGTCAGGTCGGGAGTGAGATTGAAGCCCTGCCCAGTGCGATCGATGTACTGCTTCTCCGGCGGAGTCCAGTCCTTGTCGCTGATGGCGCAGCCGGCCTGGCCCTGCAGCGTCGACGGATCGCAGTCTCTGCCGAAGTTGTCGTAGTTGGTGTTGAGGAGGCCGATCGAAGCGGTGATCAGCAGCGGCTCGGTGGGCCGCAACGTCGCCTCAGCTTCGATGCCCTGCGTGGTGGCCTCGGCGGCGTTCTGCGTCAGGGTCTGGATCATGATCGTCGAGGGATCGTTGGGATCGCCGGTGCTGCGTGTCGAGAACACCTGGATGTCCTCGTACAAG
Source organism: uncultured bacterium (assembly GCA_902826395.1). Taxonomy (GTDB): domain Bacteria; phylum Desulfobacterota; class Binatia; order HRBIN30; family CADEER01; genus CADEER01. The sequence continues at coordinate 3,939 of CADEER010000092.1, forward strand.
CCGTAGAACGCGGCCAGACTGAATGTCAGACGGTTCTCGAGAGCGACGGTCTTGAGGCCGATCTCGAAGTTGTCGAGCGTCTCCGGGTCGAATCCCGGCAGGTCCGGGCTCGGAGGGCCCTGCACGTTGATCAGCGAGTTGAATCCGCCGCCGCGGAAGCCCTGTGAGTAGGTGAAGTATATGAGGCCGTTGTCGATGCGCAGCGGCGTCAGCTTCTCGAGAACCGCCTCATTGGCCTTGAAGCCGATGCTGGCGGTCGGCGTGACGGCGTCGAACACCTCCGAGCCGGTGGAGAGATCGCTTGTCGTGCCGGCGTTGCGGTTTACGAACTTGAACGTCGCGCCCTTCTTGTCCTGCGTGTAGCGGACGCCGACGGTCAGCGACAGCCAGTCGACGGGATCGACGACGCCGTGCGTGTAGATTGCCCACGTCCAGTTGTCGATCGTCGTCGTGCTCTGCGTATTGCTGACGCCGTCGAGCGCGCGCACGGTGGTGGGCGCGTTGCCGGTCTCCCAGAACGAGAACAGGCCGCTCACCAGGCTGAATCGATCCTCCCAGAAGGACAGGTTGGTCTGCAGCTCCTGACTGATCTGTTGCTGCGACCAACCCGGATCCTCTTCGCTGCCGGAGAAGTCGAGCGACAGAACGGGGAACTCGGTGACGTCGGATTCGGAGCGGTGGCGCGGTTTCTGCTCGCGCCACGAGGTGATCGACTTGACGCTCAGGTCGATCGGTCCCTCGATCGCATCCCAGTTGACGGTGCCCCAGCTCCCCCAGCTCGTCGTCTTGGAGAGGCTGGAGACATCGCCGCTGAAGCGGTAGGGCCGCGGCTCGTTACAGGCTTCGGCGAAGCCTGGAATGCTTAGCGGGCCCAAGATGGCGAGGCCGTTGTCGTTGACGAGGCGGCACTGGCCGCCGCGGCCGTGGCCCTGGTCGCGGCCCCAGGTGCCGCTGAGATCGACGGTGATGTCGTCGGTCACCAGCCAGCGCAGCGAGCCGAGGAAGGTCAGCGCCTCCTGGTCGGAGACGTTGATGTCGAGCAACTCGTTGCGCGCGAAACCGTCCGAGTTGTTGGTGGCGAGCGCGAAGCGCGACAGCAGGCGGTCCTCGATCAGCGGCACATTGAGCATCGCCCGCGTGCGCACCGTCTCGTAGTTGCCGGCCAGCACCGACAGTCGGCCTTCGAGCTCGTCCGTCGGCCTGATCGTTTCGATGCTGAGCGCGCCGCCGACCGAGTTCTTGCCGAACAGCGTACCCTGCGGTCCGCGCAGAACCTCGATCTGGCCGACGTCCAGTGCGTCGACGAGCTGGCCGATCATGCGCGGCAGGTAGACGCCGTCGACGTACACGGCGACACCGGGATCGAAGACGATCTCGCCCGATGCCGTGCCGACGCCGCGCAACCGGATGTAGCCCTCCTGGTTCTCGCGTCCGACCGAGAACTGCAGGTTCGGCACCAGGTCCTGGATGTCGTCGAGGCGCGCGACGCCGGCGTCGCGAAGTGCCGTCTCGGTCAGCGCCGTCACGGAAACCGGCGTGTCGACGAGAAGCTCCTCGCGCTTGCGCGCGGTGACGACGATTTCCTCGATGCCGCCCCCCTCGTCGGACTCTTGCGCCGACGTCGGGCCAATGACCGAGAGCAGAACGATGGCGATGAGCGGTCCTCTCCAACGCGAGCACACCCGAGTATCCCCCCTTCCGCGGCCCGTCTGCCTGCCGCAGGCCGGCGGCAAGCTATCGCATGGGCGATGGGAGTGTCGAGCGTCGACGCCGCGAAAAGAGGTTCTCAGCCGAGACGCGCGAGGTACGCGTCGGTGTTGGTGCGCAGGCGCTTTGCGCGGTCGGCCGGATCCTCTTCGACCAGAACCTCGTCGGGCTGGATGGAGAACAGCGACTGACCTTTGCGCACGACGGACCCGGTCTCGACCAGGACGCCGGTGATCGTGCCGGCGAAGGGCGCGTAGACCTTGTTGAACATCTTCATGACTTCGATGATGTACAGCGGGTCGCCCTTCTCGAAGTGCGTGCCGCGCTCGACGAAGGGCGGCAGGTGCGGCGCCTCTTGCGCGTAGAAGGTGCCGCCCATGGCCGCGACGATCTCGTCCGCTTTGGTCGCGGGCGGCGGCACCAGCACTTTGCGCATCGCCTCCTGGTGCTGCGGGTCGTGCAGGCGTTCTGGAATGTGGACCGTCAGGTCGTCTTCGAGGCGCAGGTCCTCGAAGCCGGTCGCGTCGCCGATGAGGGGTAGCAGGGCGAGAATCTCGAGGCCCACCTGGTGTCCGGCATGGGCGGCGCGCACGCGCGCCCAGGTAGTCGCGTCGATGCCGAAGGCCGGCGATGCGGCGCGCAGGGCCGCGTCGAGATCCGGCCAGCTCATTCCCGAAGGCGCGCGCGCCGCGAGTCGATCGTAGAATCCGAGCGCGGTGTCGAGCAGGCGCTTGTCGTGGTCCCAGATGCGGTGCGCCGCGGCGCCGTGCGCGGTGTCCATGTTGAGCAGGCGGTAGGTCTCCGCCAGCACGTGCACGGGGTTGCGCAGCCAGTCGACTCGACCGTCGCGGACGGCGAAATCGCGGCGGTGCTGCGACAGCCATGCGGAAAGGAAGTGCGGCTCCTCGAAAAGCTGGTGGATGGGCCGCTCGACGAGAGTCTCTTTCAGCTCGACCACCTGCCGCGTCGCCTCCAGCGCCTCCGGCGCGGCGGCCGATGTCGCGCGCCGCGCGATCTGCTGGAAGGCGTAGTCGAGATCGAGCCCCTGAGCCTCGCGGGCCAGCTCGCCGACCAGCGTCAGGTAGGGGACGACGAACTTGGTGGTCGGCTTGGCCCACGGATCGCGGGCGAGAAACCAGGTCAGGATGCCGTAGTGAAACTCGAGGTTGGTGGCGAGGTCGAGGCCGCGCAGGTTGGTGCGGCGAAAGACCTCCACGAGCCGCGCCCAGCTCTCGTCGCGATCGGCGCCGGTGGCGAGCAGGAGGGCGACGTTCGAGTCGTAGGCGCCGGCCAGGCGGTAACGCATGAAGAGCCCCGTGTCGGGGTTCTTGATCGAGATGCCCTGATCGTCGCGAATCTCCTCGGCGATCGGATCGGACCACGACATGATGACGCCGCCGGCGGCGGGCGACAGCGCGCGGTCGGTGGCGTTCAGCCGCGCCTCGATGGCGGCGCCGTCGCGCACGACGCGCGTCGGTTTCGGCAGACGCGTGGTGTGGCGCGCGATCAGCGCCATCGCTTCCACCAGCGACGGCACCTCGAAGGCGTCGGCCGGATCGTCGGGATTGGCGAAGCGCAGCGCGTAGCAGAGCTCGGAGACGCGGTGCTCGACCTGGATGCGGGTGTTGACCTCCATGAAGTAGTGCCGCTCGCCGTCGACGATGCACTCGAACGTCGACGCGGAGTCGAGGCGGACGGCGGTGCCGAAGCGCTCGGCCTCCGCCTCCATGCGCTGCAACACCCCGAGATCGCCCTCGAGCGCGGCCGCTTTGGTGTTCTCGCCTCTCGTTCGGGCCGCGGCGATCGCCTGTCGCAGGCCTTCCTGCGTGACCGACACCTCGACCAGCTTCTGCTCGTGCATCTGCAGCGAGCAGTCGCGGCCGCCGAGCGAAACGCACCAGGCGCCGTTGCCGAGGATCTGGATCTCGTTGTGGCGGGTCTGCTCGATGTTCAGCTCGAGCAGCATGTTCTTGTTGTCGCCGGCGCCGGTGGCCTTCACCTCGGCGAGCACCTCGCGCGCCAGGGCCGGTACCTGCGCGGCGTCGCCGAAGATGCGCTGGCCCTTGCCGCCGCCGCCGCCGATTGCCTTCAGTCGAAAGCGGCGGCCGGGCGATTCGGCGAGCAGACGCTCCGCCTCGATGCGCAGCGTCTCGCCGAGCTCGTCGATCGTGAACAGATCGACGCGCGCGCGGTACGACGCTTCGAGGACGCGCTCCGCGGCGGTCTCGAGCGGTTGCGCCGCATCGTCGAGCTCGGGCACGGCGAGCCCGTGCTGGCGCGCCGCCGCGGCGAGAGCGGCGTGATCGGGACACTTGCGCAGCAGCGCTCGCACCGTGGCGTCGTTCAGTCCGGGCGTCACCGACACCTGGTGCTGGATCGCGGTGCGCTTGGCCTCGTCCTTGGCGCCGGCCGCGGTCTGGGTGAAGGAGCACGGTCCGATGAAGCGGATGCCGGCGTCTTCGAGGGCGCGGACGAAGGAGGCGTCCTCCGCCATGAAGCCGTAGCCGGCGAACACATACCCGTAGCCGTGCTCGCGACAGATGCGGATGATGTCGTCGATGCGCGCCAGGCGCTCGTCTTTGGTGGCGCCGGTGTAGTCGGGCAGCGGGTGGACGTGGCGCGGGTCCATGATGCGCAGCTCCGGCGAGAGCGCGCGCGGAAACACGATGCTGTCCTTCTCCGACAGCAGCATCCCGACCTGGGTGATGCCCATCTCGCGGAAGACGTCGATCGCTTCCTTGCGGATCGGGCCGCGGCAGACGATCAGCACCGCCATGTCTTCGCAGGAGAAGGAGCGCACCCACGGCGATGGCGACTGACTCAGTTGCCGGTCGCGGAATTGAGCGGGATTGTCGCGATACGGGGCGCGCGACGCCGCCAGGCGGCGGTCGCGATCCTCGGCGGCATCGAGGGGACGAGCGTGGTTGGGCATCAATGAAACTCGCGCTGCGGCTCGACCATCGGGCCGGGCACGTAGTGGCTCAGTAGAAAATCCAGATGGTGGTGGAGAACGCGGCGCAGGTCGGTGGGCATGACGATCTCCGAGATCGATCCCAGCGACAGCGCCTCGCGCGGGTTCATGAGCTCCTGCTCGTAGCGCTGGTTCAGCTCCGCCTCGCGCACCTTGAGCCAATCGGCGACCTCGGCATCGGCTGCACCGGCTTTGCGCTGTTTGGCGGCCTCGTCGCGCATCTTGCGGATCTCCGCCTTGTAGACGAACTCCTTGCCGGCGGTCCCCATCACAGCGACGCGCGTGGTGGGAAGGGCGAGCACGATGTCGGCGCCGGTGGCGTAGCTGTTGAACGCCGCGTAGGCGCCGCCGAAGGCATTGCGCAGGATGAGCAGCATGCGCGGCGTGCGGATGTCGATGATGGCATCGAGCATGGCGCGGCCGGCCTGCACGATGCCGCGCGTCTCCTGATCGCGGCCGGGCAGGAAGCCGGTGGTGTCCTCGATGAAGATCACCGGCGTGTTGTAGATCGAGCAGAAGCGCACGAAGCGCGCGATCTTGTAGGCGGCGTCGACGTCGATCTGGCCGCTCGCCACGGCGCTGTTGTTGGCGACGAAGCCGACCACGTGGCCGCCCAATCGGCCGAACGCGGTGACGGCGTTGCGGGCGCGGTCCGGCTGCATCTCGAAGTAGTCGCCGTGGTCGCACACCCGCTCGATCAGGATCGTGACGTCGAGCGGCGTGTTGAAGCCGCTGGGCGAGTTGAAGGCCTTGCGCAGCAGGGTGTCGATCTCGTTCGTCGGTCGATCGACCGGGTCGCTGGTCGGCTGGAAGGGCGGCGCGACCCGATTCGAGTCGGGCAGATAGTTGAGCAGCCGCTGCGCGGTGCGCAGCGCCGCGACCTCATCGGTCACCGTCAGGTCGGCGACGCCGCTGGCGCCGTGCACCTTGGGACCGCCGAGGTCGTCGGGCGTGACGTCCTCGCCGAGCACGGCCTTGATGACGCCCGGACCGGTCAATCCGAAGAAGGTATTGTTGGCCTGGACGATGAAGCTGCCCTGGCGCGGCAGGTAGGCGCCGCCGCCGGCGTTGTAGCCGAACATGCACATGATGCTCGGTGCGACACCGCTGATCTTGCGCAGAGCGGTGAATGCCTCGGCGTAGCCGTCGAGTCCGCCTATGCCGGCCGGGACGAAAGCGCCGGCGCTGTCGTTCATGCCGATGCACGGGATGCCGCGATCGCCGGCCAGGTAGATCAGGTTGGCGAGCTTGCGGCCGTTGGTGGCGTCCATCGAGCCGGCGCGCACCGTGAAGTCGTGGCCGTAGAGCGCGACGTCGCGGCCGCCGATCTTGATCACCGCGGTGACGATCGACGCGCCGTCGAGGTTCGGCCCCCAGTTCTGGTACAGCACGGTCGGCCGGGTGCCCGCGTCCTGCAGCACCTCGATGCGTTCCCACACCGTCATCCGATCCTTGGTGTGCTGGCGGATCGTCTGCACCGTGCCCGACGCGACATACGGCTTGCGCCGCAGCTCCTCGCCCTGTGCGAGCGCCAGGTCGTAGGGGCCCATCGGCGCGGTCGCCGTTCCTGCGGGGGCCTCGGAAAGGGGGTCGTCGAGGGCGGGAAGAACGGGGGATTCGGTCTTGGTCTTGGTATTCGGCTTGGCCATGGCTCACTTCCGGGTCGAGCGCACTTCTCCTAGTGGGCCAGCCGCCAAAACGCCAGTGCCC
>CADEER010000092.1:10426-20338 GCA_902826395.1 uncultured bacterium
TAGAAGAAGATGCGGGCGGTGGCGCCGAAGGTGCGCGGCGGTGCGTTGATGATCGCGTAGCCGCTGGTGATCGGCACATCGAATCCCACGACGCCGTAGCGCTCGTCGAGGATGTTCTGCGACCACAGGACCACCTCCCAGCCGCCGTCGTCCGGTGCCAGCGAGAGGCGGACATTGAGCAGATGGATCGGGCTCTGGGTGAGGTTGGGCTCGAGATCCTGGGTCAGGTAGATGAAGTCGCGGTAGTTGTACTCGATCCGAAACGTGCCGAGCAGGAATAGGTCGAAGCGCTCGATCTCGCCAATTTCGTGCTCGTACTGGGCGAACGTGCTGGTGGTCCAGCGCGGGGCATTGTCGAGGCGCCGTCCCGAGAGATCATTGCCGAAGCTCTGCCCCTCGGCGTTCTGCCCCGGGCAAAGCGTTGGGCGCGCGGCGAAACTCTGGTCGGCAGTACACGGCGAATTTTCGAAGTCGTCGTATTCGGCGACGTTCCATCCGATCGATCCGCCGATGGTGGTGGTCTCGTGCGGGACGAGGAAGAAGTCGGCTTCGATGCCGTAGCTGGTGAGGCTGCCCGCGTTGGTGACGGTCAGGGAGGAGCCGTCGAAGGCCTGGGCCTGGAACTCGTCGAAGATGGTGTAGAAGCCGGTCGCGTTGGCGGTCACCATGCGGTCGAGCCACGTGGTGCGCACGCCGAGCTCGAAGTTGGTCGCCTCCTCGTCGTCGAAGCTGGTCGGCTTGTCCTCGGCGACGCGCTGCTGATTGAAGCCGCCGGATTTGAAGCCGCGGGCGAACTTGCCGTAGATCGACGCGTCTTCGGTCGCCGCGAAGTTGAGCACCGCCAGCGGCGACACATCCCAGACTTCACGCACCTCGTCGTAGAACTGGTCGGGGCCGAAAGGGGGGACGTCGAGCTCTTTCAGCGTTGCGATCTGGCTGCCGTCGCGCGTCTTGCGCTCGTGGGTGCCGCGCAGGCCGACCGTGCCGCTCCAGCGCTCGGTGAAGTAATAGGTGGCCTGTCCGAAGAGCGCATAGCTCCAGGTCTGATGCTTGTTGGTGTCGAGATTGAATGCTTCACCGTCGACGGCGGACCTCTCGAGGGCCGGGCCGATCGAAGGCGAGGCGGCGATCCATTCGGGGAGGACCGCCAATCGCCCCGCGGTCTCGTCGTCCTGGTGGTAGAAAAACGCGCCGAGAACGTACTCGAGGTCCTCGCCGCTCGGCGAGATCAGTTGCAGCTCGCTCGACCACTGCAGGAAATCCTCGTCGGTGCGCAGCAGGACGGCGTCGTAGCCGGAGAAGTCGCCGTCGAGCTGGGACAGCGAGCCGAAGCGGCGGTGCGCGCTGAGCCAGCGGATGCCGTAGTCGTTGAGGTCGTAGTTGAGGTCGAGCGTGATGCCCCAGAAGTTGGTCGAGTTGATGGTGTCGGTGTTGGCGTCGACGACGCGGTCGAAGGGGTCGACGCGACTCGGGAGAGGCCTCCCGGTCGACTCGGACAGCGAGCCGACCGGGAGGGGCCCGGACGGCGGGAACGGGTCGAAAGTCACGTCGAGCGCAGGCGGGCCGGTGTAGCTGACGATGTCGGCGACGCAGCAGCTGTCCTGGTTGGTGCCGTAGTCGGCGGTCAGCAGGACATCGAGCTCGTCGGTCAGCAGGAATTTGGTGTGCGATCGGAAACCGTTGGTGTCGCCGTCGTTGCGGTCTGAGCCCGAGAGGTTCTTGTCGAACGCGTCTCGACGCGTCGCGTACCCAGCGAGACGCGTCGCGACCCGATCCTCCCACAGCGGCAGGTTGAACCAACCGCGGATCTCGCGCTGGTTGTAGTCGCCGTACAGCGTCTCGAGCATGCCTCCAAAGCCGTCGAAGTCGGGCTTGTTGGTGGTGATGTTGAAAGCGCCCGCGGCGGTGTTCTTGCCGAACAGCGTACCCTGCGGGCCGCGCAGGACTTCGATCCGTTCGATGTCGAGCAGTCCGGCGCCGGCGGCCAGACCGGTTCGCCCCTGGTAGATGCCGTCGATGAACACACCCACCGAAGCGTCGATGCCGGCGTTGGTCTGATCCGAGCCGATACCGCGAATCCTGATCGCCGTGCTGCGCACGTCGGTGACCGCGTTGATGCTGACGTTCGGCGCGAACTGGGAGATGCTGTCGAACGACGTCAGCCCGGCATCGAGCACGAAGTCGGCGTTGAGGACGGTCATCGAGATCGGAACTTCTTGCACGTTCTGCTCGCGCTTCTGGGCGGTCACCACCATCTCTTCCGGAGCGTAGCCCCACTGATCGAAGGATCCTTTGGGAGGAAGCTGCACTTCCGGTTCGTCGATGGCGATGTCGGGCTCGGTGGTGGGATCGTCGCTGCCGGCGTCGTCCTGTGCGAACACCGCCGTGGTGAGCGCGGCGATCAATGCCGCCGCGAGAAGCGCTGCGTGGCGCGACGTGGTGGACCGCTGCCGCCAGTCCTCTTTCCCGAAGCGCTCTCGCGCCATCAGATCCCCCCGGAGCTCGCTTTGATCTCGCCTTGACTTTCAGGCGCGGCGACCGTAGTGACTACTCACTACTATGTCAAGAGCGATCTCAGCTCCGACGGCAAAGAGCTCGCGCCGCGCCGTCCGCGCCAAGCGTCTGCCGGCCTCGGAGCGCCACGAGCAGATCCTCGATGCCGCCGAAGTGGTGTTTGCGTCGAGCGGGTATCGCGATGTCGGAACCGCCGCGGTCGCCGCGCAGGCGGGAGTGAGCGAGCCCACTCTGTATCGCTACTTCGACAGCAAGCGCGATCTCTACCTGGCGTTGTTGGATCGCAACTCCAGCCGCCTGCATGCGAGCTGGCAGCAGATCGTCGACAGCAGTCCGGATCCGATTTCGGCGCTGATGCGCATCGGCATCGACTACTCCGATCAGCTGGCCGAAAACCCGGGCCCGTTTCTCCTGCGTGCCCGATCGTTGCTCGAGACCGGCGACCCGCTCGTCGCCGAGCGGTCGCGTGCGACCTTCTGGCGCACCTTCGAGTTCGTGGAAAAGCTCTACCAAGCGGCGGCCGAACGCCGGCAGATCCCCGCCGACAGCGACAGCCGATCGCTCGCGTGGTTGTTCATGGCGGTCGGTGGGCTGCTCGACCAGTTTCTGCTGATGGGAGTCGATCCTCCGAGCCAGGATGAGCTGGCACGCATGATGGCGGTGGTTTGGCCGCGCGACGAAGCGCCGCCAGCCGCATCGAAGCCGAGAAAGAAGAAGTAGGATGCAGGGCGCGGTACGGAATCGGCAGGTGATTCTGCGCGCCCACCCGCACGGCCAGCCGCGCGAGAGCGATTTCGACTGCGTCGCCTCGCCCCTGCGGTCGCTCGAGCTCGGCGAGTTCCTGCTGCGCAACCGGTATCTCTCGCTCGATGCGGGGTTTCGCCAGTGGATGAACGAAGGCTCGGGCGACGGTTATCTGCCTGCGATGCAGTTGGGCCAGCCGGTCATGGGCCTGGTGCTCGGCGAAGTCGTGGAGTCGCGCCACCCGGACTACTCGATCGGCGACGTCGTGATGTGCCGCAGCCGCTGGGAAGAGCTGACCATCGCCGACGGCGCCGACTACGTCAGCGTCATCCAACCCGATCCCGAGGTCCCGCTCTCGTGTTATCTCGGCATCCTCGGTCCAACCGGCCTGACGGCGTACTTCGGCCTGCGCGACATCGGCAAGGTTCGCCGCGGTGAGACGGTCCTGATCAGCGCGGCGGCCGGTGCCGTCGGCTCGGTCGCGGCGCAACTCGCCCGCATCCAGGGCGGTCGCGTCGTCGGCATGACCAGCAGCGGCGAGAAATGCCGCTGGCTGCGCGACGCGCTCGGGGTCGATGCGGCGATCGACTATCGCGCCGCGGGCGGTCTCGATGCCGCTTTGCGCGAGCACTGTCCCGGCGGCGTCGACGTGTATTTCGACAACGTCGGCGGCGAGATCCTCGATACCGTGATGGCGCATCTACGTGAGCGCGCGCGCGTGGTGTTGTGCGGTGCGGTCTCGACCTACGGCGCCACGGCGCCGGTGCCCGGTCCGCGCAACATGTTCAAGCTGATCACCCAGCGCGCGACGATGGCGGGGTTCATGGTCACCGACTACGTCGGCGAGTATCCGCAGGCGATCGAACAGATGACCGCGTGGTTGAAGTCGGGCCAGCTCGCGAACGCGGAAGACGTGGTGCTCGGCATCGAGAACACGGCCGCGGCGTTCTGCCGAATGTTCGCCAGCGGCAACCGCGGCAAGTCGGTAGTCCGTCTGCAGGAGCCGGCGTGATGGGCGCCACCGCCGACGACCTGCAAGTTCTGCTCGACGAGCGCGCCGTGAGCGTGCTGCTGCACCGCTACGCCCGCGCCATCGATGCCAAGGACTGGGAGTTGCTGAAGGCATGTTTCCTGCCGGACGCGGTGGCGCTGTACGGCGAGGCGATCGGTCGGGTGGAGGGAGCCGACGCCATCGTCGGCGCATGTCGGCAGGCGCTCGAACGACTCGACTCGAGCCATCATCTGATCGGCAACCTCGAGATCGAGATCGACGGAGATTCCGCCAGCGCTCGCTCCAACTTGCACGCCCAGCACACCCGAGCCGGCACCCCGGGCGGCGACAACTTCACGATCGGCGGCGTCTACGTCGATCAGATCTCTCGCACCGCCGGCGGCTGGCTCATCCGCCAGCGCGAGTTGAAGATGCTCTGGCAAGAGGGGAACCCGGCCGTTCTGGCGTGAGAGAGACGGACGGCGCAGGGGGGTAGGGGGATATGCCCGTCACCAACTACGAGAAAGTCGACGTCTATCCGCTCGACGACGCGGTGCGAGATCAATTGTTGCGCGAGCAGAACGAGTGCGTGTTCTGCTGGAGCACCCGCGATCACTGGCCGGTCGGAATGGTGATGAGCTACGTCTGGCGCGACGGCGTCTTCTGGCTCACCGCGGCCGAGCAGCGCGCGCGAGTCGCCGCGATCGAACGCGACAATCGCGTTTCCCTCGCCATCTCGAGTGCCGGCACCAGTCTCGGTCCGGCCAAGACCGTGACCGTCAAAGGCCGTTGCCACACGCGCCGCGATCGCGACACCAAGGATTGGTTCTATCCGGCCCTGGCGGCGGCGATCGTGCCCGGAGCGGAGCGCGGCCGAAAGGCGTTTCAAGCGATGCTCGACTCGCCCAATCGAGTGATCTTCGAGGTAGTCCCCGAGCAGTGGTTCTCCTTCGACTCGATCAAGATGATGCAGGATTCGCTGTTCCCGGAGGTATGAGCGCTCGATGAAGGAACTGGCCGGAAAGGTTGCCGTCGTCACCGGCGGCGGTTCGGGAATCGGCCGCGGCATGGCGCACGCCTTCGCCGAGGCCGGCATGAAGGTGGCGATCGGCGACATCGAGCCGGCCGCCGGAGATCGGGTGCGCGCCGAGCTCGCGGAAATGGGAGTCGAAGCCATCGCGCTGCCTCTCGATGTCGTCGACATGCCGGCGGTGGCGCGCTTCGCGGATCGGATCTACGACCGCTTCGGCGCGGTGCATCTGCTCTGCAACAACGCCGGCGTGGTCACCTTCGATCTGATGGATCACATCTCCGATGCCGATTGGCGGTGGGTGATCGGAGTCAACCTCGAGGGCGTCGTCAACGGTCTGCAGGCGTTCCTGCCGCGCATGAAGGCGCAGGACGGTGAGAAGCACATCGTCAACACCGCCTCCATCGCCGGCATCGCTCCACACCGCGGTCTGGCGCCGTACGTCGCGTCGAAGTACGCGGTCGTCGGTATCTCCGAGACCCTGCACGCCGAGCGCGCCGATCTGGGGATCGGATGCTCCGTGCTCTGCCCGGGCAACGTCGACACCCAGATCGTGGCGAGTGGTCGCAATCGTCAGGATGCGGTGGGAGGTCCGGACCGCCGCGTCAACCAGGAAGTGCAAGAGCAGATCTCGCGCGGCATGAACCCGCTCGAGGTCGGCCGCATCGTTCGCCAGGCCGTGATCGACGACGACCTCTATATCTTCACCCACCGCGACACGCGTGAAACTGCGCAGAACCGCTTCGACGCGATCATGGCGGCATACGACAAGTGCGAGGAGCGATCGCGTCGATCGCCGGCGCACGGCGGAGATCGATGATGGAAACCAAGAAGTCCTTCTGCCGCTTCTGCCACGTCTTCTGCGGCGTCGAGGTCGACCTCGAGGACGGCCGCATCGTCAAGGTGCGCGGCGATCGCGACAACGCCGTATCGGAGGGTTACACCTGCATCAAGGGACGCGCCGAGCCGGAGCGGATCTATCATCCCGAGCGTTTGCTTTCTTCCAAGAAGATGGTGAACGGCGCGCACGTCGACATCGATGCCGAGGCGGCGATGGACGAAGTCGCCGAACGCCTGCGCGCGATCATCGCCGAGCACGGTCCGGAGTCGGTGGCAGTCTACCTGGGCGACGCCTGCCACCGCATGTCGGCGACCGGGCCGTGGTTCATGCGCAAGTGGCTCGACTCGATCGGCTCGCCGCGCATGTACACGTCCTACACGATCGACTCTCCCAGCCTGACGATCGCCAACTACCGGCTGTTCGGCGGGCCGATGCCGTTCGGCGTCTTCGACGTGTCGAATGCCGACGTGGCGATGTTCGTCGCCACCAATCCGGTCATCTCCCACATGATGTCGATCCCGCAGTCCAACCCCGCCAAGCGCATGAAGGACGCGCGCAAGCGCGGCATGAAGCTGATCGTCGTCGACCCGCGCCGCTGCGAAGCCGCGCGCGACGCCGACATCCATCTGCAGGTCAAACCCGGCGAGGACGCGACGCTGCTCGCGGCGATGATCAAGGTCATCCTCGACCGCGAGATCTACGATCGCGAGTACGTCGACAGCTTCGTCGGCGGCGTCGCTGAGCTGCACGAGGCGGTGCGGCCGTTCGATCTCGCCTATGCGGAGCAGCGGACCGAGGTGCCGGCGGTGCTGATCGAAGCGGCAGCGGTCATGTTTGCTACCGCCAAGAGCGGCGGCGCGCAGAGCGGCACCGGGCTGCACATGGCGCGCCACCAGAATCTGACGACGCAACTTGTGATGACTCTCAACGCGTTGTGCGGTCGCTACGATCGGCGCGGCGGCCTGACGCGGCATGCCGGTGTGTTGAACCGGCCGATGCCGGAGAACCCCGGACCGGTGCCGCTCAAGATGCATCCCGGGCCGGAGTCGCGGGTGCGCGGCATCAAGGCGATCAGCAATTGGTTGGGGATGCTCGAGATGCCGGCCAACACCCTGACCGACGAGATCCTCACGCCCGGCAAGGGGCAGATCAAGGCGCTGATCGTCAACGGCGGCAACCCGGCGCTGGTGCTCGCGGATGAGAGCGCGACGATACGCGCTCTCCAGGAGGTCGACCTTCTGGTCGTCACCGAGCTGTTCATGTCGGCGACGGCGCGGCATGCGGACTACGTGTTCGCGGTCAAGCACCCGTTCGAGCGCGCCGACGTCCCGCGATTGATGGACGCGACGTTCCCGTTTCCGTTCAGCCAGTACACCGAGGCCCTGGTCGACGCGCCCGCGGGCCTGATCGAGGAGTGGGAGCTGTTCTGGGGCCTGTCGTCGCGCCTCGGCATCGACATGAAACTCCGCGGCATCGAGCTCGATCGCAAGCCGACCGCCGACGAGATGCTCGACGCCCTGCACCGCGGCTCGCGCATCCCGCTCGACGAAGTGCGCAAGTATCCGGGCGGCCACGTCTGGGGCGAGCGCGAAACCCTGGTCGGCGGCATCATCCCCAACATGATCGGTCACGCCGACAAGAGGATCGCCGCCGGACACCCGGAGGTGATCGCGGAGCTGCGCGAGGTGCTCGAAGAGCCGCTGCTGTCGGGCGGCGAGTACCGCTCGGCGGACAAGTTCGATTTCCGCATGATCACCTATCGCATGAACGACGTGTACTGCACCCAGGGGCAGAACCTTCCGTCGCTGACCAAGAAGCGCACCTACAACCCGGTGCTGATGAATCCGGTCTCGATGAAAGCGCTCGGTGTGGAGACGGGCGACCTGGTCGTGGTCGACAGCGGCTTCGGCAAGGTACAGGGCGTCGTCGAGGAGTCGAAGGACGTCGCTCCGAATGTGATCGGCCTGGCGCACGGTTGGGGCGATCCGTGCGACGAGCGCGGCGTGCGCGAGAAGGGCTCCAACGTCCAACTGCTGATCCCCGACCACGAGCACTTCAATCCCGTCACCGGCCTGGCGCAGCAGAGCGCGATTCCGGTAAACGTGTACGCCGTATGAGCTTCAGGTCGTCATCGGCGCTCTCCAGGTTGCCCTTCTGGATCTGGATCACCGCGATCGCTTTGATCGCCTGTGCGGGATGCGGCGATGGTTCGGAGAACAGCACCATCTCCGTTGCGGAATGGCCGACCGCGGAATGGCTCGTCGAGGCCCCCGAGGCGCACGGCATGGATGCTGCGATCCTCGACGGCGCGCGCGCGTACGCCTTCCAGGACGGCAAGAACACTCAGAGTGTCGTCATCGTCCGCCACGGTGTGATCGTCGCCGAGTGGTACGAGGAAGGGCGCGACGAGAATTCGTTCGCAACCAGTTGGTCGGTCGCCAAGAGCTTCACCAGCGCCCTCATCGGCATCGCCATCGAGGAGGGACTGATCGAGAGTGTCGACGTGTCGATGGCGGAGTTTCTGCCGCAATGGGTTGGGACCGAGAAGGAGGCCATCACGCTGCGCGACGTGCTCTCGATGGCCTCGGGGCTGGACTGGGACGAGAGCTATGACCCCGGCGATCTATCGAGCTCCGAGATCATCCAGATGATCCTCCTCGAGGAGGATCACCTCGCCTACGTCGCATCTCTCCCTCTCGAAGTGCCTCCCGGCAGCCGCTGGAGCTACTCGAGCGGCGACACGATGCTTCTTTCCGGCGTCCTCCAGTCGGTGACCGGCGGAGCCGCGGGAGCCTACGCCCGCGAGAAGCTGCTCGACCCGATCGGCATGTCGCCGGTCGATTGGTGGACCGACTCGGTAGGGCAGACCGCGACGTACTGTTGTCTCGACACGCCGGCCCGCCAGTTCGCGAAGTTCGGCTTGCTCTACCTGCGCGGTGGAGAGTGGGACGGCGTCTCTGTCGTGCCGCGCGCCTGGGTGGAGAGCTCGACGTCGCCGAGCGTCGTGCCCTTCTACGGCTATCAGTGGTGGCTCGACGTCACGCCGGCCGGCCACGAGATGTACAGCGCTCTCGGCCACGACGGTCAGTACATCTACGTCGTGCCCGCCCTCGACCTGGTGGTGGTGCGAAACGGCCACTACGACAAGTATGCGGGCGAACCGCGCGCCGATCCGTCGCTGTGGGCACTGCTCCCGAGCGACGGCCTGGTAGAGGGCCTCGGCAGCGTGCCGCCCGACGAGTGGATCGACGCTGAATTCCTCGAGCCGATCGAGCAATCGATTCAGTGAGCCCGGAGCGTGGTAGAGGGAAGCGGCATGCGCCTCTTTTCCCTGCTCGGCAATTCGCAGCGCCTCGATGGCGGCGCGATGTTCGGCAACGCGCCGCGTGCGTTGTGGTCGCAATGGATCGCGCCGGATGAGCTGAATCGAATCCCGTTGGCCTGCCGCTGCCTGTTGATCGAGGAGACGGGCGGTCGGCGGATTCTGCTCGAAACCGGGATCGGCGCGTTCTTGCCGCCGAAATTGCGCGAGCGCTTCGGCATCGTCGAATCGCGGCACGTGTTGCTCGAGAGCCTGGCCGCGATCGGCCTCGCGGCGAGCGAGATCGACGTCGTCGTGCTCTCGCATCTCCACTTCGATCACGCCGGCGGACTGTTGTCCGAGTTCCGCGAGGGCGAAGCTCCGCGCCTGCTCTTCGAGCGCGCGACCTTCGTCGTCGGCAGCGATGCGTGGCAGCGAGCGATCGCGCCCCATCCGCGCGACCGCGCCTCCTTCATCCCCGAGCTGCAGCC
>CADEER010000093.1:0-3131 GCA_902826395.1 uncultured bacterium
ATTGATCGTGTACGGGTACGCGTACGAGTACGTGTACGGGAGAAAATCGACAGTCTCCCGTAGGAGAGGTGACCTGCGAGGGCGGGCTGGCTTGAACCTGTTCAGGTGATGCGGGAGAGTACGCGCCCGCACACCATGAACGAGCTTCCGAAAACCTACGATCCGGCTGCGACCGAACAGAAGTGGTACGCCTTCTGGCGCGAGCGCGGCTATTTCCACGCCGACGAGACGCGTGACGGGCCCGCCTACTCGGTCGTCATCCCGCCGCCCAACGTCACCGGGATGCTGCATCTCGGGCACGTTCTGAACAACACGCTGCAGGACGTCGTCGTCCGCTACCGGCGCATGTCGGGCGACAACGTGCTGTGGATGCCGGGCACCGATCACGCCGGCATCGCGACGCAGAACGTCGTCGAGAAGAAGCTCGCCGCCGAGGGAACCGATCGACACGCGCTCGGACGCGACAAGTTTCTCGAGCGCGTCTGGCAGTGGAAGGAAGAGTACGGCGGCGTCATCCTGCGCCAGCTCGAACGGCTCGGCGCCTCGTGCGACTGGGAGCGCGAGCGCTTCACCATGGACGAGGGCCTCTCGGCCGCGGTGCGCGAGGTGTTCGTCCGCCTCTACGAGAAGGGCCTGATCTACCGCGGCCACCGCATCATTCATTGGTGCGTGCGCTGCCATACGGCGCTCTCCGACGAAGAGGCGATCGTCACCGAGGGCGGCGAGGCCGGACACCTCTGGCACATCCGCTACCGCGCCGCCGACGGCGGACCCGGCGTGGTCGTTGCGACGACGCGGCCGGAGACGATGCTCGGCGATACCGGCGTCGCCGTGCATCCCGACGACGAGCGCTACACCGCGCTGTTCGGCAAGAACGTCATCCTGCCGCTGCTCGAGCGGCCGATTCCGATCGTCACCGACGATCTCGTCGATCGCGAGTTCGGCACCGGCGCCGTGAAGGTGACGCCGGCGCACGACGCCAACGACTTCGAGATGGGCAACCGCCACCACCTGCCGGCGATCAGCATCATGAAGACCGACGGCGTCATCAACGAAGAGGGTGGTCCGTACGCCGGCCTCGACCGCTTCGCGGCGCGCCAGAAGATCGTCGCTGATCTGGAGGAGCGTGGCCTGTTGGAAGGCATCCAGGATCACCGGGTGCCGATCCGCCGCTGCCAGCGCTGCGACACGATCATCGAGCCGTATCTGTCGAAGCAGTGGTTCGTGCGTATGGAGCCGCTCGCCGCGCCGGCGATCGCCGCCGTCGACAAGGGCGAGCTGCGCTTCTACCCGCCGCGCTGGACGGGCGTCTATCTGCACTGGCTCACCAACATCCGCGACTGGTGCATCAGCCGGCAACTGTGGTGGGGCCACCGCATCCCGGTCTGGTACTGCCAGGAGTGTGGCCACGAGAATGTCGGCCGCACCGACCCGGAGCGCTGCGCGCAGTGCGGCAGCGGCGAGCTGGTGCAGGACCCGGACGTGCTCGACACCTGGTTCAGCTCCTGGCTGTGGCCGTTCTCGACCATGGGCTGGCCGGAGCAGACGCCGACGCTCGATCGCTTCTACCCGACCAACGTGCTCATCACCGCCGCCGACATCATCTTCTTCTGGGTCGCCCGCATGGTGATGGCCGGCTACGAGCTGACCGGACAGTCGCCGTTCCGCGACGTCTACCTCAACAGCATCGTACGCGACGGCAAGGGGCGGAAGATGTCGAAGTCGCTCGGCAACTCGCCCGATCCCATCGACGTCATGGACGAGTACGGCGCCGACGCGCTGCGCTTCACCGTCGTGTCGCTCGCCCCGATCGGCCAGGACGTGCGCTTCGATCGCGACAAGACCGAGCTCGGCCGCAACTTCGCCAACAAGATCTGGAACGCAACGCGCTTTGCTCTGATGAACCTCGGCGACGTCGAGCTGTCGACCTGGGACGAGGTGGCGGCGCCGTCCGATCTCGATCTGCCGTCGCGCTGGATTCTGTCGCGCCTGCAGTCCGCCATCGACGACACCCGTCGCGCGTTCGACGAGTACCGCTTCAACGATGCCGCGTCGGCGATCTATCGATTCCTGTGGGGCGAGGTGTGCGACTGGTACGTCGAGCTGATCAAGCCGACGCTGTACGGCGACGATGTCGCCGCCAAGCAACGCGTCGGTACGACGCTGGTCACGGTGCTCGACCGCGTCATGCGCCTTTTGCATCCGTTCATGCCGTATCTCACCGAGGAGATCTGGCAGGCGCTGCCGCTGCGCAGGCCGACCGACTCGATCATGATCGCGCCGTATCCGCAGCCGGTCGATGCCTGGCGCGACGCTCGCGCCGAGCAATTGGCGACCGTGCTCATCGATACCGTCACCGCCGTGCGCGCCATCCGCTCCGAGTTCACCATCGCGCCGCGCGACGCGGTGACGGTGCGCGTCGCCGCCAGCGAAGAGGGCGCGGCGCGAGTCGGCGAAGTGCGGGCGTTCGTCGAAAACCTGGCGCGCGCCGCCGTCGAGATCCTGCCCGGCGACGCGCGACCGACCGGCGAGCCGACCGCCGCCGTCGCCGGGCTCGGCGAGATCTTCGTGCCGCTAGGCGACTCGGTCGACCGACCCGCAATCGCCGAGCGCATGCAGCGCGAGCGCGCCAAGATCGACAAGGAACTGAAAGGCGTCGACGCCAAGCTTGCGCGCCCCGACTTCGTCGACAAGGCGCCGCCCGACATCGTGGAGAAGGAGCGCGAGAAAGCCGCTGCGCTGCGCGACCGCCGCGGTGTGTTGGACCGGCATCTTGCAGCACTTGGGGCCGTGAACCGTGAACCGTGAACCGTGGACCGTGGACCGGGACGGATGACATGCTGGCGATGCGCCGCGCACTCCTGGATTCCATTCACGGTTCACCGTTCACGGTTCACGATCAGGCAATCGCCGTTCTCCACTTCCCATGCCCCACACGCCATGGACGTCTTCCATAACCCCGCCGTCGAACGACTGATCCGGGCCGCGCTCGAAGAGGACGTCGGGCGCGGCGATGTGACGACTCGGCTGACGGTGCCGGCCGGTACCGCGGCGCGCGCCGAGATCCGCGCCAAGCAGGACGGGGTGCTGGCCGGTGGGCCGATCGTCGCTCGGGTGTTCGCGTGTCTCGG
>CADEER010000093.1:3231-20306 GCA_902826395.1 uncultured bacterium
GCTCTCGAGAAGTACGCGGTGCGCGCCGGCGGCTGCCACAATCACCGCGGCGGTCTCGACGACGGCATCTTGATCAAGAACAACCACATCGCCGCTGCGGGCGGCATCGCCGCCGCGGTCGCGGGGGCGCGCGCCGGCGCGCCGCATACGCTGAAGATCGAGATCGAGTGCCGCGATCTCGCTGAAGTCGACGCGGCACTCGCAGCCGGCGTCGACGCGATTCTGCTCGACAACATGGACGTCGCCGGCCTGCGCGCCGCCGTGCAGCGAATCGGCGGCGCGGTTCCTACCGAGGCGTCGGGCGGCGTCACCCTCGACACCGTGCGCGCCATCGCGGAGACCGGAGTTGATCTGATTTCGGTGGGGGCGTTGACGCACTCGGCGCCGGCGATCGACCTGAGTATGCGGCTCGAGCTTTAGATGAAAGGGGCGAGGGGCGAGGGGCGAGGGGCGGGGGATGGTGGAGTTTTCGCCTTTGGCGAAAACTCGTCATCGGCCGACTGGAGACATATACCGATCCGCGATCGTCGCCTTCGACTCGCGGGCCGCCGGTCTCCAACTCCCGCCCCTCGCCCCTCGCCCCCCGCCCCTTGCTCATCGGAGCAGGTCGCTTGCCTCCCGCGCTGACGCCCGATGCGATCCGCGCCCATTCATCGGCGCGCTGGATCGGGACGCGCATCGAGTGTCTCGACACCATCGATTCGACCAACTCGCACGTGCGTTCGCTCGGTCTCGAGGGCGCGGCCGACGGCACCGTCGTCACCGCCGAAGAACAGACCGCCGGGCGCGGGCGCCTCGGGCGCTCGTGGGTGTCGCCGCGCGGGCGCAATCTTTATCTGTCGATATTGCTGCGCTCAGGGCTCGATGCGTCGCTGCTGTCGCAGCTCAGTCTGACGGCGGGTCTGGCGGCTTGTGAGGCGGTCGGCGAGTGGTGCGCGGCGACGCTCAAGTGGCCGAACGACGTCCTGATCGGCGGACGCAAGGTGGTCGGCATTCTCGCCGAGCTCGAAGCGCGCGACTCTGATCGCTTCGTCGTCCTCGGCATCGGCGTCAACGTCAACATGAGCCGCGCCGAGCTGCCGGCCGAGCTCGCCGACAAGGCGACGTCCATCGCCATCGAATGCGGTCGCGAGGTCGATCGCGCGCAGGTCGCCGGCCGACTGCTGACACATCTGGAGCGGCGCTACGACCAGCTCCACCGCGACGGCTTCGCCGAGATTGCCGCGGCGTGGAATCGACTCTCCGCCATGGTCGGCCGCCAGATCCGCGTCGACGAGCCGGGCGGCATCGTCACCGGAGAAGTGCTCGGGCTGGCACCCGACGGAGCGTTGTGCTTGAAGCGCGAGGATGGAAGGGAACATCGCGTCATCGCAGGCGACGTCACGGTGTTGGGGGGGTATGACCGAGTGGGGAGTGGAGAGTAGGGAGTGGGGAGTGGTCGCTGCTGACTACTCTGATTGCGTGAACCGTGAACCGTTACCCGTGAACGGAGCTCCAGACCACGGTTCACCGTTCACGGTTCACGAGTCGAGGCCCACTCCGTCGATGGATTGCGATTCCGGCAGTTGCGTCTCAGCTCCGAGCTCACCAACATGAAGCTGCTCGCCATCGACGTCAGCAACTCGCAGACCGTGCTCGGCGTGTACGAGGGCGAGAGGCTGTTGGCGCATTGGCGGGTCGAGACTTCGGAGGGGCGGACCAGCGACGAGCATGCGGTGCTGATGCGCGGCATGTTGAGCGGGGAGGAAGGGCAGGGCATCGGCGCGGTGGCGCTGTCTTGCAGCGTGCCGCCGATGATCCGGGTCTGGGCTTCGGTCAGTCGCAAGCTGTTCGGTGTCGAGCCGCTCGTCGTCGGCCCCGGCGTGCGCACCGGCATGCCGATCCTCTACGACAAGCCGCAGGACGTCGGCGCCGATCGCATCGTCAACGCCATCGCCGCCTACGAGCGTTCGAAAACCACGACCATCGTCGTCGACTTCGGCACTACGACCAACTTCGACTACGTCACCGCCAAGGGCGAATACGTCGGCGGCGTCATCTGCCCCGGACTCGACATCTCGGCGCGTGCTTTGTTCGCGCGCGCCGCGCGACTCTACGAAGTCGAGCTGGCGCGGCCGAAGGGAGTCGTCGGCCGCAACACCGTGCACGCGGTGCAATCGGGGTTGGTGTACGGCCACGCCGCCATGGTCGACGGCATCGTCGAGCGCATCCAGCGCGAGAACGGCGTCGAGGCCAAAGTGTACGCGACCGGCGGACTCGCTTCACTTATGGCCGAGGAGTCGCGTACGATCGAGTTCGTCGACGAGTTTCTGACTCTCGACGGCTTGCGTTTGATCTTCGAACGAAATCAGGAGAACTGAAGGACTCGACCTCGAGTCGCATGAGTGGGCCGCGGCAGCGGCCGGTGAACGGAGGGATCCATGGCGGTCGGCGATGTCACATCGGTCACCCAGATTCGCAACGTCGGAATCGTCGGGCAGGGTGGAACCGGAAAGACCTCGGTCGCCGAAGCGCTGATCTTCGGCATGGGCGCCACCACCCGACTGGGCAGCGTCGACGACGAATCGTCGAGCTTCGACTCCGAGCCGGAAGAGCAGCGCCGCAAGCTGAGCCTGACCACCGCCATGCACCACGGCGGGTGGAGCAAGTGCGAAATTACGGTCGTGGATACACCGGGTTACGTGAATTTCCTCACCGATGGCCTGAACTGCCTGCGGGCCTGCACCGGGGCGGTCTTCGTCACCGAGGCCGCCCCCGGCGCGCTCAAGGTCGAGGCCGAGAAGATCTGGGCGCGCATCCAGGAGCTCGGCCTGCCGCGCATCGCCTTCGTCTCGAAGATGGATCGCGATCGCGCCGACTTCGATGCGGCAGTCGCCGATCTGCGAGACATCCTGGGCGCCAAGGTGGTGCCGGTGCAATTGCCGATCGGCGCCGCCGACGAGTTCCGAGGCGTCGTCGACCTGATCAAAATGCGGGCGCTGATCGACGGCGACGACGGCAAGGTCACCGAGGAAGCCGTGCCCGCCGATCTCCAGGCCGCCGCCGAGAGCGCTCGCGAGGCGCTGGTCGAAGCGGTGGCCGAGACCGACGACGAGCTGCTCGAGAAGTACCTCGACTCCGGAACGCTGAGCGACGAGGAGCTGACGTCGGCGCTGCACAAGGCGGTGCGCGACGGCGCCGTGATGCCGGTGCTGTGCGGCTCGGGTAAAGCGAACGCCGGCATGCCGGCGCTGCTCGATGCCATCACCAACTTCATTCCGTCGCCCGCCGAGCGACCGCCGGCGCGCGGTACCGATCCCGGCAGCGGCGAGGAGATCGAGCGCGAGCCGTCGCCGAGCGCACCGTTCTCGGCCTACGTCTTCAAGACCATCGCCGATGCATTCGCCGGCAAGCTGTCGGTGTTCCAGGTGCTGTCGGGCGAGCTGAAGGGCGACACCGCGGTGATCAACACGACGCACGACGGCAAGGAGCGTATCGGTCACCTGCTCAAGCTCGAAGGCAAGAAGCAGACGCAGGTCGACAAGCTCACCACCGGTGAGATCGGCGCCGTGGCGAAGCTGAAGGAGACGAAGGCCGGCGATACGCTGTGCGACGAGAAGGCGCCGATCGTCTATCCGGGTCCGATGTCGGTTTCGTCGGCGATCTCGTTTGCGGTCGAGCCCAAGTCGAAGGGCGACGAAGAGAAGGCGATTCAGGGTCTCATTCGATTGGCCGAAGAGGATCCGACGCTCAAGATCGAGCGCGATCCGCAGAGCAAGCAGATCATCGTGTCGGGCGTCGGGCAGTTGCACATCGAGGTCGTGGTGGAGCGCTTGCACCGCAAGTTCAGCGTCGATGTCGAGCTGAAAGACCCGAAGGTTCCGTACAAAGAGACGATCAAGAAGTCGGCGAAAGCGCAGGGCCGCCTGAAGAAGCAGACCGGCGGGCGCGGCCAGTTCGCCGACACGTGGATCGAGATCGAGCCGCGGCCGCGCGGCGCCGGCTTCGAGTTCGTCGACAAGATCGTCGGCGGCGCGGTTCCACGCAACTACATCCCGGCCGTCGAGAAGGGCATCCGAGAAGCGATGGTGGGGGGAGTGATCGCCGGCTACGAGATGGTCGACGTGCGCGCGACTCTCTACGACGGTTCCTTCCACACGGTCGACTCGTCGGAAATGGCCTTCAAGATCGCCGCGTCGATGGGCTTCAAGAGCGCGGTGGCCGAGGCCAAGCCGGTCCTCCTCGAACCGATCATGACCATGGAAGTCAGCGCCCCCGACGAGTGCATGGGCGATGTCATCGGCGACCTCAACAGCCGTCGCGGCAAGGTGCTCGGCGTCGATCCGAAAGGCGGCAGCCAGGTGATCCGCGCCCTGGTGCCGATGGCGGAGATCCTGCGCTACTCGCCGGACCTGCGCTCGATGACGAGCGGCCGCGGCTCTTTCACCATGGAGCTCAGCGGCTACGAGGAAGTGCCGCCCCACCTCGCCGAGAAGATCAAGGAAGAGTCGAAGGCGGCCAAGACCGAAGAGCATTGATTTTTTTCACCACAGAGGCACAGAGAACACAGAGATCTCTTAAATGGATTGGGAGCTCTCCGCTTTGCTCGCGAAGACAACCGTCGGCTTCCTAATCGCGCGAGCAAGTTCCGTCGCCTTGATTCAGTTGTGAAATCTCTGTGTTCTCTGTGTCTCTGTGGTGAAGAAGGTTTATGAGCGAAGATCTCAAATCGATGTCGTACGAGCAGCTCGTGAAGCTCGCCGAGGACATCGAGCGGGGGCGGGATTCGATCCGGGTTGCGAACGATTACATCGTCGATCCTGACGGTGGCGTGACCCCGGAGCAGCGCCAGAGTCTGCAGCAGAAGATCCAGGCGATGAGCACGGGCGAGCGGCTCAAGCTGGCGATGCGCGGCAATCGCGAGGCGCGCGTCATTCTAATCCGCGACTCGAGCTTGATGATCCGCCGCTACGTCCTCTCCAACCCCCGCATCAGCGAGGAGGAGATCGTCATGCTGGCGCGCAACCGCCAGGTCGATCGCGAGCTGCTCGACGTGATCTGCCGCGACAACGAGTGGCTGAACAACTACCAGGTCCGTCTCGCGGTGGTGAAGAATCCGAAGACTCCCCTGACGGTCGCCCTCAAACATCTGAGCACCCTGATGATGCGCGACCTCCGCCAGATGGCGAAGAGCAAGAACATCCCCACGGCGATCAACAGCGCGGCGAAGCGGATCGTCTTGCGCAGCGGCGGCGACAAATGATCGAGAACCGTGAACCGGGAACCGTGAACGCCAGCTTGCGCGACCCTCGGCTAGGTTTTAGATGCTCATGCCCATGAGTCAGGTTGCCTCCAACACCAAGCTCGAGACACCCGAAGGTCCGGTTACTGCCAAGACGGTGCTGAAGTCGCCGACCGCGGTGATGACGCGCACCGACGAAGGCACCGTCCGGTTCGCCATGACGACACCGGGCGAGGTGACCGAGAAGGTTGCGGTGCTGGCGGTGACCCTCGACAACGGCCGGTCGTTCCGGGTCGGTCCCGAGCAGATGCTTCTCAAGAAGGGGATGACGCCGGTGGCGGCGAAGGACCTGCGCGCCGGCGATCGGCTCGAGTCGCCCTTCGCCTTCCCCGCCGGCTACGTCTACCAGACCGATGCCGGCGACGCCGTCGAATCGGACGGCTGCATCGGCGTGCGCTCGATCGAAGCCGCCGGGGTCTCGGATGTGCATGCACTCACCGTCGAGCGCACCGGCCGCTTCGCGTTCAGCGCCGGCGCGCTAGGCGTCGCGTGACGCGCGACGCCTGGCCCAAAGTCGCGCCCAACGGGCGCGACGTCCAAAGCGCCGCCTGCGCCGGCGCGCCCAAAGGCGGCTGTGCCGCCGTCCCACTGCGCGCCCCGGCGGGCGCGCGGGCGCGCTGGCTTTTGGGTAGGTGAGTGAGCTTGTTCATGGCTTACGTTGTCGTTCACGGTTCACGGTTCACGGTTCACCAGTCGCGTTCCCGGCTCCCTGGTTCCCGGTTCCCGGCATGAAGATCGCCGTCTGCATCAAGCAGGTCCCCATGGTGTCGGCGATGAGCTTCGACGCGGCGACCAAGACGATCGTTCGCGAGGGGGTGCCGAACGAAGTGAGCGCCTTCGATCTGCGGGCCATGCTGCGCGCTGTCGAGCTGCGCGAGCAACACGGCGGCGAGTTGGTGGTGGTGACCATGGGGCCACCGCAGGCGATCGAGGCGCTGGCCGAGTGTCTGGCGCTCGGCGGCGATCGCGCGATTCATCTGTGCGACCGCGCCTTCGCGGGAGCCGATACGCTGGCGACGTCGCGCGCGCTCGCCGCGGCGCTGCGCCGCGAGGAATTCGATCTGATTCTGTGCGGTCGCCACAGCGTCGACGCGGAGACCGGACAGGTCGGCCCGGAGGTCGCCGAGTTGCTCGATCTGCCGCAGGTGACCGGCGCTCGCGGTCTCGAGATCGATCCGCAGTCGCGACTCTTGCGCGCCGAGCGCGAGACCGACGACGGGCTCGAAAGCGTCGAGGTGCCGCTGCCGGCTCTGGTGACCGCCGCCGAGGATCTGGCGGCCGAGCGTTTTACCACCGAAGCGGAGCGCGAGGCGGCGAAACGCAAGCGTATCGACGTCGTCGACGCCGCGTCGCTCGGACTCGACATGGCGCACATCGGCCTCGCCGGCTCGCCGACGTGGGTGCTCGGGCTCGAATCGGCGCGCGACGAACGCCGGCGCGAGGTGCTGAGCGGCGACGTCGCGGCCGGCGTCGATGCGCTGGTCGAGCGCCTCCTCGACGCCGGTCTGTTCGGCGAGTGGCGCGTCGAACGCCGCGCGCCGGAAATCGCCGGCCGCGGCGGGCCTGACGTCCGCGCGGGTGTGCCGACGCTCGTCGTCGCCGAGGTGCAAAACGGCGGCGTGCGCAGCGTGACCTTCGAGCTGATCGCCAAGGCGCGCCAACTCGCCGACGCGCACGGCGGTCGCGTCGATGTTCTGCTGGCGGCGCCGCGGGCGGCACAGCACGTCGGCGCGCTGGCCGGCAGCGGCGCCGATCGCATCTTGCTGGCGGAGCATCCGGCGCTCGATCGCGCCACCGAGCCGCACGCCGCCCTGCTGGCCGACGTCATCGCGTTTGAGCAACCAGGTCTGGTTCTGCTCGGCGCCACCAGCTTCGGTCGCGACGTGGCGCCGCGCGTCGCCGGCCGCCTGGGGCTGGGGCTCACCGGTGAGTGCATCGACGTGACCGTCGATGAAGAGGGGCGAGTTCTGCAGCACAAGCCGGCCTTCGGCGGCAGCATCGTCGCCCTCATCGCGTCGCGCACCAGTCCGGAGATGGCGACCGTGCGGGCCGGCATGCTCGGCGCCGCGGCTCCGTCGCACCATCCGCTCGCCGAAGTCGTGCCGGTCGCCGTTCCCGAGCTGCGCGATCGCGTGCGGGTGGTCGAGCGCATAGCCGACGCCGGCGAAGTTGCCGACCTGGAAGGTGCCGACGTGGTCGTCGGGTTCGGCATGGGAATCGGCGGCCCCGATGCGCTGCCCCGCGTCCGCGAGCTCGCCGATGTGGTGAGCGGCGTCCTCTGCACCACTCGCGACGTCACCGACGCCGGCTGGGTGGCGAAGCAGTTCCAGGTAGGCATGACCGGCCGCGCCATCGCGCCCCGGCTCTACATCGCGGTGGCCCTGCGCGGTGCCTTCGAACACATGGTCGGCACCCGCCGCTCCGGCCTGATCGTCGGCATCAACCGCAGCCGCAACTCTCCGCTGATCAAAAACAGCGACTACGGCCTGGTCGCCGACTGGAACGAAGCCGTCCCCCTGCTCATCAAAAAACTCCGCGCCGCCAAAAAGACCCTTCACCACAGAGGCACAGAGGACACAGAGATTCCTCAATAGGTCTCGATCTTTGCTTTTGCTCGCGCCACGTAGGAATGGTTGACGTTTCTCAAAGTGCGTACGTCGCGAGCCAAACCGATGCTCCAGGTTGTCTGCGCTATCTCTGTGTCCTCTGTGCCTCTGTGGTGAATAATTTTTGATGAAGCCGATTGCGTTTCTCTTCCCGGCGTTTCCCAATCTGCACCAGACGTTCGTGCTGTGGGAGGTGCTGGCGCTGCGCGAGCGGGGCGTCAACATCGCCATCTACTCGCTCAAGCGGCCGAGCACCGGTACGCAGCAGCCGGAGGCCGAAGCGCTCCGTCCGGAGGTTCGCTACCTGCCGTCGAGCCTGTCGGGGGCCGTGCTGAGAGCCAACCTGCGCGTGTTGATGCGGTCGCCGGGGCGATATCTCGGCGTTTACGCCAAGCTGGTTCGATCCTGGTGGGAGGACCGCGCCGCTGGCAGCGAATGGAAGAATCGCGCGACCAGCGCTGGCGCCCCCGACCGCGAGCGCACGCTGCGTGAGCACATCGAGGGGCGGTACAACCGCAACGCCTTCCTCTATCTGCTCAAGTCGCTGTGGTTGGTGCCGGTCGCCGCGTACCTGAGCGAAGACCTGCGCGTGCGCGGCATCGGCCACATTCACGCGCACTGGGCGAGCTACTCGACCACCGTGGCGCTGGTCGTGCACTGGCTGCTCGACGTGCCGTTCAGCTTCAGCGCGCACGCCTACGACATCTATCTGGTGCCGCGCCTGCTCGGCGTGAAGGTGCGCGACGCCGCGTTTGCCGTGACCTGCGCGCGGGTCAACAAGGCGTTTCTCGAGAGTCTCGGCGGCCCGCGCGCCGCCGGCCGTGTGACCGTGAACTACCACGGCGTCAGCCTCGGGCGCTTCAAGCCGGTGTCGCGCGCCGACGACGGCGGCATGCCGACGATCGTCACCTGCGGACGCCTCGAGCCGTACAAGGGGCACCACGTGCTGCTGCGCGCCTGCGCGGCGCTCGACCGGCCGGTTCGTTGCGTCCTGATCGGCGAGGGGCCGCAGCGCGCGCGCCTCGAAGAGTTGGCGCGCGAGCTCGGCATCGCCGATCGCGTCGAGCTCACCGGACCGCTGCCACAGGCGCGCCTGGTCGAAATCTACGGCCGCGCCGATCTGTTCGTGCTGGCCAGCGTCGTTCTCGAACAATCGGGCAAGCGCGACGTCATCCCCAACGTGCTCGCCGAAGCGATGGCGATGGAGCTGCCGGTGGTGGCGACCGACATCTCCGGCATCGCCGAGTTGATCGTCGACGGAGAGAGCGGCCGCCTCGTTCCCTCCAACGATCACGCGACCCTGGCGCGGGTCATCGCCGAGCTGCTCGACGCGCCGGACGAACGCCGCCGCCTGGCGCTCGGCGGCGCCGCGCGCGTGCGCGACATCTTCGACCGCGACAAGAACATCGAGGACCTCGCGGCGATGTTCCATGGGCTGGAAGCGCGATGAGGTGCCTTTGGACAGAGGAGGCGCGCTGCGCGCGCTCGTTTGAGACTCCCTCTCCTCAATCCTCTCCCATAGGGGCCTGTCGGAAAACAAAGATTCGTGACCGTACACGTACTCGTACCCGTACTCGTACACGGAGTTTCCTGCAGAATTCGGGCATTGATCGTGTACGAGTACGCGTACGAGTACGTGTACGGGAGAAAATCGACAGTCTCATAGGGAGAGGAGATTCCCTCTCCCTGCGGGAGAGGGCGATTGGATGTGTGCGCGGAGCGCACGACCGCTTCGGAGGGACGGCTGGTCCTGGTCGCTGGCACGGCGCACGCGGAGCCGCTGCATGAACAGCTCCAAGCTGCTCAAGGACATGCTCGGGCTGCTCGGCACGCGCGCCGTGTGGTCGGTGCTGGGGTTGATCAGCGGCATCATCCTGGCGCGCTGGCTCGGGCCGCACGACCGCGGGGTTCTGGCGCTGGTGTTGTTGTTGCCGTCGACGCTGGTGACGATCGTCAAGTTCGGCGCCGCGCAGGCCAACGTCTACACGATCAACCGCAAGCAGGCGCCGATCGACAAGGTGGCGTCGAACGCCCTGGTCCTGGCGATTTTCTGGGGCCTGCTCACTACTGTCGTGGTTTGGCTGATCCGCGATCAGCTCACCAGCACCATGCTGCGCGACGTGCCCGACTGGGCGCTGGCTTTCGCGCTGGTGCGAACGCCGATGCTGCTCCTCGACAACTATTTGTACAGCATTCTGCAGGCGACCGGACAGTTCGGCACCTACAACACTCGCCTGCTGATCAGCGAGGGCCTGCGCCTGGTGCTGCTCGCCACCGCACTCATCGCCTTCGACATGGGGCTGTTCGCGGCGCTGGTGATCTACACGGGGGTCTGGTTCATCAACATCGTCTGGCTGCTGGTGACGATGAGCCGGCAGATCCGCTTTCGTCTGCGGCTCGACTGGCCGATCCTGCGCGAGACGTATTCGTTCGGCATCCGCTCGTACGTGCAGATCCTCACCCAACACCTGCTGATCCGCGTCGGCTTCTACATGGTGAGCTACTTCCTCGGCGCCTCGCAGGTGGCCTTCTACACGATCGCGCTGCGCTTCACCGAGCTCATTCTCGAGGTGCCGCAGGCGATCGGCCTGGTGCTCTACCCGCGCCTTGCCTCTCTGCCCGACGACGAGGTGCACCGGCTGACCGCGCAGACCTGCCGGCGCACGCTGATGGTGACCGCACCGGCGGCGCTGGCGATGGCGCTGATCGGTCCCTACGTAATCGTCCTCTGGTACGGCGAGGACTTCGCACCGGCCACGCAACCGTTGCCGTGGGCCGCGGTCGCGGTGGCGATGATGTCGATCTACGTGATCGTGACGCGCGATTTCACCAGCCGCGCCCAGCAGGCGGTCAACACCGTCTCCGGGCTGATCGCTCTGATCGTCAATGCGGGGCTGTGTTGGACCTTGATCCCGCTGTACGGCATCAACGGCGCCGCGATGTCGACGGCGATCGCCTACGCCGCCGCCGCGGTGGTGCTACTCACCGTCTTCCTGCGCGAGTCGCGCATTCCGATCGGCGACTTGTTTGTTCCTAAACGCGAGGACGTGGAGTACTTTGTCGGGGTTTTGCGGAAAGTTGCGAAGAAGATCCCGGGCGCCGCGTCGCTGATTCCGTCGTGATGCGGACGCGCGACGACAGCCCCGGCGGCGCGGTGCGGAGACGCGGATGAGCGCACGACCGCGCAATCCCGCCGTGGTCCTCAACCCGGGCGCAGGAGCCGGCGTCGGTCTGGTGCATTCGCTGGCACTCGGCGACGTGCCGATCGCGACCATATCGCGGCGCTGGCCGCCGATTCTCGGCCGATTCTCGCGCGTGCCCTGTCTGCGCGGCTCGTATCAGCCGGGCGGCAAGACGATGGTCGAGGGGCTGCTCGAGCTCGCCGATCGCTTCGACGGCCGCGGCATCCTCTTTCCCGGCACCGATCTCGACCTCGAGACGTTGATGCTGGCGCGCCGGCGGCTCGAGGAGCGCTACGTCATTCCCGAGAACCCCGCCATCGGCGACAAGATCTTCGAGAAGAACTGGCAGTACGGCATCGCCGAGACGGTCGATGTGCCGACGCCGCTGCACTGCTTCTTCAACGGCGGCGACACGCCGGACGTCGGCCACTATCGCTTCCCGCTGATCGTGAAACCGTCGACGCGCGGCGCGACGGCCGGCGACTGGGTGTTCCGACTGCGCATCGTGCAAAACCACGACGAGCTCGCTGCGCTGTTGCAGGAGATCACTCGCGATCACCCGGGTCGCGAATTCCAGGTGGCCGAAAACATTCCCGGCGAGCCCGATCATCTGTATACGGTGGGCGCCTACGCCAACGCCGACGGCAAAGTGTTGCGCACGTATACCGGCCGCAAGCTGTCGCAGTTCCCGTATCACCACGGCGTCGCCAGCCTGGCAGAGAGTGTGCCGCTTCCCGACGACGTCGTCGCCGGTGCGGTGCGTCTGCTCGAAGCGATGCGCTTCTTCGGCATATCGCAAGTCGAGTACAAGCTCGACGTGCGCGACGGCCTCTACAAGCTGATCGAGGTCAACGGCCGCTCCTGGCTGTGGATCAAGCTGGCGGCGTTCTCGGGGGTGAACCTGCCCCTCATCCAGTACTACGACCTCACCGGTGACCCGCGGCTCGGTGCGGCGATCGCGGCGGCGCAGCGCTACGATCGCTTCTACATGCACGATCTGCACGTGTACCTGAACGACAACCCGGTCGAACAAAAGCGCCTGCGCGAGGTCGGCGCCGAGAAGGAGTGCGTGCGCGCCAACCAGCAGGCCGGCGACACGTTGCTCAACCTCGTCTACGGCGCCGGTGTCGTCATGCGTCGCGTGCGCGCCGCAATCTCGCCGACATCGGTGCTGGGAGCGCAGTGGGTGCGCTCGCGCAGTGCTGACAAGGTGCGCGAGGCGGTGCGTTCGGCGGGTACCGAGAGCTGATCGCAATGTGGGACAACCGGATCATCGTCATCGGCAGCGGCGCCGCCGGGCTGATGGCGGCGATCCACGCCGCCGAAGCGGGAAGTGTGGCGCTGATCACCGACGGGCCGCTCGGGCGATCGAACTCGATCATGGCGCAGGGTGGTCTGCAGTTGCCGCGCCCCGGCGAGGCGGCCCTGCGTTCGTTCGAGGACGACATCCGCCGCTCGGCGCGCGACCAGGTCGACGCCGAGCGCGTGCGGACGTTCGTCGAGAACGTCGACACGACGATCTCGGAGCTCGTCGAGTGGGGCCTCGATCTCGACCGCGACGAACGCGGCGACATCGTGCGTCGCTCGGCGGGCGGCCTTTCGGAGCCGCGCATCGTATCGGTGCGCGATCAGATCGGCCCGGCGATCATGAAGGTGCTGCGCAAGGTCGTGGAGAGTTGTCCGGTCGAGATCCGCGAGCACACGACGGTCGTCGATCTGCGGCCGATCGACGGAGGCATCGAGGTCGTGGTGCGCGAGCGGGACGGCAATGTGAAGACCCTGCGGGCGCGTGCCGTCGTCTGTTGCACCGGCGGCACGGCGCATCGCGAGGCGGTGCGCTTGGCGCAACCGACCACCAATCCGGCGAATCGCAATCACGAGCTGTTCGACGTGCTGCGCGGTCTCGGTCTGCCGCTCATCCAGGAGGACTATTTTCAGTATCAACCGTTCGGCATCGTCGAGACGTGGGGTGTCGAGGGCGGCAAGTGCGTGCCCGAGAGCATCGTCAACTTTCCGGTGCGCCTGCTCGATCGCGAGCGGCGCGACATCGGCGAAATCCGGCGCGATCGCTACGACCTCACGCACCTGATGTTCGAGCTCGCCGAGCAGGGCCGCGCCGTCGAGCTGGGCGACGGCCGTCGCGGTTTCTGGCTGACCCTGAGCGATCTCGACGAGGCGACCATCGCGGCGACGTTCCCCAAGGTGCACCACTTCCAGCAGCGCGCCGGTGCGCTCGGCCAGGACATCCTCGTCTACCCATTCCTGCACTACTACCTCGGCGGCTTCCGCACCGGCCCGCGCGGCGCGACGGAGATCCCAGGCCTCTACCTCGCAGGCGAAATGGTAGGCGGACTGCACGGCCGCAACCGCCTGATGGGCAACGGCATCACCGACTCCCTCGTCCACGGAGCGATTGCCGGCAAAGCAGCCCGAGAGTACGTTGCACGGAATCGCAACTAAGCTCCCGCCACGGTCCCCTCTCCCTCCGGGAGAGGGTCAGGGAGAGGGCAGCGCGATGGGAAGAAGCTCGATGAGAAGCGTTCAACGAAGAGTCACTCGAGCTCGAATATAATCCCCTCTCCCTCCGGGAGAGGGTTAGGGAGAGGGCAGTGAGATGGGAAGAAGTTTGTTCGAGGGCTGTTGTGGAAAGAGCTGACTAGGAATTGATGGATCGCTCCCCCGCATACCTGACACGCAATGCAAAACTGTTGCGTCGCGATTCGACTGACGCCGAGAATCGGTTGTGGCGCCACTTGCGCGCCAAGCGACTCGCCGGCCTCAAGTTCAAGCGCCAACAGGCCATCGGTCCCTACATCGTCGACTTCTGTTGCTTTCATCCAGCCTTGGTCATCGAGATCGACGGCGGCCAGCACGCTTCGGCGGAGGAGGCGGACCGGGAACGCACGGAATTTCTTCGCTCGCGTGGATTTGTGGTGCTGCGTTTCTGGAACTCCGAGGTGCTGACCGAAACTGACGCCGTCGTTCAACGAATCGCCGAAAAAGTTCGGGAGCTATTGCACAGCCCTCTCCCTAACCCTCTCCCGGAGGGAGAGGGGACAGTCGACGAGTCCTCTCCGACGTATGCAATCGAGGGGAGGGGTAGAGAGAGGGCTATGGCAATGCTGCCTTCTTTTTCCCTCGAGCAGCACCCATGAACGACTCCAATCAGCCTCGCTATCTCGATGCTGGTGGGCGCCTCGCGGCGCCGCCTTCGAAGGAGCTGGTGCGCGCGTTCTCGCACGAGCTCGAGTACGCCGACTTTCTCTTCGAAGGCATCAGCTACGCCGACATCGCGCACGTGCTGATGCTGGTCGAGCGGCAGATCGCGCCGGCGGACGAGGGTGCGGAGCTGCTGGCGGCGCTGGTCGAGATGCACGACCGCGGCCTCGAGGGCCTGACGCTCGACGCCAAGTGGGGCGACCTCTACAACAACCGCGACGCCGAGCTGCAGCGGCGGCTCGGCGACCGCGCCGGCTGGCTGCACGCCGGGCGGGCGCGAAGAGAAGCGCTGACCATCGCCTGGCTCATCCACCTGCGCAGCGCCGTCGCCGACCTGCTGCGCGGCCTCGTCGCCGACGTGCGTCGCATGACCGCAGTTGCGGAACGACACGCCGGCACGCTGATGCCCGACTTCACGTACCTGCAGCACGCCCACCCGACCACGCTCGGCCACTATCTGCTCGGCTTCGTCTACCCGCTGCTGCGCGACACCGAACGGTTGCTCGGCGAGTGGACCTTCGTCGACGAGAGTCCGGCCGGCTCGGCGAGCACCAACGGCTCGCGGCTGCCGCTCGATCGCGATCGCATGCGCGAGCTGCTCGGTTTCGCGGCGCTCACCGAGCACAATCGCGACGCCATGTGGCGCAGCGACGTTCCGATCAACCTGATGGCCGTGCTCGTGTCGCTGACCACTACCGCGTCGCGCCTGGCCGAGGAGCTGCAGATCTGGTCGACGGAGGAGTTCGCTTTCGTAGAGCTCGCCGACGAGCACTGCCGCACCAGCGTCATCATGCCGAACAAGAAGAACCCGTACGCGCTGACCTTCATCCGCGGTCAGGCGCGCGAGCTCGACGGGAATCTGGTCAGCGTAATCACCACCAACCAGACCGTGTCGGGGCAGATCGACAACCGCAATGCTTCGTACAACTTGCTGCCGCGCGCCGTCGCGACGACGCGCGACGTAACGAGTCTGCTCGCCGACGTCGTCGACGGTGCGACTTTCGACGTCGAGCGCCTGCGCCAGCAGGCGAACACGGGATTCACGTTCGCGACCGAGCTGACCGACATCCTGCTCGAGCGCGAGCGCGTCGACTCGCGGCGTGCCCACGAGATCGTCGGCGCGGTGGTCGCCGCCCTGCGTGGCGGCGCGGTCGGCGAAGATGAGCTCGCTGCGGCGCTCGGCGACGCGTTCCGCAACGCGACCGGACGGGCGCCGGCGACCGATCCGAAGCAGGTGTGGGCCGAGCTCGATGCCGATGTCATCGTGCGCGGGCGCAAAGGCCGCGGCAGTTGCGCTCCCAATGCGATGCGGGCGATGTTCGAGCAGCTCGACGCGAAGTGCGCGGCGATCGAGGCCGAGCTGGACGAGAGGGAGCGTTTGGCGGCGTTCCCGGCCACGCTGCGTGCCGCCGTCGCGCAAAGACTGGGAAGGGACTGGTGAATCCGTGATCGAGTTTTTTCGCAACCCGGCGCGCACGGCGAAGCCACGCGAGGCGGGCCTGACGCACATCCTCGACAAGGGCATGTCGCTGTCCGAAGCCGAGGGCATGATCGAGGTGGCCGGCGATTACGTCGACATCGTCAAGTTCGGCTGGGCCACCGCCGCGGTGATCGGCAACCTCGAGAAGAAGATCGCCCTGTTCCACGAAGCGCAGATCCCCATCTGCTGCGGCGGCAGCTTCTTCGAGCTGGCGTTCATGAAGGGGCGCGTCGACGAGTACGTCGCCTTTCTCAAGCACTACGACTTCAAGATCGTCGAAGTGTCGGACGGCGTCATCCAGATCGAGGCGGCGGAGAAGCTGCGCTACATCGAGCAACTCGCCAAGGACTTCACGGTGCTCTCGGAGGTCGGCAGCAAGGACGCCAACGTCGTGGTCGCCCCGTCGCGCTGGGTCAAAGGCATCAAAGAGGAGCTCGCCGCGGGGGCCTGGAAGGTCGTCGCCGAGGGGCGCGAGTCCGGCACGGTCGGACTGTACCGCGGCACCGGCGAGATCCGCACCGGTTTGATCGAGGAGATCGAGACCCAGATCGACGCCAGCCGCATCCTCTTCGAGGCGCCGCAGAAAGCACAGCAGGTCTGGCTCATCGAGCATTTCGGCCTCAACGTGAACCTCGGCAACATCCCGCCCCAGGAGGTCATCTCGGTCGAGACCCTGCGCCAGGGCCTGCGCGGCGACACGCTGGGGCGGTGAGCCGCCTGCGGCGGTCGGCGTACGGGGGACGGCGTACCGCGTCAGGTTCCATTCTCCACTCCCCATTCTCCAATTTTCCCCGTACAATCGCCGGCCATGACGAACGACGAGCGCAGGCCAGACATCTTCTCCGATCTCTCCCCGGACGAGCGCGCGACGCTCGAAAAGTTCGCGCGGCGCCGGGAGTTCGACAAGGACGAAGTGGTCCTGCGCGAAGGTCAGCACAACGCTTCGCTGTTCGTCGTCAACAGCGGCCTGCTGCACGCCCGCATGAAGGTCGATCAGCAGGGCGACACCATGCTCGGCCGCCTCGAGCCGCGCAGCTTCTTCGGCGAGGTCAGCGTCTTCGATCCGGGCGAGACGTCGGCGACGGTCGTTGCCGTCACCAAGGTCGACGTGCTGGAGATCGAACGCGACCAGCTTCTTCTTTTCGTTCAGGAGAATCCCGTGGCGGGATCGAAGCTGCTCCTGCGCTTCATCCAGGTGATCGCCGGCCGCGTGCGCATGGCCGACGATCGCCTCGGCGACGCGCTGCTCCTGAACCGCTTGATCGCCGAGTAGATCTCCTAGTCACCCCGGCGAAAGGGACTGTCGG
>CADEER010000094.1 GCA_902826395.1 uncultured bacterium
CGAAGGGCACGAAGTTGCTGATCAGCCCTTCGTGCTCTTCGTGCCTTCGTGGTGAAAACGTCGAGCTGAGCTTCGATTTCGAGCTTATTCATGGCGCACGGTCGGGTTCCCAGCCGCGTTGGGCGCGGACGTACGAGGTTGTTTCGGCGGCGGCGAAGCGCGATCCGGTCCAGCGCCGAATCTCGATTTCGACACGCTCGGGCTCGATACGGATGACGTTGTACGCGTTGGTTTCGCCGCGCCGCCGTGTCGAGATCGCCGTACCGGCCTGCGCGATCAGAATCGACGGAATCTCTTCCGACAACCCGGCGCCTGCGTCGGTAGCGAAGCCGTGGTGCAGATGGCCGGTCAGCAGCAGCTCCACCCCGCAGCCGGCCAGGGCCGCGAGCGCCTGGTCACGCCGGCCGATCGTGCGCCGGCGCGGATCATGCGGCGACGGCGCGAACGGATGATGCGTCACCAACACCTTGAAACAATCGGCCGGCAGCGCCGCGCACGCCCGGCGCAGATGGTCGAGCTGGCGCTCCGAGATGCGGCCGTCCTTCCACAGCGAGCGGCGCGCCGTGTTGACGCCGAGCACCGCCAGCTCGCCGTCGCGAAGCACCGGCAGCGAGTCGGACTCGATGTAGCTGCGGAAGCGCTGCAGCGGCTCCAGGATTCGCTTCGTCAAATTGAACAGCGGCAGGTCGTGGTTGCCCGGGACCACCACCTTCGGCGGGGCGATGCGCTCGAGGAAGTCGCGCGCCGCGGCGAACTCGGCACGGCGCGCGCGCTGCGTGAGATCGCCGCTCACCGCCACCATCGACGGCGCGACCGCGTCGAGGTCGAGCAGCAACTGCTCGGCGATCCGCGGGTCGCAGCGACCGAAATGAAGGTCCGAGAGATGCGCGATGCTCTTCATCGCCGCGCCTCGAGCGATGCCCAATCGGCGTCGGAGGCTGGGACGATGACGCTCAGGGCGGCCGGGTGGATGCGATAGAGAAGCGGCGATTTCATCACCGCCAGCTCGCCGTCGGTCGAGACGTGCACCCATCTCCGCCGCGTCGCGATCGATAGCTCGGTCGCGAAGACCGACTCGATCTCGCGCTCAGTCTGCAGGCGACCTAGGAGCGCCCGCAGCGCCAGCCTGAACAACCCGAACCGATTCGGCCGATTGACGAGGTGCAGGCATAACTGTCCGTCGGCGAGCGAGGCGCGGCCGCCGAGCGCCAGGCCGTTGAGCTGGTAGCGATTGTTGCCGACGAACGTGAACGGAGTCACGCGGCGGAACGACCGCGACTCGACGTCGCAGTGCACCTCGACCATGGGAAACCGCCGCAGTGCCGCGATGGTGGCGAGCGCGAAGGCCGGCCATTTTCCGCGTCCGAGGCGCGCTCGCTGTTCCTCCCGATCGCGAACCACCTGCGGGTACAGACCGATGGACGAGTTATTGACGAAGACGGCGCCGTTGACTGACGCGACATCGATCCTGCGGACGACACCGGCAGCAATGGTGCGCGCCGCGTCTTCCAAAGTCAGCGGTATGCCGAGGTCCTTGGCGAAGTGGTTGAAGGTTCCGAGCGGCAGGATTCCGAGCGGTACGCCGGTGTCCCTCAGCGCCGCGGCCGCGGCGCGAATCGTGCCGTCGCCGCCGCCGACGACGACCGCGTCCACGGCGGAGTCGACGGCGGCGCGCAGCGCGGCGTCGATCCCGGCACCTCGCGCCGCGATGATTTCGGCGTCGACTCCCGCTGCCGCCAGCGCCTCCGATGCCGCGGCGATCCGCGCATCGGCCGCCGCACCCGCCGCGGGATTGAGAAGCGCGGCGACGCGCGGACGCCGCGCCGTGTGCGCGAGGGGCGACTTCTCTATCGGGACAGCCATACGCCGATTGTCCGCGAGAGAGGCGTCGAGCGCCAATGCCCGAGAGCCGAGCGTTTGCTGCGATCGACGCAGGGGGACCGCGAGCGGATGCATCCCCTCTGCGCGTCGATAGCGTCACCCTCACCCGGCTCCCGACCGCGCTGCGGCCAGGAGCCGGATGAGGTGTCTACTGATCTTTGAGCGTGAGCTGGCCGCTGGTGTTGCGGCGCACGTCGCCGTCGTCGAAGGTCGACTCGATGCAGACCGAGCCCTGATCGTTGCGCAATTGCACGGTGACCGGGAAGTCGGAGATCGGCAGCGTCGCCGGCGCCAGGTCGGGCAGCGACCCGCCACGGGCCTTCCACAAAGCCTTCGACTTGTCGCTGTCGCTCGCCTTGAGGATCACGCGCTGCGTTCCGTCCTCGCTGCCGTTGGATTCCTTGTAGCGATAGCCCTTGTCGCCGAGCTCGCTCCAACGAGTGGCGCTCGGGTCGACGTGCGCCTCGAAGATGAGCGCAGCGGCCGTGCCGGCGTAGAGACAGAGAGCGTAACCGGCGCTGTCGGTCGGATCGGACAGCGCGAGTTGCGTCGTCGATTGGCCGCGGATCCACTTGTAGATCAGCTTGTCGCTGGCGTCGCTCGCCTTGTCCTTGAAGAGCAGAATCGACTTGTCGGATGTGAGGCAGCCGCTAGCCGGAAGCGATGCGCAGCCGCCGGCCAGGCACATGTCGGCCAGCTCGTCGCACGCTTGCGGCGCGCACGGGTTGCCGTCGCCCACACACGTTCCGCCCTGGCACGTCTCGTCGCCGTTGCAGAACGCGCCGTCGTCGGTGCACGGCGTGCCATTGGGGATCGTGGTGTCGGGCGGACAGGCCGGGCCATTGCCCGGGCAGGTCTCGGCGACGTCGCATTCACCGGCCGACGTACGGCATGTCACCGACGGCGCTGCAAAGCCGTTGCTCGGGCAGTGATCGCCAACGCCGTCGCACGACTCGGCAACGTCGCAGACGCCGGCGGCAGCGCGGCACTGGGCGCTGCTCTTCGCATCCGGCGGACACTGGGCGCCGCTGCCGTCGCAGTTCTCTGGCTGATCGCAGACGCCGGCCGCGGTGCGGCAGACGGTCGACGGCGGCGCGACGCCGTTCGGCGGACAGGCGCCGCTGGCGCCGGTGCAGGTCTCCTCGACGTCGCAGTCGTCGCCAAGTGAAGTGCTGCGGCAGACCGTGCCGGCTGTAACGAACTCGCAATCGTCGGTGCAGCACGAGCCCGGATCGCCGTTGCTGCCGCCGCCGTCGCAGTCCTCGCCCACGTCGACGTCGCCGTCACCGCAACCGGCCACGCCACTGACCGTCACCGTCACCCAGTGACCGTCGGGCGCCTGCGGACGCGGCGGCACGGTGTACGTGCACGAGTTGATGTCGTTGAGGCGCGACGCCTGACCGAGGCGAACCGTCGACGGGTCGCCGAAGCCAGGCGTGTACGATCGCTGCGTCCACGCGAAGCTCAGCGTGTGAATCTGCGGCACACCAAAGCTCGAGCCGGTGATCGTCGCCGCCGCCGTTCGATTGAACGGCGACGTGATCGGATCGAAGCTCAGATCGGTGTCGCCGATGCTCTGCTTGCCGCCGGGGAACGCGATGCCGAGCGAACCGCTGGCGAGGGTGCCCCCGCTCTGGCCACCGCTGACGTCGTAGATCTCCGCCCAATTGCCGGCCGGCGGCAGGACGTTGTCGTCGTCGAGGCAGAGATCGCCGACCAGCGAGGTATCGACGGTCAGCTCGTACAATCCGGGAGCCGTGACGGTGAAGCTGATCTGATAGCTCGACTGCAGGGTCTGCAGCCGGTCGGGATGGAACGCATCCGAGTCGACGGTGTTGGTTGATATGTAGCGCGTCGTGAACGTCGACGCAGCGCTCGAGGTCACCGAGACGCTGCTCAATGTATCGAAGATGGCCAGCGCCGGAATGATCGAGCCGTTCGACTCGAGCTGATTCAACGGAGCGCTGCTGTTCGAAGTGCCGATGCCCGAAATGGTTTGCGCCGACAGTGGACTGCCTGCCGACAGCAGAATGATCGCCGTGACAACCGTCGCGATCCCTCGAATCGTGATCCGCTGCATGCGTCGCGCCCCCGTCTTTCGTCAGGGCCCGGCACACGCCTCCTGAGCGTCTCCCCGTACCGAGCTGTCCGTATTGCGATGCCGGCTCCCTACCCCCGCCGCTGCGACGGTGTCAAGGGAGCGACAGACAATCTCCTCTACGTCGCAGGTGAGTATCCGTTCACGTTTGCGACGCGATATGCGGCGGGCACGTCGTGAGGATCGCCTCGCGCTCGACGGAGAGGCGTTAATGGGGAGTCGTACTCCGGGACTTTACAGCGAATCGATGATCGCGTTGAAGGTCGCGCTCGGCCGCATCGCCTTCTCCGTCAGCGCCGGGTCGGGGCGGTAGTAACCGCCGATGTCTTGCGGCGCTCCCTGCGCCGCGTCGAGCTCGGCGACGATCTTGGACTCGTTCGCCGCAAGCGCCGCGGCCACTGGTGCGAAGCGGCGCGCCAGGTCGGTGTCGCGCTTCTGTTCGGCGAGTGCCTGCGCCCAGTACAGGGCCAGGTAGAATTGGCTGCCGCGGTTGTCGAGCTCGTGCACCTTGCGCGACGGCGCCTTGCGGTTGAGCAGGAGCTGCGCGGTCGCGGTGTCGAGCGTCTCGCCGAGCAGGCGGGCGGCGGCGTTGTCGAACTGCTCGCCGAGGTGATCCAGCGAGGCGGCGAGGGCGAGGAACTCGCCGAGCGAATCCCAGCGCAGATGCCCCTCGGCGAGGAACTGCTGCACGTGCTTCGGCGCCGAGCCGCCGGCCCCCGTCTCGAAGAGCCCGCCGCCGTTCATCAGCGGTACGATCGACAGCATCTTGGCGCTGGTGCCGATCTCGAGGATCGGGAACAGGTCGGTCAGATAGTCGCGCAGCACGTTGCCGGTCACCGAGATGGTGTCTTCGCCGCGGCGGATGCGCTCGACCGACAGACGCGTCGCCTCGACCGGCGACAGGATGCGGATGTCGAGTCCGGCGGTGTCGTGCTCGCCGAGGCAGGTCTTCACCTTGGCAATGAGCTGCGCGTCGTGGGCGCGGTCCGCGTCGAGCCAGAACACCGCGGGCGAGCCGGTGGCGCGGGCGCGCGTCACCGCCAGCTTCACCCAGTCGCGCACCGCCGCGTCGGTGACGGTGCAGGCGCGCCAGATGTCGCCTTCTTCGACGGCGTGCTCGAGCAGCACGCGGCCGTCGCGGTCGACGACGCGCACGGTGCCGGCGGCGGCGATCTCGAACGTCTTGTCGTGCGAGCCGTACTCCTCGGCCTTCTGCGCCATCAAGCCGACGTTGGGCACGCTGCCCATGGTCGCGGGATCGTAGGCGCCGTTGCGGCGGCAGTCGTCGATCACCACCTGGTAGACGCCGGCGTAGCTGCTGTCGGGGACGACCGCTTTGGTGTCCTGCAGCTCCCCGGCCGGGTTCCACATGCGGCCCGAGTCGCGGATCATCGGCGGCATCGAGGCGTCGATGATGACGTCGCTCGGCACGTGCAGATTGGTGATGCCCTTGTCGGAGTTCACCATGGCGAGGGCCGGGCCGGCGGCATAGGCGGCGGCGATGTCGGCTTCGATCGCCTTGCGCTCGCCCTCCGGCAACTCGGCGAGCTTGGCGAGCACGTCGCCGAAGCCGTTGTTGGGATTGGCGCCGGCGCGCTCGAGCGCGGCGCCGTGCTTGTCGAACACCGCGGCGAAGAACACGCGCACGGCGTGGCCGAAGACGATCGGGTCGGAGACCTTCATCATCGTCGCCTTGAGGTGCAGCGAGAACAGAACGCCGCGGCGCTTGGCGTCGGCGATCTGCTCGGCGAGGAAGTGCAACAGGGCTCGCTTGCTCATGAAGGTCGCGTCGAGAATGTCGCCCGCACCGAGCGCGATGCCGTCCTTGAGCACCGCAACCGCGCCGCCGGCGGCGACGTGCTCGATGCGCGCCACCGTTGCCGCGCCGACCGTGATCGACTTCTCGTTGTGGCAGAAGTCGCCCGCCGACATGGTCGAGACGTGGGTCAGCGAATCGGCCGACCAGGCGCCCATCTTGTGCGGA
This sequence comes from uncultured bacterium, assembly GCA_902826395.1. Taxonomy (GTDB): domain Bacteria; phylum Desulfobacterota; class Binatia; order HRBIN30; family CADEER01; genus CADEER01. The sequence continues at coordinate 5,964 of CADEER010000094.1, forward strand.
TTCTTGTGCGCGTACTCTTTCACCGAGTTGGGCGCGCGGCGATCCGAGTTGCCCTCGCGCAGCACCGGGTTGACCGCACTGCCCTTCACCTTGTCGTAGCGCGCCTTCACCTGCCGCTCGGCATCGTCGCGCGGCTCCTCGGGATAATCGGGGAGCGCGTAGCCCTGCTTCTGCAGCTCGGCGATCGCCGCCTTCATCTGTGGGATCGAGGCGCTGATGTTCGGCAGCTTGATGACGTTGGCCTCCGGTCGCTGCACGAGCTCGCCGAGCTCGCCGAGGCCGTCGGCGACGCGCTGCTCCTGCGGCAGGCGGTCGGCGAAGGCGGCGAGGATGCGGCCGGAGAGCGAGATGTCGCGGGTATCGATGGGAACGCCGGTGGCGCCGGCGAAGGCGCGGATGATCGGCAGAAACGCGGCGGTCGCCAGGGCCGGCGCCTCGTCGGTCCACGTATAGATGATGGGCGGCGATTTCTTCATGTTCCCTCGGATCGGCTGTGAATTTCGCGGTTGCGGAGAGCGTCATCCCCTAACAAAATCGGCCACGCGTCTCCACGGGGGCTCGCGACCCACCTAAGCAACCACGAAGGCACGAAGGGCACGAAGAAAAGAGATCGCCTCCTGAGATCGTGGAGCTCCAGACCGTCTTCTAGACTTCGTGCCCTTCGTGCCTTCGTGGTTTGGATCGACCAAGTGACGATCCATCCCCCATCAGCAGTTTGCTTTCTCGCTCATCAGAAGGTCAGGTCCGAACCATGCGTGATGCGGATGTCGTGATCGTGGGGTTTCGCTGTGCCGGGGCGCCGCTGGCGTACGCACTGCATCGCGCCGGAGTGCGGGTGATCGCGATCGACAAGGATCCCCTGTTCAGCGACCAGCCGATCTCGACGCACGCCATCCAGCCGTACGGGATGAAGGTTCTCGACCGGCTCGGGCTCGGCGACCTGGTCCGCGATCTGGCGCCGCCCAACTCGGCCTTCCGCTTCCAGATGGAAGACAGCTACCTGCAGATGGATCTCGACGGCGCGTATCACGACTCGCGCTCGCCGCGCCGCTCGGTGCTCGATCCGGCTCTGCAGCGCGCCGCCGTCGAGAGCGGCGTCGAGGTGCGCGACGCGACGCGGGTCACCGATCTGTCGCGCGACGGCGAGCGGGTGGTCGGCGTGCGCGTCAAGAATCTCGCCGGCAGCGAGTACGAGATCCGCGCCCCGTTGGTGGTAGGCGCCGACGGTCGTCACTCGACGATCGCCAAGCTGACCGGCGCCCCGGCCTATCTCGAGTCGACTTCGCCGCACGGCATCTACTGGAGCTACTTCGAGAAGACGCCGCTGTTCGACACCGACCCGCGTTACGACTGGGGCGCCTGCATTCACATCGAGGGCAACCAGGCGCGGGCCGTGTTCCAGACCGATTCGAACTTGCTCCTGCTCGGCGCATCCGGGCCGAACGACGTGGTGCGCAGCTGGCGATCCGATCCCACGGCCGCCCTGCACGAGCAGCTCGCCCGCGGCACTCTGACGGCGCCGCTGCTCGAAGGCAGCCGCATGGTGGCGCCGCCGGTCGGCCAGATCTCGATGAGCTTCTTCATGAAGCGCGCCGTCGGCCCGGGGTGGGCGCTGGTCGGCGATTCGGGCCTGCACATCAACCCGACGCCGGGCCTCGGCATCACCGACGCGCTGCGCGACGCTGCCGCGCTCGCCGATGCGATCGTCGCCGGCGGCGAGCGCGCCATGCAGCTCTACTGGCGGCGGCGCGATGCCGAGTCGATCGGGCTCTATCACTTCGCCGACGACATGGGATCGGAGACCTACAACAATCCGCTCAACCGAGCGGCGTTTCGCGGCGCCATGAACGAGCCTTCGATGCCCGCGCGCATGCGCAGAATGATGGATCGCGAGTTGCGGCCGCACGACATGATTCCGCCCACCATGCTCGTTCGCTGGCTACTCGCCGAGACGCTGCGCGGCAACTTCGCCCCGTGGCGGTGGTTCGGCAGCGGTTCGCGCCAGGTCAACCTGGTCAAGCGGCAGCAGCGCATCCTCGATCGAGCGCTGGCCCGCGCCGAGCGCGGCGAGCTCGACGACGCCCTGCCCCATCTCTGAGCGCTCACGACGGCGCGGCGGGGATCACCGCGGCGAGAAACTCCGCGACCGCGAAGCCGGTGACGCGGTGGCCGTAGCGCGACAAATGCGAGTCGGACGGATAGTCCGCCGGGCCACCGCCCAGCGGATCGATCAAGAAGAGGTCCTCGGGCCGATGGCGCTCGTACAAGTCGTGCAAGTCCAGGGAGGGCACGCCGCGCTCAGCCGCGATCGCCATGCTGATCTCGCGCGGCCGCGCGTCTTTGTGATCATGACTGCCGATGTAGATCATGCCGACGGCAGCTCCGGTCGCGCGCGCGGAGTCCACGGCTTCTAGCGCAAGCTTGCGGAACGCAACGGCGTCTTCTGACCGATCGAAACGGGCGGGCGGAACCGCCGCCGTGACGGGGGCGTTCCCTAATGCGGCCAGCATCGCGTCCTTCACGCCGCGCATCCAATTGTAGAGTCCCGAATGCGCGCCGAGGAAGACGCGCAGCGCACTGAAGCGGACGCGATCTTTCTCGCCCTTCAACCGCGAGCGCACCGACTTGATTACCGCGACTTTCCTCAGGTCGCTGACGTCGTTGTCGTACGTCGCGATCAGCACCGCGTCCGGCGACAGCCGCTTCCCCTTCTCCTTCAGATAGTCGACGTAATCCGCGATGGTCGCACCGGACATGCCGCCGTTCAGCAACTGCACCACGCGCTCGGGGTGCTCGGCGTTCCACCGCCGTTGCGCAATGCGCGTCCAGGTGTCGTGGGTCGAGACGTATTGTCCGAACGTCTGCGAGTCGCCGAGCACCAGGACGCGAATCGCATCGGAGGCAATCGGGTCGACATTGCGAAACCCCGCCTCGTTGACATGGACCTGGAAAGGCATTTCCGGCCGCGCGGCGACGATCCCCGTTTGATTCGGCAGCCAATCGCCCAGCGTCGTTTCACTGAACAACATGCGCACCTGCGGAACCCGCTCCGCCGGCGGCGCCCAGGTGAGACCGCGCCCCACCAGCTCACCGAGCACCAGCGGCGTCAGCATCAAGATTGCAAGCACGGCAAGCTCCCCGCGACTGCGCGATCTCGTCCGACTCATGGCGCGGCGACGCTACTCCCGGCTTCGCCGCGGGTTCAAGCGAGTCGCCGCTTCTCTTTCAGCGGGGCTTCGGACTAAGGTGCGGCAGCATGCCGTACATCGAAGGTCGACTGGTGCACGACGCCGACGCGCACATCATGGAGACGCCCTTCTGGCTGCGCGACTACGCCGACCCCGCAATCCGCGATCGCATCGAGCCGCCCGGTTACGTCAACGAGCTGAAGCAGACCTCCGAGCACAGCGCGCAGCCTTCAGAGCTCGATGCCGCCTTTGCGCGTCTCGCCGCCAAGCACGCCTCGCCGGAGTACCGGCGGGACGAGGCGGCGGAGATCATGAATCGCAAGAACTTCGCCGCCACCGGCGCGTTCGCAGCGGAGGATCGCGGCCGCGCCCTCGACCTGATGGGCGTCGCCAGCCAGCTCGTCTTCAACACGTTCCACAACCGCCGCCTGCACGACTGGGAGCACCGCGACGATCTCGATTTTGCCTATGGCGTGGCGCGCGCTCACAACCGCGGCATGGTCGAGTTCTGCGCCGCCGACCGCCGTCTGTTGCCGACCTGCTACGTGCCGCTCGCAGACTTCGCGCGCGCCCGCGCCATGGCAGAGGAGGCACTGGAGATGGGCGCCGCTGCGCTGCTGGTCGCCTCGGGCTGTCCGAAGCACCACTCGCCTAGTCACAGCGGCCTCGATCCGGTGTGGGCGATCGCGCAGGAAGCGCGCATCCCGATCGTCTTCCACGTCGGCGGCACCGGCGAGCTGATCGATCCCAAGTACTTCGTCAACGGACTGCCGGTGCCGCCCGACTTTCACGGCGGCGACGAGAACTTCCGCTCGGTCGACTACATGGGCATTCCGGGCCCGCCGATGCAGACGCTGGCGACGATGATCTTCGACGGCGTGCTCGAGCGCTTCCCCGAGCTGCGCATCGGCGTCATCGAGCAGGGCGCGATCTGGTTGCCGAGCTGGGTGCGGCAGATGGAATCGGCGGTCGAAGCGTTCGGTCGCCACGAAGAGCGATTGCACAAGCTGTCGCTGCGCCCGACCGAGTACGTGCGCCGGCAGATCCGCGCCACGCCGTATCCGACCGAAGACGTCGGCTGGATCACCGAGCAGATCGGGCCGGACGTGTGCATGTTCTCCACCGACTACCCGCACGTCGAAGGCGGCCGCCGGCCGTACGAGCGCTTCGAGCGCAGTCTCGGCGACGCCGGCAACGAAGTGCGCGAGCGCTTCTACGCGACCAACTTCATCGACCTCATGGGGAAGGGTTTGCCGTCATGAACGCCGTCGCCGTTGCCGCCGCCTTGTACGCCGCGCTGTCGACGTCGGCGCCGACACCCGCCGCCGCGGGGGAACGCGAGGACCTCGGCGCCTAGCTCAGCTCAGCCGGCCGGGCTCCGATACCTCCCGCTTTTCTCGCCTTGACGCCCGAGGGTGCGAAGCTCAGTCTGACGTCGAGATACATGACCGGGGAGGGTCTATGTCGCAAAGTGGACGTGTGGTGTGGAGCGTTTTGGCGGCCTTGGTCGTCGGAAGCAGCCTGGCGACTTTGTTGCCGGCGCGCGGGACGCTCAGCGGCGGGGGATGCTGCCTCGGCAACTCGACCTGCGTCGACGGGGATGTGTTCGACGTTTGCACCACGATCAACGGCACCTACACCGACGGGTTCGAGTGCAGCTCCGACAACAGCGAGTGCATTCCGAGTCCGAGGGGTTGTTGCCAGTTGCAGAACACTTGCATCGGCAACGTCACCGACTTCTCGTGCATGACCGGCGGGCCGAACGCGACTTTCGTCGAGGCCGGCACTTGCAGCGATATGGTGTGCATCCCGCCGACGGCGACGGCGACAGCCTCGCCGACCCCCACGGCAACGGCCACCGACACTGCCACGGCGACCGCGACCGCGACGGCCACGGCCACCGCGACGGCGACGACGACCGGGTCGATCCCGGACGGCGGCTCGTGCACCGATCCGGGTGACTGCGTGTCCGGCAACTGCGTCGACGACGTCTGCTGCGAGAGCGCCTGTGACGGTGCCGACGAGTCCTGCAACCAGGCGGGCCTCGAAGGTCTTTGCCTGTCATTGACGGCCACCGTTCCCGCCACCTCCGGATGGGGTACCGCCGGCGCCGTCGCCGCACTCCTCACCGTGGCGCTGATTGCGGTGTTGCGCCGCCGATCGCCCTCGGAGGTCGGTGCGGGGAGCGCGTCATGAGATCGATCGCCTCTATCGCGGCGCTGTGGGCCGCGCTCGCGCTCGCCGCGCCGGCGACTTTGGCGCAGGAATGCGACGAGAGCTTCGACAGCACGTTCGAGTTGATCCAGAAAGCGATCTTCGAGCGCAACGGCTGCACCAGCGTCACCTGTCACACCGGCGCCGTTCCGGCCGGTGGTCTCGATCTGACGGCCGAGGCAGCTTACGACGAGCTGGTCGACGCCGCCGTGGAGAGCATCGCGGCTCCCGAGACGATGCGCCGCGTCGTGCCGGCGAAGAAGGAAGAGAGCCTGTTGTGGCTCAACGTCGCCGCGGCCTCTCAGCCCGAGGATTGGAGGGCGCCGCTGCGGCCGATGCCGATCGGCTTTCCGGCTCTGACCTTTGCGGAGCTCGAAGTGATCCGGCTGTGGATCGAGTCGGGCGCGCCGGAAGAAGGGGTCGTCGAAGACACCGGCGAGTTGCTCGACGCCTGCCTGCCGCCGACCAAGCCGCTGCAGACCAGGCCGCTCGATCCGCCGCCGGCGGGAGTCGGCGTCCAGTTCAAGGCGCCGACGCAAATTCTTCAGCCGCGCAGCGAGCACGAGGTGTGCTTCCTCACCTACTACGACATCCGCGACCAGGTCCCCGAGCAGTTCCGCGGACCGGGCGGCGACACCTTCCGCTACAAGCGCCTCGAAGCGCGCCAGGATCCGCTCAGTCATCACGCCGTCGTAGTCAATTATGAGGGCAGCACGCCGCTGACCTCGCCGGTGTGGGGCTCGTGGACCTGCGGCGGCGGCGCCCGCCACGGCGAGGCTTGCGAGCCGACCGATCTCGACTCTTGCGGCGACGACGGTGTCTGCCACAGCACGCCGCAGTCCGCCGTCGGCTGCATCGGCTTCGGCGACGGCCGCGCCGACATCGGCTTCGGCAACGAGAGCCTGTTCAACACCATGGCCGCCGGTCTCGGCGGACTCGAAGGCGTGTACGCCGAGACGCCGATGCAGGGCGTGCTGATCTGGAACTCGCACGCCTTCAACGTCGCCGACGAGCCGGGCAAGCTCGACATCTGGGTCAACTTGTATTTCGCGGACGAGGAAGAGCAGGAGCACGAGCTCCAGCGCTTCACCGTGATCGACGCGATGTTCGGCATCGACGTGCCGCCGTTCCAGGCGCGCGAGATGTGCTCCCACTACGCGGTGCCACCAGATACGAAGATCATCGAGCTCAGCTCGCACCATCACAAACGCGGCGTCCGCTTTCGCATCTTCGAGGGCGCCTTCCGCTGCCAGGGCGGCAGCAACAACGGCGCCGCCTGCTCGCCGCGCGGCGACGACGACGATCTCGGCGCGCCCGACGTCTGCTCCGGAGCGCCGTGCGTCGCGCCGGAGCCGCCCGCCGCCGGCGACTGCAACGGCGATCTCGAGGTGCGCATCGACGAGCTCGTAACCGCCGTCGGCGTCGCGCTCGGCAACAACCCGGCGGCGCGCTGCGCCGAGGCAGACGCCGACGGCAGCGGCAAGGTGTCGATCTCCGAATTGATCACCGCCGTGCGCGCACTGCTCGAGCCGAGCATGCGCGACGGTGTGGCGAGCAACATCTACACGAGCCTCTTCTACTCGGACCCGGCGGTGCTGAAGTTCGACCCGCCCTATGTGCTCGGCGGCGCCAACACCAGCGCCGCAAAGCGCACGCTCACCTACTGCGGCTTGTACGAGAACGGCGTCATCGACCCGGCCTCGGTGAAGCGCCGCTCGACGGCACCGGCGCCGCCGCCGGGCTTTCCGCTCGGCGCCTGCACACGTCCGGTCGCGTGCGCCGAGGGGAACATCGGCGTCGCCTGCACCGTCGACGCCGATTGCGACACTGCGACCGGCGCCGACGACGGCGAATGCGACGCATGCAGCGTCAGGTTCGGACCGACCACCGACGACGAGATGTTTATTTTGCTCGGCGCCGGGTTCCGCTGATTCGGCGGACGGCGTTCGGCGGACGGCGTACGGCGTGTCGGCGTACGGCGTGTCGGGGGACAGTGTCCGGGGAAAGCCACGGCGGCATGCCGTACGCCGTACGCCGGACGCCGGACGCTACAGTTTGCCCAACGCCAGCAGCTCGACCGGATCCAGCAGGTCGACGGCGCCCAAATAGCCGCCGCCGGCGTTGATGGCATCGTGCGCCGCGTAGCCGAGCAGTTCCTGAGCGCGGCGCGGCAGCGTGCGCGCGAGGTCGGGAGGCACCGCGAGGTAGTTGTTCTCCTCGGTGCGCAGCCAGCCGACGACGAAGCTCATGTGCATGGCGCGCCGCCAGCGGTCGGCGGTGGTGTTGGCGCCGCCGGCGTGAATCGTCGATCCGAGGTAAACGATCGCCGATCCGGCCGGCATCTCGGCGCAGACCAGCTCGTCGGGTCGCGGCTGGCGCGCCCGGTCCCATCGGTGGCTGCCGGGCGCCGCGACGGTAGCGCCGAGCTCGGCGGTGAAGTCGACCAGCGCGATCACCGACGCGAGCTCGACTTCGGGGTGTGGCCGCGGCAGGTGCACCCACACGTCCTCGTCGCGATGCAGTAGTTGCTGCTGCGCGCCGGGGCCGCGGTCCATGACCTGAGCGACATTCAACTGATAGTTCGCACAGCTCGGCCCGAGGATCGCGTCGCAGATCGCGCCGTAGAACGGATGGCAGAGAATTTCCTCGGCGAAGATGCGCGACTGCGCCGCGACGCCGGTGACCTGGCGCACACGATCGCCATAGAAGAAATCGAGGGCCGGGTTCAAATACGAGCGCGCCGGGCTGGTGCGCTCGAGAATCGGATCGAGCTCGGCATTGAAGCGCGCCAGCAGGTCGCGATCGAGAACGTCCTCTACGATCACCGCGCCGTGCTCGCGCAGGCCGGCGGCGACGTTGGGCGCGGAACTCGCCGCGGCAAAGCGCGGGATGCCCGAGCTCATGGCACTCCCACCCTGGCGATGATCTTCGTCACCGTACACGTACTCGTACTCGTACACGGAGTTCTGGAGATACATTGGCCCCGGATCGTGTACGAGTACGTGTACGGGAGGAGACCGACGGCCTCGCTGCTGGCAGTGTTCACAGCCTCTCCGGCGCATCGAAGCTCATGACCATCTTGCCGGCCCACGTGCTGACCAGGGGCCTTTTCGGCAACCCGAGGCGGCGCAACACGTCGGCGATCGGATGCTGGCCGAGGGTGAGACGGACGCCCCATCCGGGGCGGATCCCGAGATCGCTGACCTTCTGCGTGAAGCGCGTCCGATGCGGCACGCCGTCGATGTAGCTGTACGCGATCGACGTCATCGCCGGCTGCGAGCGCCCGCCTCCACGCGGTGCGTCGATCTCGAAGACGGTCGCGCCGTCCATCTCGAGCAGGCCGTGAAAGCGACGCTCGTTCGAGTAATCGAAGTCGATGCGCTCGATGGTCTTGGGAAAGCCCCAGATGATCGCGCCGGCGTCGCGGGTGAAGGACTGGTTCACCGGCATCTTCCAACTGAACGTCGGCACCTCGCCGGTGCCCATTCGCTTCCACGCGTCCAGATACGGCACCCCGCTGCGTTCACCCGCAAGACGCACGAAGAAGTTGATCGCCACCTCGTTGTAGTCGCCGAGGTCGTTGTCGCGATAGTCGATGCAGCCGAGCATCAACAGCGTGCGCCCGGGCAGAAAGTCGACGATCTCGAAGGCCTCGCCAACCAACCCGGAAGCGACGGCGCTCGGCACGACGAAGGCTGCAATCGACGCGCACGCGTCGCGCACCTCGACCGGACACGTGATGGTCCGGCCCTGGATATGGTAACCGGTCGCCTTGGCGGCTATCGCGCTTGCTGTCATGCGGCGTGTCCTCGCTCTCCGGTTCGCGTCACGCGACCGGACAAAAGGACTATCGCCGCGCGGCCACTCCCTCAAGTCATCGTCAGTTGTCGGCCGCGATTCATAAAGCGGCGACCGGTGACTCGCTTGCGCGAGATCGACCGGTCGCCGTGCGCGCGCTAATCGCTGGGATCAGCGCGCGGAGAACGAAGCGTGTGAAGACTTATAGGACCGAGGTCCGGCGGTGTGAGCTGTCGGCCGGCACTTTGGCGCTCGCCTCGGAAGCCGACGAGATGCCTTCGGCATCGTGCCGCTCGAAGATCTCGCGCGCCCGCTTGCGCTCGTCGCCGTCCTCGGTGTGAACGGAGATGAGAATGCCGCCATCGGAGATGCGCCCTTCGTAGCGCTTCGCCTCGTATTCGGGCACGCCATACCCGGCGAGCGCGCCGGTGAGCCCACCGGCGCCTGCGCCGACAGCGGCGCCGCCGAGGGCCGCCATGATCGGGCCGGCCGCGATCAGCGGCCCGACGCCCGGAATCGCGAGAGTTCCGGCGCCTACGAGCCAACCGGCGATACCGCCGAGGACCCCGCCGACGCCGGCGCCCGTGGCCGCGCCCTCGGGAGCCTTCGTATTCGCTTCGGTGGCGAACTCACGTGTGCTTTCGGCGTCGGAGAGAAGCACGGAAACATCGTCCGCCGAAAACCCCGAGGTTTGCAGGTCTCGAACGATCGTTGCGGCGTGCTGGCGGTTGTCGGCGATGCAGAACACTGCCTGTGACATGATCTATCCCTTTCCCGAGCGCCTTAGTCGGCGTCGATCTCCAGTTGGTTGTCGACGCGCTTCACGTTGCGCACGCTCTGCGCGATGTTGGCGAGCGCAATGCGCTCTTCCGCGTCGTCGACGGGCCCGCGCAACGTAACCACGCGGTCGATGGTGATGATCTTGATGTTCTTGGCGTTCATCGACAGCTCGTCCTGATCCATGATGCGCTGGCGAATCTCGCGCGTGACTTCCACATCTCCGGGATCGGACGATTGATCCCCAGCATCGAGGCCGCCATGGGCGTTGACACCCGAGTTGTCGGCGTCGACGGACGCCGCCGGCCGCTCGTCCATTTTCTCTCCCGCGCTCAGCGACGTGCCGAAGGTCAATCCGACAGCGGCGCCGAGTGCGATTCTTACAAAGACGTTTTTCATTTCGCTCGCTCTCCTTTCTTTCAGGGGATCGAGCAATGGGTGTGCCAAAGAAGCGCGGCGGGGCGATCGCGTCGTTTGGAGATCCGCTCATTGTCGCCGATTACAATCGCGAAGCAGTCCTTGCAGAGCGTTCGCCCCGCAATGCTCGTGTCGCGACGAGAGGGGCAAGCGCGAGTGGTAAATTTTACGCGATCGGCGCACGCAGCCGATGTCAGAGTCGACGCGTCATATTGATGCGTTGGACCAATCGGGCAGCTCCAGCGCTGCGGCGAGCGGCGGCTCGACCGGTGCCGCGATTTCGATCGGAACACCGGAATACGGATGGGTGAAGCGCATGGTAGTGGCGGCGAGGAGCAGACCGGCGATGCCGAAATGATCGCGCCACAGGCGGTTGTGCACGCCGTCGCCGTAGTTGGCGTCGCCGATGATCGGATACCTCAGATGCTTCAAGTGGCGGCGGATCTGGTGCCGGCGTCCAGTCTGCGGCCTGCACTCGACCATCGAGTAGCGCGCCGTCGCATGCGGACCAACGGCGATCGGCAGCTCCATCGAGTCGAGCCGGCGCACCGCGGTGACGGCGTCGCGCAACTGCAACGCCGCGCGATCGATGCGCGCGTCGGCACGGTCGCGCAGGGCGTGGTCGACCAATACCTCGACGGGAGCCCAGCCGCGCACGATCGCGAGGTAGACTTTCTCGACTCGAGCCGTCTCGAACTCCTCTTGCAGACGGCGCGCGGCATCGACATCGAGAGCCAACACGACGGCGCCCTGGGTCGGTTTGTCGAGGCGGTGCACCGGGTAGACGCGCTGGCCGATCTGATCGCGCAACTGCTGGACCAGGAACCGCGTCTCGCGCGAGTCGAGCGGCGAACGATGCATCAACAACCCGGCCGGTTTGTGCACGGCGACGTAGTGCTCATCGCGGTAGAGGATCGGGAGGGGGTTCGGTTCCATCGCTGCAGTTGTCGATTTTTTCGATGATTGCTTCGGGATCGGTATCGCGTTCGGTATCGGTATCGAAATCCACGTCGATAGCGATACCGATTCCGATACCGACCCCGATTTATTTGCGATCGCTGCGCGCCTCGCCAACCACCCTTCCTGGCCGCCGAAAGAAACGCAGCAGTCCCGTAACAACGAGGAGATAGGGGAGGTCCGCCTTCCGGCCGTTGCGCCATGCGCAGTGATCACCGATGGTGTGCGCATGCGCCTCGAACCCATCCTCCACGGACCCGAATCGGCCGACACCATCGTCTTCATCCAGGGCTGGCCGGATGACGCGTCGGTTTGGGACGAGCATGTGGCGCGGCTGTCGCCTCGCTACCGATGCGTGCGCACGACACTTCCGAACTTCGACGGCCGGCGCACCGCCCGCTGGGGCTACTCGAACGACGAGATCGTCGAGGCGCTGGCAGCGCTGGTGCGCGAGGTGTCGCCGAACGCTGCGGTCACCCTGGTCCTCCACGACTGGGGCTGCTTCTGGGGTTATCGCCTGCACCACCGCTACCCCGAGCTCGTCGCCCGCGTCGCCGGACTCGACATCGGAGGGCACGTCGAGCCGGGACCCGGCGCCGTGCTGGGTATCATGGCCTATCAATGGTGGCTGGTGGCGGCCTTCCTCATCGACGGCGCGATCGGCGACTGGATGACCCGCTCGATGGCCAAGGCGATGCAAGCGCCGATGCCCACCGAGAAGATCACGTCGTGGATGAACTACCCGTACCGCAACGTGTGGCAGGAAATCTTCACCGGCCGCGCGCGCGACGAGACCGCCGACTATTGGCCGCGCGTCCCGCTACTGTTTGTCTACGGGAGGAAGAAGCCGTTTCCGTTCCATTCGCGGAAGTGGATCGAACACATCGAGAGCAACGGCGGCACCGCGCTCGGCCTCGACTGCGACCACTGGGTGCAACGCGACCCGGCCTTCGCCGCCATCCTCGACCGATGGCTCGACGCGACCCAACCCGCGACCGAACGAGCACGCACCAATCCTTGAATCCAAAAGACATCACCACAGAGGCACAGAGACACAGAGGGGTGCGGATGTGATCAAGAACCGCTTCCGATGTGATGCGAACCCTTCGGATAAATAATTCTTCCCTCAGGTCTCTGTGTCTCTGTGCCTCTGTGGTGAAGCTTTTTTCCGGTCAACGCAGACCCGGCGCTTCGTGGCCGCTGGCCTCGACGTATTCGCGGTAGCCGCCGGGATACAGCAGGGGGCCGTCCGGGCTGAGCTCGAGGACGCGGTTCGACAGCTTCGCCAGGAAGCGCCGGTCGTGCGACACGAAGAGCATCGTGCCCTCGTACCCGGCGAGCGCCTGTACGAGCATGTCCTTGGTCGCGACGTCGAGGTGGTTGGTCGGCTCGTCCAACACCAGCATGTTCGGCCGGCCGTATAGGATGCGGGCGATCACCAGGCGAGCCTTCTCGCCGCCGGACAGGACGCGGCATGGCTTGTCGACGTCGTCACCGGTGAACCCGAAGCAGCCCGCGAGGGCGCGCAGTGAGCCGACACTGGCCAGTGGAAAGGCGTCTTCGAGGGTCTGGATCACACTGCGCCGCGCGTCCAACAGTTCCATCGCGTGCTGCGCGAAGTAGCCGAGGGCGACGGCGGCGCCGAGCGCAACCGATCCGCCGTCCGGCTCGCCCTCGCCTGCCACCAGGCGCAGGAGGGTCGACTTGCCGGCGCCGTTCACTCCCATCAGCGCCCAGCGCTCCCCGCGGCGAATCGTCATATCGAATCCGTCGTAGATCACCTTGTCGCCGTACCGCTTCTCGAGCTGTTCGATCTTGACGACGTCGTCGCCGGAGCGCGGGCACGCGGGGAAGTCGAACACCAGAGTGCTGCGCCGCTTGGGCGGCTCCAGCTTCTCGATCTTGTCGAGCTGCTTGACCCGCGACTGCACCTGCGACGCCTTGGCGGCCTGGGCGCGGAAGCGCTCGATGAAACGCATCTCCTTGGCGAGCTTCGCCTGTTGCCTCTGGTAGGCCGCTTCGGCTTGCGCTTCGTTCTGGGCGCGCTGCGCCTCGTAAAAGTCGAGGTCGCCGGAGTAGCTGTTGAGCTCGCCGCCGTCGATCTCGATCACGCGGCCGATGATGCGGCTCATGAACTCGCGATCGTGCGACGTCATCAGCAGCGCGCCTTCGTAGCGCTTCAGGAAGTTCTCGAGCCAGATCAACGACTCGATGTCGAGGTGGTTCGAAGGTTCGTCGAGGAGCATCGCATCGGGCTGCATCAACAGGATGCGGGCGAGCGCGACGCGCATCTTCCAGCCGCCCGAGAGCTGGCCGACATCGCCGTCCATCATCTCCTGCGAGAAGCCGAGCCCGGCGAGCACTTCGCGCGCCCGCGCCTCGAGCTCGTAGCCGCCGAGCGCCTCGAAGCGGGATTGCACCTCGCCGAAGCGCTCGATGATGCGGTCCATGTCGTCGCGCGACGGGTCGGCCATGGCGTGTTCGAGATCGGCCAACTCGGCGGCGACGCTGGAGACCGGTCCGGCGCCCTCCATGACCTCGGCGACCACGGGACGGCCCCCCATCTCGCCGACATCCTGGCTGAAGTGTCCGATGGTGACACCGCGATCGATCGACACCTGACCGTCGTCGGGCAGCTCTTCGCGCGTGATCAGACGGAAGACGGTCGACTTGCCGGCGCCGTTCGGCCCCACCAGACCGACCTTCTCGCCGCGGTGGATGGCCGCCGCCGCTTCGAGGAAGAGGATCTGTCCGCCGTACTGCTTGCTGATCTGATCGAGCCGAATCATGAACCGCGCAGCTCTACCGGCAATGCGGCCACGGCGCTACACGGGTGGCTGAATGCGGCAACCGCCTCGCCCTAGAGAGACTGTCGATTTTCTCCAAATGACGGGCGAAGCCCGCACAAAACACCTCTCCCGCATGACTCGCGGGAGAGGATCAAAGGAGAGGGTTCGTCGTCGTAGAGTC
>CADEER010000095.1:0-17810 GCA_902826395.1 uncultured bacterium
CCCACCCGCGCCTCTACGCCGAGAGAGTCCTCGCCGGCATCCCCGACCCGACGCTGCGCAAGGTACTGCACGATACAGCGGCAGCGCTGTACGGCATCGGCTGATCGCCCGGGGTCCCCGGCCGGTTGACCTTGGCGTGGCGCCCGCCGAGAGTGGGCGATCCGCGGGCACTTCCGTATCGGCTGGCCCGACAACCTCAGAAGGAGCAGTTCGATGGGACGAAAGGTCTACGTGATCGGCGTCGGCATGACGAAGTTCGAAAAGCCGGGCGCTCGCCAGTGGGATTATCCGGACATGGCCAAGGAGGCGGGAACACGCGCCCTCGAAGATGCCGGGATTCCGTATTCGGCAGTCGAGCAGGCCACCGTCGGTTACTGCTACGGCGACTCGACCTGCGGACAGCGCGCCATCTATACGCTCGGGCTGACCGGCATTCCGGTCTACAACGTCAACAACAACTGCGCGACCGGCTCGACGGCGCTGTTCATGGCCAAGCAGTTCGTCGAAGGAAACATCGCCGACTGTGTCCTCGCCCTCGGCTTCGAGAAGATGGAGAAGGGCTCGCTCGGCATGAAGTACACCGATCGCACCATGCCGATGGACAAGCACTTCCAGTCGATGGTCGATCTGCGCGGCTTCGAGAACGCGCCCGCCGCGCCGCAGTTCTTCGGCAATGCCGGTCGCGAGCACATGGAGAAGTACGGCACGACCAAGGAACAGCTCGCCAAGATCGCGCACAAGAATCACAAGCACTCGGTCAACAACCCGTACTCGCAGTTCCAGGACGAATACTCGCTCGACGACATTCTCAATGCGCCGGTCGTCTACGACCCGCTCACCAAGCTGCAGTGCTGCCCGACCTCGGACGGCGCCGGCGCCGCGATCCTCGCGAGCGAGGACTTCGTCCGCAAGCACAACCTGCAGGACAAGGCGATCGAGATCGCCGGCATGGCGATGGCCTCCGACTTCCCCAGCACCTTCGACACCAAGAGCTGCATCAAGCTGGTCGGCGTCGACATGACGCGCGCCGCAGCGCAGAAGGTGTACGAGCAGTCCGGCCTCGGACCCGAAAACGTCGACGTCGTCGAGCTGCACGACTGCTTCTCGGCCAACGAGCTGGTGACGTACGAGGGTCTCGGACTGTGCGCCGAGGGCAAGGCGGGCGAGCTGATCGACTCGGGCGCCGTCACCTACGGCGGCAAGTGGGTCGTCAATCCGTCGGGCGGCCTGATCTCGAAAGGTCATCCGCTCGGCGCCACCGGCCTCGCGCAGTGCAGCGAGCTCACCTGGCAGCTCCGCGGCAAGGCCGACAAGCGGCAGGTTGCGGGGGCCAAGGTCGCGCTGCAGCACAATCTCGGTCTCGGCGGTGTCGCCGTCGTCACCATGTACAAGAAGGCGGACTTGTCGTAGTCGAGCTGTGATGAAGCTGCGAGTGGGGGTTCTCGGCGGCGGCTCCTGGGGCACGACGGTAGGTGCCCTGGCGAGCCGCAACGCCCCGACGATCGTCTGGGCGCGGCGGCCCGAAGTCGCCGACGAGATCAACCGCGCGCACACCAACCAGACCTACCTGCCCGGCTTCACGCTGCCGAAGAACCTGCGCGCCACCGACTCTATCGAAGAGGCGGTCCGCGACGCAGACGTCGTCGTGATCGGCGTTCCGTCGCACGGCTTCCGCACCTGCTGCGAAGCCGTAGCGCCGCACATTCGCCCGTGGGTTCCCGTGCTCAGCCTGTCGAAAGGCCTCGAGCAGGGTTCGTTGCTGCGCATGACCGAGGTGATCGAGCAGGCGCTGCCCGGGCATCCGGCCGGCGTTCTCACCGGCCCCAATCTCGCCAAGGAGATCCTCAGCGGCTTCGCGGCCGCGTCGGTGATCGGCATGCGCGAGACCAGCATCGCCAGCGAATTGCAGGACGTCTTCCGCAGCGGGTTATTCCGCGTCTACACCAACCGCGACGTGATCGGCTGCGAGATCGGCGGCGCACTGAAGAACGTCATCGCCATCGCCGCCGGCATGGGCGTCGGCATGGGCGTCGGGCAGAATACGCTGGCCGCCGTGATCACCCGCGGCCTCGCCGAGTTGTCGCGCCTCGGCGTCGCCATGGGAGGGAAGCCGGAGACGTTCAGCGGCCTCGCCGGCATGGGCGATCTGCTGGCGACGTGCACCAGTCCGCAGAGCCGCAACCGCCACGTCGGTGAGCAACTCGGCAAAGGACGCAAGCTCGACGAGATCGTCGCCGAGATGAACGAAGTCGCCGAAGGCGTGAAGTCCTGCAGGTCGGTGATCCAACTCGGCAACCGTCACGGCGTCGCCATGCCGATCGCCGAAGAAGTCTACCGCGTCGTGCACGAAGGCAGCACGCCGGCCGAAGCGTACCGCGGTCTGATCCGCACCGCCGCCCGCTCCGAGCAAGAACCCGGCTGAATTTTTTTCACCACAGAGACACAGAGTCACGGAGATCTCTGTGCCGAGAGTCGTTACTGACTCGCTCGCGGTGCCTCGCGGGTGCGAGTGTGCAGGTGCATAGACGTCGGAATATCTCTGTGCGTCTCTGGTGAAAGAGCAGTTCCGGGCGAAGGGCCGACCGTTCGGGAAGTTGACACTCACCGCTGGGGACGCTGTTTGCGCGCGGGGGATCGCACCCGCCGCGTCTTCGGCGCATCGGACGGTCGCTCGACCATGTCGATCAACTGACCGACGCTGCGGTGGGATTCGATCGGATGACGAAGCGGCTTTTCGCGACGGATCTCGTAATGGTTGCGGCGGCCGTCGCGTTCGCGAGTCAGAACCCCCGCCGCCTCTAGATCCGAGATGATGTTGTGCACGGCGCGCTCGGTGATGCCCACCTCGGCGGCGACCTCGCGCAACACCACATCGGGGCTGCGCACCAGGCAAACGAGAACGTGGGCGTGGTTGGTGAGGAAGGTCCAACCTCCGGAAGCGACATCGCGTTTCGACAATGTTCCACCCTCCCCCTTGACCGACTTCATTCGACGTTTATCTTTCATGAAATTTGTTTCATGTAAAGCATTTCACGAAGCATCCTGCAGGACCGAACCGCAGAGAGATCAGGCAAACGATGGAGAATGGAGATCAGACGCCCCGGGGCCCCCTCGCACCGGCCCGGACCGACGCCGCCGAGATCCGCGTACTCGAGCACCTTGCCCGGGCGAGCGGCGTCGACCAGATCCCCAGTGAGCTCGCCGCAGCGCAGCGGCGTGCGGAGCGAGACTTCGCGGGCTGTTTGGAAGCGGTCTGGCAGGAGCGCATGCGCGAGACCGCCGGAGCGATCGGCCTGCAGGTCCGCGACGTCTGGCTGACACCGGTCGAAATAGCCGGGGCCGTGCGCGCCGGCCAGCCCGCGGTGACGTTCCGCCGCAGCACCGACAATCCGGACGGTTGGATGCTGTTGCTGGATCGGCGATGGGGCAAGGTCTACCGCGCCGATCTGGCGGGCGAGGATGGGGAGTGGATCTCCGTCGACGAGCTCGGGCGCGAGCTCGGAAGCGCCCTCGATCAACGCCTGCCCTGGCTGCTCTGCGACCCGGTCGTATGCGCCACGACGCCGGGGGAGCATCATGGGGATGACACCGCGACGACGCCGTTGCGCCGTTTGGTGCAACTGGTTCGGCCCGACCGCGCGGATCTGTGGTCGATCCTCGTCTTCGGCGCCTTGGTGGGCGGCCTGACCCTGGCGACTCCCGTCGCCGTCCAGCAACTGGTCAACAGTGTCGCGCTGGGCGGTCTCATGCAGCCGGTCGTCGTCCTGGCTCTGCTACTTCTCGCCGTACTCGCCTTTGCCGCAACGCTCAGCGCACTGCAGGCGTACGTCGCCGAGATCGTGCAGCGGCGCATTTTCGTCAGGGTCGCAGCCGATCTTGCGCATCGGTTACCGCGTGTGCGCATCGAAGCGTTCGACCGCCAGCACGGCCCGGAGTTGGTCAACCGATTCTTTGACGTGATGACAGTCCAGAAGCTCGGCGCCGTCCTCTTGCTCGACGGCGTCGCGCTGGCGCTGCAAACCCTCATCGGCCTGCTGGTTCTCTCCTTCTACCACCCGCTGATGCTCGCCTTCAGTGTCATCCTCGTGGCTGGCATCGCCGTCGTCGCACTGGTTCTCGGTCGGGGCGCAGTTCCGACCGCGATCGCCGAGTCGCGGTCCAAGTACGCGGTCGCGGGCTGGCTGGAGGAGATCGCGCGCCACGCGCCAGAGCTCAAGACCACCGGCGCCGCGCGCTTCGCCGTCGAGCGCGCCGACGTCCTGGCGCGCGAGTACCTGCGAGCGCGATCGGCGCACTACCGGATCGTCTTTCGCCAGCTCGCCGGCGCGCTCGGCCTGCAAGTTCTCGCCAGCAGCGCGCTGTTGGGCCTCGGCGGCGGACTCGTCATCGCGGGCCAGCTGACGCTCGGCCAACTCGTCGCATCGGAGCTGATCGTCACGGCGATCGTCGCCTCCTTCGCCAAGCTCGGCAAGCACCTGGAGAACTTCTACGACCTGCTCGCCGCCGTCGACAAGCTCGGTCACCTGTTCGACCTGCCCCTCGAGCGCGACGATGGGATCGTGCCCGCCGCCGGCAGCGCAGGCGGCGCGCTGGTCTTCCGCAACGTTTCCTTTGACTACGGCGACAGGCACGTTCTCGACAATCTCGACTTCAACGTGGGCGCCGGTGAGCGCGTCGCATTGATCGGCCCCACCGGCAGCGGCAAGAGCACCGTCCTCGACCTGATCCTCGGTCTGCGTTCTCCCTCGGCCGGCTACATCGCGTTGGATGGCGTCGACTTGCGCGAGCTGCGACTCGACGCACTGCGCGAGCAGATCGTCCGCGTCGGCGGGGCCGAGATCATCGAAGGAACCGTGGAAGACAACGTCCGCATGGGCCGCGGCCACGTGACCGCACTCACGGTCCGCGATGCGCTGGCGGCCGTCGGATTGCTCGATCCCGTGCTGAAGCTCCCCGAGGGCCTACGCACCTATCTGTCGACCAACGGGCAGCCACTATCGCAAGGGCAGGCTATGCGGCTCGATCTGGCGAGGGCGATCGCCGGACGGCCGCGGTTGATTCTACTCGATGAAACGATGAACGGCCTGGATGAGGAGTCGCGGCGCATCGCGCTCGAGGCTCTCTTCGCTGAAGACGCCGACTGGAGTCTGCTCGTCGGTTCGGCGAGCGAGGAGATCGTCGCGCGCTGCGACAGGGTCGTGCACATCGGCGGTCGCGTGAGAGGCCTCTCCGCGGACATCGGATCGGTCGCGCACGAGCAGAGAGGAACGGCATGAAAGCTCAACCTGCCACGACCGTCCAGAGCATGCCGGACCTGCCGGCCCTGCGTTCGGTGGGCGGCCTGCGCGCGCCGCGCATTCTCGCTTTGGTACTCGCGATCCTCATGGTCGCGGCGGTCGCCGCGCTCGCGATCGTGCCGTGGCAGCAGTACATCCTGGGCAGCGGCCGCGTCGTCGCGTTCGAACCCTACGACCGCATGCAGACCGTCGCGGCACCGGTGGTCGGCAAGGTCCGCAAAGCCTGGGTAATCGAGGGCTCACGGGTGCAGGAGGGCGATCCGCTGTTAGAGATCGTCGACAACGACCCGGACATCGTCCAACGCTTGGAGCAGCAGCGCGCAGCGCTGCTGGCGGGCCTTTCCGCAT
The DNA here is from genome assembly GCA_902826395.1 of uncultured bacterium. Lineage (GTDB taxonomy): Bacteria > Desulfobacterota > Binatia > HRBIN30 > CADEER01 > CADEER01. The sequence continues at coordinate 5,646 of CADEER010000095.1, forward strand.
CGCAGGCGAAGGTCGCGGTGTACGACGAACAGGTTCGCGCACTCGAACAGGCTCGCGAGCTCGCAGTCTCGGCCGCCCGACAACAGATCGAAGTCGCCGCCGCCAAGGTTCGCTCCGAAGAACACGGACTCGACGCGGCGCGCGCCGCGGCCCAGCAGGCCCGACTCAACTTCACGCGTCAGAAGGATCTGTTCGCCGAAGGCCTGGCGTCGCGAGCCGAGTACGAGCTGGCCGAGAGGATCGATCGCGAGTCGCAGGCCAAGGTCGAGCAGGCGCGACAAGCGCTCAACGCCGCACGCAACGAAGAGGAAGCGAAGCGGGCCGATCTCGGTCGTGTCGACACTGAAGCGAAGGCCAAGATCGATTCGGCGCGCGCCGAACGAGAAGCGGCGAACGTCGAGGTGGCGAGCAAGGACCAACAGCTCTCCGAAATCGACGTCAACATCAATCGGCAGTCCACCCAGCTCGTTCGCGCGCCGCGCGACGGTACGGTGTTTCGCCTCCTCGTCAGCCCCGGCGCCGAACTGGTGAAGGCGGGAGATCCGCTCGCCATTCTGGTTCCCGACACCGAAAGCCGTGCCGCCGAGCTGTGGGTGGACGGCAACGATGTCCCGCTCATCCGCCCCGGGCGCCGCGTGCGCCTGCAGTTCGAAGGCTGGCCAGCCGTGCAGTTCGCCGGTTGGCCGTCGGTCGCCGTCGGCACATTCGGCGGCGAGGTGAGCCTGGTGGACACTACCGACGACGGCACCGGACGCTTTCGTATCCTCGTCGTCCCCGATCCTGACGACGAGCCTTGGCCGAAGGCAGACTTCCTGCGCCAGGGAGCGCGCGCCAAAGGATTCGTCCTCCTCGACGAGGTGCGGCTCGGGTACGAGCTGTGGCGACAGGCCAACGGCTTTCCCCCGACCGTCGATACCGCACCCGACTCGCGGGCCGGTGGGAGCGCGAAGAAATGACGGCAGCGCAAAGCGTGGTCGTTCTGCTGCTCGGCGCTCTCGCGACGGCGAGCGCGGCCGAGGAGACGGTGCCGATCGCCGGCGCAAAGCCCGCCGGCGAACAGCGGCTGTCGCTCGTCGACGTGCTCGTCTCGGTGCGCGAGCACTACCCGCTACTCGCCGCCGTGCTCGAAGAGCAGGCCCTCGCCGACGCCCGGCTGCTCTCCAAGCAAGGCGCGTTCGACCTGCGTCTGGGAGCCGGCAGCAAACTCAAGCCGGAGGGCTTCTACGAGACGTATCAGGGCGATGTTTTCGTCGAGCAGCCAACGACTCTGTTCGGGGCCGATCTGTTCGGCGGCTACCGAGTCGGCAGCGGTGACTTCGCGGTCTGGGACGGCGGCGAAGAAACCAACGACGGCGGCGAATTCCGACTCGGCTTCCGCCTGCCTCTGCTGCGCAATCGAGCCATCGACAGCCGGCGCGCGGCCTTGCGCAAGGCCGAGATCGAGGTCGACGCGGCCGATCCTGTCATTCGCGAAAGCCTCATCGACTTCAGCCGCAGCGCTTCGTTCGCCTACTGGGAATGGGTCGCGTCGGGCATGCGGGTGGGTCTCGCCGAACAACTGGTCGCGCTCGCCCGCGAGCGACAGTCGCAATTGACGCGGCGGGTCGAACGCGGCGCCCTGCCAACCATCGATCTGGCCGACAACGAGAGACTGATCGTCGATCGCGAGGTGCGTTTCATCGCCGCCGAGCGCGCCTTCGAGCAAGCGGCGATCGATCTTTCTCTGTTCCTGCGCGACGCTGAGGGTGAACCGCTGACGGCCGACGTCGCGATGGTGCCGGTTGAGTTTCCGACCGAAGACCGACCCGATTCGGAGGAGGTCGCAGACGACATCGCTCGCGCCCACGCACAACAGCCGCTGTTGCAGGAGCTCGCTTTTTTGGAGCGGAAGGCGGCGGTCGATCTGGCCCTGGCGGAGAACCAGATGCTACCCGACATCGCCATCAGCATCGCCGGATCGAAAGACGTCGGCGATCCGGCCAAGAGCCCCGACGACAAAGGCCCGGCCGTGCTCGAGGCGGCGATCAAGTTCGACCTGCCTCTGCAGCGCCGCGAGGCGAAGGGAGAGGCGGCGGTGGCCAGCGCACGCCTGCGCCAGATCCAGTTGCAGCAGAAGTACGCGCGCGACCGCATCGCCGCCGACGTCAGGAACGCGATGACGGCGCTGCGCGCGGCCTACGACCAAGTCAGCTTGGCACGCAAGAATCTCGAGCTGGCGCAGCGGCTCCGCAAAGCCGAGGAGCGCAAGCTGCTGCTCGGCACCAGCAACCTCATCAACGTGAACATTCGCGAGCTACAAGCCTTCGACGCCGCCGCGACGTTGATCGCGACGCAAGCCGACTACTTCCGCGCCCTCGCCAACTACCGCGCCGCTCTCGGCGAAACCGACGCGGCCACGGCTCTATCCGTGGACCTCGGCGGCAGCTGAATTCTTCACCACAGTCCCCGTGGCGCTTCGCGCGATACGAAGACGCCACCGCCGGAACGGATAGGTACGTTGCCGCAAAGGACAGCGCTAAATTGCGATCCCAGATCCATCTCACTGGTTCATTCAGGGAATTTCCGAAGCAGAGGCACAGAGTACACAGAGATCTCTGTGCGGAGTCGGGCTGAGTTCTCGCTCGCGACGTCTCGCGAGTGCGAGTGCGCGGATGCGTAGACATCGGAATATCTCTGTGTCTCTGTGCCTCTGTGGTGAAAGAGCAGTTGTCTTTGTTCGGCGAGCCGGTGCGGTTGCGGCGCGACGAGGTCGGGCCCGTCGCGGTGGACGATGAGACGCGTCGGCTCGCCGCGGCGCTGCCGAACAATCTTCGCATCGGCACGTCGTCGTGGTCGTTCCCCGGTTGGAGCGGGATCGTCTACGACCGGTCGGTCTCGCAGGCGGTGCTGGCGCGGCGCGGCCTGGCGGCGTATGCGCAACATCCGTTGCTGCGCATGGTCGGCGTCGATCGCAGCTACTACGCGCCGCTCGATCGCCATACGTTTGCGGAGTACGCGGCCGCGGTGCCGGAGGACTTCCGCTTTCTCGTCAAGGCGTGCGAGCAGTGCACCGTCGCTCGCTATCCGCGCCATCCGCGCTACGGCGAGCAGGGCGGCCGAATCAATCCGCTCTACCTCGACGCCGGCTTCACCGCCGACCTGGTAGTCGCGCCGATGATCGAGGGGTTGGGAGACAAGGCCGGCCCGCTGGTCTTCCAGTTCCCGCCGCAACAGAGATCGGCAATGGGCGGCGACGACTTCGCGTCCGTACTGCACGCGTTCCTGTCCGCTCTTCCCGCCGGCCCTACCTACGCGGTCGAGATCCGCGACGCCCACCTACTCACCCCCGCCTACGCCCAGGCGCTGCGCGACGCCGGCGCCGTGCACTGCTTCAATCACCATCCGCGGATGCCCGACATGACTGGCCAGCATGCTGTCGTCGGCGAGCAGCCGGAGCTGGTGATGCGGTGGATGCTCGGTCACGAGCAGGAGTACGAGGAAGCCCGCTCGCGCTACGACCCTTTCGACCGGATCGTCGATCCGGACACGCGCGTGCGACGGATGATCGCCGCGCTCGCCGTCGATTCCAGCCGGCGCGGCCGCCCCGTATCGGTCACGATCAACAACAAGGCGGAGGGCTGCGCGCCGCTCTCCGTGCGGGCTCTTACGGAGGAGATTGTCGCGGCCTGAGAGCCCGTTGCCCGGCCGACGGGGGCGGTGGTAGCTGTTGGCAAAAAGCAGTTTTCAGGCGAGCGAGGTTCCCGTGACATTTACCGATCGCAAGATTTCCGTCAATGATCATGTCGTCGCCAGTGATGTCGTCGACGGCGAGGCCGTGATCATCAATCTCGGCAACGGGATGTACTACACGATGGACAAGGTCGGCGCAGAGCTTTGGCAACTCTTCACGCAACCCCGGTCGGTTGTCGAAGTCGCGGGGATTCTCGCCCGACGCTACGAGGTCGCGGAGAGCGAGGTGGCGCGGGACGTTCAGGACGTCGTCGACGAACTGCTCCGCGAGCAGCTCGTCATCGATACGCACGTCGGCGCGACCGCCTCGGCGAGCGACAACGCCGCCACCGAGGCCGCCGCCCAGCCGTCGTACTCGAAACCTGTCCTCGTGAAGTACACGGACATGAGTGAAGTGCTGGCGCTCGATCCTCCCCTTCCTGCTCTCAACGCGGATGTTCCCGGAAGGTCCTGAATCCAGGCGGCGCTCGACGTGGACGATCTGGAAAGCGTGCGCCGGGCCTTCACCGACGCATGCGCCACCCGCAAGACCCGATCACTCGACGTGGTTTTCCGCCTGGGCGGGAGGCGCGTGCGCCTCCGTGTCGCGGGTACCGAGCTCGCGGAGTTGCTGACAAGCGCCTTCGCGTCCGTGATCGATCCGCGGGGCGCAAGCGAACCGCCGGACGCTGCGGATACAAACGGGGTCGATCTCTCCATCGCTGCATGGGACCGCGCCGCGACAGGGGTCGGCTGCCCCGGTCTCGGACTCGTTCCCGATCGGACCGACACCCTCGGTCCAGGGCTGATGTTCCAGTACCGCAACGGTCACCTGCTTCGCTACGACCGCGCCAGCATCGTGAAGTGCCTCGACCGCCGGAGTCGAGAGCTGTTCCTCTGCGTCGAGGACGCCGCGCAACTCGGGCTCAACGATCGGACCAGACCCTTCGAACATTTCCTGCGCGCGTGGGCACACGACCGCTCACTGCACGTTCTCCATGCCGGGCTGGTGGCGCACGACGGCCGCGGACTACTGCTCGGAGGCCAGGGCGGCTCCGGCAAATCGACGACGGCAATTGCGTGCGCGTTGGGCGGGCTCGACTTTCTCGGCGACGACTTCGTCGCGACCGCCGCGACTCCGGATGAATGGTTCGGCCATGCACTGTACGATACGGTTCGCGTGGACACCTCCAACCTCGAGCGTTTTCCCGAGTTGAAGGCGCACTGCACTCTCCCTTCACAGCCGCGCGACGGATTCAAGAGCCTCGTCTACATGTCAGACGTTCTCCCGGAAGCGACGCAACGTGTTGCGAGCACTCGTGTTGCCGCGATCGCCATCCCGACGATCGCCGGAACGGGCACAACCTTCGTGCGCCCGACGAGCCGCGCAGAAGTCTTGCGGCGGCTCGCGCCCAGCACGTTGTTGCGCGCACTGGGTGGTGGTGCCGCGAGCTTCGCCCACATGACCGAGTTGGTCCGCCATCTCCCCTGCTACGAGCTGGTGCTCGGCGCCTCGATCGACACAGTTCCGGCCCTGATCACGGATTTGCTCGACAGCGCTGCTTCATGAACACCCCGTCCGTCAGCGTCGTCGTGCCGGTCTACAACGGCAATCGCTACCTGGCCGCCGCGCTCGACAGCGTGCTCGACCAGAGCAGTCCGCCAATGGAAGTGATCGTCGTCGACGATGGGTCGAGCGTACCCCCCGATGAGGTGATCGCGCGATTCGGCTCGCGCGTGCGCTTGCTCCACCAGGAGAATCGCGGACCGGCGTCGGCGCGCAATCTGGGAATCCAGCGGGCCTCCGGCGAGTTCGTCGGTTTCATCGACCAGGACGATCTCTGGACTACTGACAGGCTCGCGCTCCAGCTCGCGCGCCTTGTAGCCGAGTCTGAGCTCGATCTTTGCTTTGGCCACGTCGAGCTGTTTTGGGAGCCGAACGTCGAAACCGAAGCTCGCGCCTACCAGCAGCACGCGCGAGGACAGGTGGTGCCGGGCTACACGACGCCCGCGATGCTCGCCCGCCGCGGCGCATTCGAACGCGTGGGACTGCTCAATCCCGATCTTCGCTTCGGCGACGCTACCGACTGGATCATGCGCGCCCGCGCCGCGGGATTGCGCAGCACACTGATCCCCGACGTCGTGCTGCGCCATCGGATGCACGGCTCGAACCTGACCCGGCAACGCGAAGACTCCAAGCGCGAGTTCGTTCACGTGGTTCGAACCCACCTCGGGCGGCAGCGATCGGCCGCGATTCCCCCCACGAACCGCCCATGACTTCAGCTCCGGAAGTCAGTTTTGTCGTGCCGGTGCACAACGGCGCCAATTACCTGGCCGAGTGTCTACAGAGCATTCTGGCGCAAACCGTGCCGGCGCTCGAAGTGCTGGTCGTCGACGACGGTTCGACCGATGCGAGCGCCGAGATGGCCATGAGCTTCGGTGCGCCAGTGATGTGCCTGCGCCAGCCGAATCGCGGCCAGGCGGCGGCTCGCAATCGAGGCGTCCGAGAGGCGCGCGGCGAGCTCGTTGCCTTCCTCGACGCCGATGACACGATTCCGCCCTACAAGCTGGAGCGGCAGCTCCAACGCTTCCGAGCCCGCGCCGACCTGCAGTTCTGCGACGCGTACATTCGCAACTTCTGGAGCCCGGATCTGCCCGCGAGCGAGCGCGTCGAAGATCCGCGCGAGGCATTCACGCATGGCGAGACGCCGAAGCCGCACTCGATCATCACCTGGTTGTGCCGGCGCGAGTTGTTCGAATCGCTCGGCGGATTCGACGAGCAGCGCACGCTCGGTGAGGATTCAGAGTGGCACGATCGAGTCGAGGCTGCCGGCGTACCCGCCGAGACGATCGACTCCGTGCTCGCATTTCGGCGCCTGCACGGCGGCAACCTGACGCGGCGACGCTATGACGACTATTTGCGCGAGATCGCGCGTCGCCACCGCAAGCGCATGGCAGAGATGAGGTTGCGCCGCGCCGATGGATAAGGCCCATCAGGTCAGCTGCATCATCCCGGCGCACGACAGCGCACGGTACATCGAGGCGGCCATCGAGAGCGTACTGGCCCAGACCGAGCCACCGCTCGAGATTCTCGTCATCGACGACGGGTCGACGGACGACACCGCCAGTATCGTCCGCTCGTTCGGTGAAAGGATCACGCTCTTTCAGCAGGAACACGCGGGCGTCTCGGCGGCGCGCAATCTGGGAGTGTCTCGCGCGCGCGGTGACCTGCTCTGCTTTCTCGACGCCGACGATCGCTTTCACGCGAAGAAACTCGGATGGCAACGCGAATTCTTGCAGGCACGACCCGAGGTGGAATTTTGCGACGCCCGCTCGCGCTATTTCTGGAGTGAGGAACTGACCGCGGCGGAGCTGGCGGCGGACCCTCGCTACGCGCACGACTTCTGGCGAGCCGAAGCCGCCGGCCACATCAGCTCGTGGCTGGTGAAGCGTTCGGTGTTCGAACGCATCGGCCCCTTCGACGCGCAAATGCGCTTCTCGGAAGACACCGACTGGCGGCTGCGCTTCCTCGATAGCGGCGGGCGGATCGAGACACTGGCGCGCGTCGTCAGCGACCGGCGACTACATCCCTGCAATGCCACTGCCAGCGACAGAAACGGGCAGGTTCGCGGCCTGGCCGTGGCGCTTCAACGCTCGCGCGCGCGGCGCGATCGATCGAAGAAGCGAGGCTGACGTGACCGTGAGCTGCATCATCCCGGTCCACAATGGCGCGCGCTACCTGGCCGAGACGATTCGGAGCGTGCTGGATCAGACGCTCCCGCCTCTGGAGATAATCGTCGTCGACGACAGATCGACCGACGCAAGCGCGGCGGTCGCTGCTGACTTCGGCGAACCCGTCCGCCTCGTTCGAGCCGCCCACGCCGGAGTTTCGGCGGCTCGCAACGAGGGCATTCGGCTGGCGCGCGGCGACCTGCTGGCCTTCCTCGACGCCGACGATCTGTTCCTTCCGCGCAAACTCGAGTTGCAAGTCGCGCGCTTCCGCGCGCGGCCGGAGCTCGAACTGAGCTCCTGCCTCACGGAGAACTTCTGGAGCCCGGAGCTAGTGGCAGACGGGCTCGAACGCGACCCGGTGCTGACTGCGCCCTGGCCGCGAGCGCTCATCTCCTGGCTGCTGCGTCCATCACTGATGGCGCGAGTCGGTAAGTTCGACGAGCGGATGCCACTCTCACAGGATGTCGACTGGAACCTGCGAGCAGAGGCATGCGGCGCGGTCGCCGAGACTCTGCCCGACGTACTGTGCCGGCGCCGGCTGCATGCGGGCAACACGACGCGGCACGCGCGCGCCGATTGCCGGGCAGCCGTGGTGGACAGCTTGCGACGCCACCTGCAGCGCCAGCGAACCACAGCGGACAAGTAGCGGGCCGGCTCTCCTACGGGAGAGCCGACGGCCATGGGTAGAGCGGTGAGGCTCTCTGTGATCGCAAACAGAGTCGGGGTCGGTATCGGTATCGGAATCGCTATCGAGGCAGATTTCGATACCGATACCGAAAGCGACAACGGCCCCGAGGTAATCTGGAAAGAATCGACATTCTCCGTAGGGAGAGGTGAATCGGGGGCCTCCCTGATTCGAAGATCAGTCTACTCCGGCAGCACGTCGAGCTGGCCGGCGCGCAGGACGAACAGCTTCGGCGAGATCTTCTGCGCGGCATCGCGGTAGCGCGTGCGCGCGAAGTCGCGAACGCTGTTGATGCCCGCTTCGTCGTCGCTGCCGGTGACGTAGAGAACACCGCGCGATGGCACCGCGAAGACGAAGTCTCCTTTGACCGCGAAGCTCTCCCGCGACCAGGTGTCGCCGATGGCGATGAAGCTGGATTCCAGGTCGCCGCCAGCGTGGATCGTATAGACACCGCCTTCGCCGCGTCGCTCGATCTTGGGGACGATCTGGACGAGGTTTTCGCCAGCGAGCTTGCGCAAGCCTTGTCTGTCGATGCCGGTGCGCTCGAAGTCCGTCGGCGAGAAGTAGGAGACGCTGTTCGGCGCGTCCTCGGCGTAGACGACGATCAATTCGTCGTTCAGCGGATCGGAGACGACGAGCGGGCTTTCCGGCGTGGAGCCGATCTCCGCCAGCCACGACTGCGGCTTGATCACCGGAACGATGCGCGCCGGGTCGATACCGGCGTCGGGCGCCGCCTCGACAACGCTCGCCACGTGCTTCTTGATGACTTCGTCGAGCTTATCCGGCGCCATCTTGTACGTTTCGTAACTCTGCTCGAGGTAGACCGTCGATTGACCGGTGTTGGGATCGCGCACAATGAGCCGCAGCGGCGCTTCGATCTCGATCCGCGAGCGCTGGACGGCCACCTGCATGCTCGCCGCGCACTTCTTCGTGAACTCTTCGGGGGAGAGCAGCGCAACCTTGGCTGGTTCGGCCGCCGCCAGCAAAGGGGCGACGCAGAGGGCAATCGCGAACAACATCCGAACCGGTGACATTCGACACCCATACGCGAAGCGGAGCCAGGCGCAAAGGGAGTCTCCGCCGCGTTGTCGGATGGCTGTGCTTCGCTACACTGGTCGTCATGCCGCGCTTCTGTAGATCGGTTCGCATCGAGGCTCCCGCCGCCGAGGTTTTTGCCTGGCACGAGCGGCCGGGGGCCTTCGAGCGACTGACTCCCCCTTGGGAATCCGTCCGGGTCGTCGCCCGGCGCGGCGGCATCCACGACGGAGATCGCCTGATCATGGCGATGGGCAGGGGGCCGACCGCCATGCGTTGGGTCGCCGAGCATCGCGACTACCGGCCCGGTGAGAGCTTTCGCGACGTGCAGGTGAGCGGGCCGTTCGCGCGTTGGGAACACACGCATCGCGTCGAGCCGGACGGACCCGACGCCTGCCGGCTGATCGACGACGTCGAGTACGCGCTGCCGCTGGCGGCGCTCGCGCAACCGATCGCCGGCCGCTTCGTCCACGCCAAGCTCGAGCGTATGTTTCGCTACCGGCACACGCTGATGCAGCAAGACATCGCCGCCCATCGGCAGAGCAGAGGAGAGAGCATGAAGATTCTGATTTCCGGTTCGAACGGTCTGGTGGGCAGCACGCTCATCCCTTTTCTCACCACCGGCGATCACAGCGTCGCGCGGCTCGTCCGCGATCGCGGCGCGCAGGGTGTCTACTGGAATCCCGCCGACGGTGAGATCGACAAAGCCAAGCTCGAGGGCTTCGACGCAGTCGTGCACCTCGCCGGCGAGAACATTGCGGACGGCCGGTGGAGCGACGAGAAGAAGAAGCGCATTCTCGACAGTAGGGTCGAGGGAACCAGGCTGCTCGCTGGCGCCCTGGCAAAGCTCGACAAGAAGCCCAAGGTACTCGTCTGCGCTTCGGCCATCGGCTACTACGGCGACCGCGGCGACGAGATTCTCGACGAGACGGCGGCGCCAGGCGACGGGTTTCTCAGCGACGTCTGCGTCGCATGGGAGCAGGCTGCCGAGCCGGCCCGCGCCGCCGGCATCCGGGTCGTCCACCTGCGCATCGGAGCCGTCTTCGCGGCCGACGGTGGTGCCCTGGCCAAGATGGTGCTGCCGTTCAAGCTCGGTCTCGGCGGCACCCTCGGCAGCGGCAACCAATACATGAGCTGGACGACCATCGACGACGTGGTCGGCATGATCCTCTTCGCCATCGAGCACGAGGATCTGAGCGGGCCGGTGAACGCGGTCGCACCGAACCCGGTCACCAACCGCGAGCTGACCAAGACTCTCGGCAGGGTGCTGGCGCGACCGACGCTCATCCCCGTCCCCGCCTTCGCCTTCCGCCTGGCGCTGGGCGAGATCGCCGACGAGCTCCTGCTCGCCAGCACCCGGGTCGTTCCGACCAAGCTGCAGCAGGCGGGGTATTCGTTTCGCTTCGCGGAGTTAGAGCCGGCGTTGCGGCATCTGCTCGGAGGATGAGGCCCTCGTGCCTCGCGGATCATCGGGACCGTCGACGGGCAGCGGTGATCCAGGGGATCGTGAACCGTGAGCCGTGAACCGTGGGATGGGCAGCCGTGCACAATCCGCTGACCCTCAATACACCCCACCGTTCACCGTTCACGGTTCACTGAGAAGTACCCCCCAAGGGCATCGTGAACCGTGAGCCGTGAACCGTGGATGGGAGCGGTGCCCAATCTGAGGGCCCTCAATTACACGCCACCGTTCACGGTTCACGGTTCACGGTTCACGGTTCACGAGAAATACCCCCAATTGACTCCATGAGCAAATACTCTCAGAGTACCTGCTCATGGAATACACCATTGAAGAGCTGGCGGCGGCGGCCGGCGAGAAGATCGACACCATCCGCTTCTATCAGTCGCGGGGCCTGCTGCCGCGGCCGCAGCGGCGCGGGCGTGTCGCCGTCTATGACGACGGGCATGCGGTCGTCCTGCGCAAGATCCGCGAGTATCAGAGCCAGGGGTTTCCGCTCGGTCTGATCGGGCGACTGCTGGCGGACGCGGATACTTCACGTTCCGCGGCGCTGCTCGAGGCCGTCGCCCGCGAGGGCGGAGCGCGGTCGCTGACCCGCTCCGAGCTGGCCAGCGAATCGGGAGTGCCGGAGCCGATCCTCGCGTCGCTGCAGGCGGCGCACCTGCTGGTGCCGACGCGCGGCACCGACGGCGCCGAGCTGTACTCGGAGGCGGATCTGCAAATGGCACGGGCGGGTCTGACGTTGATGAGCAGCGGATTCCCGATGGATCGGCTGTTGCAGCTCGCCGTCGAGCATGCGCGTTCGGTCGAGACGGTCTGCGACGGCGCCATCGACCTCTTCGACGCGCACGTCCGCCACGTCGCCGGCGCCGAGAACGGCGGTGCCGATGCCGGCGAGATCGCCGCCACTTTCCGCACCCTGCTGCCGGCGGTGACGACCCTGGTCGCGGTGCACTTCCAGCGCACGCTGCTGCACCGCGCTCTCGAGCGTCTGCGCGAGCGACGCGAGAGCGACGACCTTGCCGCCGCGGTCGCGGCGGTCGCCGAGGCGGACAGCGGACGATTGGAAGTCCGATGGACGTGACCCCTCGCAGCGCACTGCTCGACCCCGAGGAGAAAGCCGCTCATCGGGGAACGCGGAATGGGGGCGCCGGTCCTCGCGGCGCCCTGCCCGGTCCGGAAAACAAGGCCGCCTTTGTCGAAGCGATGTTCGATCGCATCGCGCCGCGCTACGACCTCCTGAATCGGATCTGCACGTTTCGCCTCGATCAGGGGTGGCGGCGGCGCGCCGTAGCGCTCGCCGATCTGCGCACCGACGACGTGGTGCTCGACATCGGCTGCGGCACCGGCGATCTCGCCGAGATGGCGACGCGTTCGGGTGCCCACGTGATCGGCGTCGACCCGTCGGCCGGCATGCTGGCCGGAATGAAGGGCCGCGGCATCGCCGCACAGCCCCTGCGCGCCGACGCCTCTCGCCTGCCGATACGCGACGGCGGCGCCAGCGTCGTGCTGAGTGGTTTCGCCCTGCGCAACTTCGTCTCGATGC
>CADEER010000095.1:17910-20148 GCA_902826395.1 uncultured bacterium
CTCTTCGGAGGAGTCGCCCAGATTCTGTGCGCGACCCGGGCGCGATGACTTCCCCTGCTCTGCACTTCGACGGCGGCGAGACGTCGCTGGTCGCCTACGTCCGCGAGCTGCACGGTCCCGTCGACCCGATCGGCCTCGTCGCCGCGGCCCGGCGGCGCGGCGCGCCGGCGTGTTACTGGGAGAGCGCCGACCGCGGGCTCGCGATCGGCGCCGTCGGCACCGCCTGGACCGGCACCGCTTCGGGTCCCGAGCGATTCCGCGCCGCCGCGACAGCGCTCGCGAGCCTGCGCGCCGGCGCGAAGGTCGAGGCCGACTGCGACTGGCTGCGCTCGCCCCTCCTGTTGGCGGGGTTCGCGTTCGCCGATCGCAATCCCGCCGGCGCGCCGTGGAGAGATTTCGCGGCGGCTCACTTGATGCTGCCAGCGCTCTGCGTCGTCCGCCGCGGCGAGCGCGCCGCGTTGGTGCGCAACGTCGTGCGCGGCGCCGAAAACTCCGCCGAGTGGGGAGATCTCGCCGACGCCGCGGGCGAATCGCACCTGCCACGCGTTCCGCCGCGCATTGTGTCGCGCGAGGCCATGCCGTCGCCCGAGGTTTGGATGTCGGCCGTCGGCGAGACGATCGCCGCGATCCGGGCCGGCGAGCTCGACAAGGTGGTTCTGGCGCGCGCCTGCCGGTTACAAGCCGAAGCGCCCTTCGACCTGGAGGCGATCCTGCGCCGGCTGTCGGAGCGCGAGAACGGCTGTGCGATCTTCAGCTTCGCCGGCGGCAGCGCCGATTTCGTCGGCGCCACGCCGGAGACTCTCGCATCCCTGCACGGCGGCGAGTTGAAGACCGTCGCACTGGCTGGCACCGCGCCGCGCGGTGCCACCGCCGAGCACGACCTGCGACTGCGCGCCGCGCTCGCTACCAGTGAGAAAGAGCGTCGCGAGCACGAGCTGGTGGTCCGCGGTATCCGCGGCGATCTCGGCTCGCTCGTGCACTCGCTCGAAGTAGACGGACCCCCGCAAGTCGTGGCGCTGCGCCGCTTGCACCACCTGCGCACGTCGCTGCGCGGGCGCGTCGCGCCGCACCGCGGCATCCTCGACATCGCAGCGGCGCTGCATCCCAGTCCGGCGGTCGGCGGCTATCCCAAAGATGGCGCCGCGACGGAGATCGAGCGCCGCGAGCATTTCGAGCGCGGTTGGTATGCCGGACCGCTCGGCTGGACCGACCTCGACGGCAGCGGCGAGCTCGCCGTCGGCCTGCGCTCGGCGGTAGTGCACGGACGCGACGCATGGCTGTACGCCGGCGCCGGCATCGTGCGCGATTCCGATCCGCGCGCCGAGCTCCTGGAGACCGAGTTGAAGCTGCGGCCGATGCTGGCGGCGCTCGGAGTCGGGGAATGACCGCAGCCGCTGCGGTTGCGCCCGTCGAGGTGTCGCCTGAGTTGCCGCACCTGCGCGCCTTCGTCGCCGAGCTGGCGGCGCACGGCTTGAAGCATGTCGCGATCGCACCGGGCGCCCGCTCGACTCCCCTCACCGTCAGCCTGACGCGCGAAGCTCGCCTCGACTGCCGGTCGCACGTCGACGAGCGCAGCGCCGCCTTCTTCGCTCTCGGCGCGGCGCGCGCGACGCGCAACGCGGCGGCGATCGTATGTACGTCGGGAACCGCGGCCGCCAACTTCTACCCCGCCATCGTCGAGGCGGCGCAGGCCGGGGTGCCGCTGATCGTGCTCACCGCGGATCGGCCACCCGAGCTGCGAGACTGCGAAGCCGGCCAGGCGATCGATCAGATCAAGATGTACGGCGGCTACGCCAAGTGGTTCGTCGAAGCGGGCATGGCCGACGCCGGCCTCCCCTACTTCCGCGGCCTCGCTCGCCGCGCCGTGCGCGAATCCAACGACACCCCTTGCGGCGTGGTGCACATCAACTTCCCGTTTCGCGAGCCATTGATTGTGAGCGCCGCGCATCCGTTCGACGGCGTTCACGAGCCGCGCGCGGCGGTTGTCGTCACGTCCGCAGCCCCACCCCCCGCTGCCGGCGACGTCGCGCGTCTGGCAGCCGCTATCGCTGCGACGCCGCGCGGCCTCATCCTGTGCGGCGCCGCCGATCACGACGACGCCGAGGCAGCGGCGATCGCGCTGCTGGCCGCGCACAGCGGTTACCCGATTCTCGCCGATCCGACATCGCAGTTGCGCCGCAGAGCGCACTCGCCGCACGTCGTCGCCTCCTACGACGCGATCGTCGGCGACAGCGCGCT
>CADEER010000096.1:0-12352 GCA_902826395.1 uncultured bacterium
TCCGCGCCGGCGCGGTGAGCGACTCGCCGCCGTGCACGATGCGGTGTCCGACCGCATCGACAGAGATGCGGTCGAGCACCAGCTCGAGCACCTGCTGCAGCGCCGTGTCGCGATCGGCCTCGATTGCGGATCTCGTTTCGGGAGCGCCGTTCCAGCGCACCGCCATCGCCGCGTCCGGTTGGCCGATGCGTTCTACGGCGATCGACGCGACGCAGGTCTCATCCGGCATGTCGAAGACGTCGACCTTGAGCGACGTCGAACCGGCGTTGACGACGAGAACGATCACGCGCCACTCCGACTGCCGAAGGCTGACTTCGGCGTCATCGCCGGCGGCCCAGCTTCACGCGCACGTCCTTCATCTGTGCCGCGTAGACGGCGGTGGCGATCGACAGGAACTTGCTCTCCGCCGAGTCGGCGCGCGAGGTGAGCACCACTGGCGCCGAGGCGCCGACGACGATGCCGGCGATGCGGCCGCGCGCCAGGTAGACGAAGCTCTTGGTCAGAATGTTGCCCGCCTCGATGTCGGGGACGAGCAGCACGTCGGCGCGTCCGGCGACCGGATTGTCGATTCCCTTGACGGCGGCGGCCTCCTCGGAGACCGCGTTGTCGAGGGCAAACGGACCGTCGACGACGCCGCGCTCGAACTGGCCGCGACTGCTCATCAGGGCGAGGATCGCCGCGTCCTGGGTCGCCTGCATCTTCGGATTGACGAGCTCGACCGCGGCCAGCGCCGCGACCTTGGGATTGTCGACGCCGAGCAGCTCGCTCAAGGCGATGGCGTTGCGGGCGATTTGCGCCTTCTGCTCGAAGTTGGGGGCGATGTTCATCGCCCCGTCGGTGACGAGGAGGATCTTCTCGAGATGGGGCACTTCGAGCAGGAAGCAGTGGCTGAGCATCCTTTCGGTGCGCAAGCCCTCTTCGCGCTGCAGGACGGCGCGCAGGAAATCGTCGCTGTGGATGCGCCCTTTCATCACGATGTCGGCATCGCCGCGCGCCACCCAGCGCACGGCCTCGGCGGCGGCTTCGTCGCGGTCGGCGATGTCGACCAGCTCGGCCAGGGAGAGATCGATCCCGGCGGCGGCCGCGATTTTTTCCGTCGCCGCCTGATCGCCGAACAGGATCGCGTCCGCCACGTCGTCCGCTTCGGCGCGCGATGCCGCCTCGACGACCGATTCCATGTCGCCGCAGACGATGGCGACGCGCTTGCGGTCCTCGGTTTTGATGGCGGCGAGCAGTTGCTCGAACGTGCAAATCCTGGCGTCGGTTGGATCGGGCATCGGTACCTCCGTGGCGGTCGGCCGAGTTTCGACCGGTGAAGTGAACGGTGCAAACAAGAAGAGTCTGGTTCGGTCTTGCAGACTGCCCGGGCTGAGGCTCGGGCTTAGGCTGGAGGCTGAGGGTGGTGCGCGCTGCGCGCGGCTCTTGGATCTTCCTCTGGTTCGCCTGTTCTCGCTTCCGATCTTCGTAGTGGGGTGGAATGTTGTCCGGTTGCGCCCTATCGTACCGGCCGACACGCGGATACACCGGGCACGAGGCGAACGAGCGGGAACCATGGCGGTGGCGGTTAGAGCGAAGGACAAGGGCAGGAATCTGGCGCGCGACAGCGCCGTGACTCGTCTCAAAGCGGCGCCTGGCTGGTACACCGCCGAGCTCGGGCCGGAGTGGAACTTCCAGACTCCTTCGGGCGGCGTGCTGATGACGATCGCCATGCGTGCGATGTACGAAGAGCTGGGCGACGACGATCTGCGGCCGTTGTCCGCCAACACGCACTTCTGCTCGCCGGTGCCGGCCGGTCCGCTCGAGATTCGCGTCGAAGTGTTGCGCCACGGTCACGCGGCGGCGCAGGTGCGCGCCCAGCTCACATCGACCGTCGTGCCGGGGCCCGGGCTCGAGGTGAGTGCCACGTTCGCACGGCGGCGGCCGACGCGCATCGAGATGCTCGACTGCAAGTTCCCCGACGTCGCCAAGCCCGATGCGCTGCCGACGATCGAGAGTCTCACCGACATCAGCGGGCGCGAGCGGCCGCCGTTCTTCGACAACCTCGATTCGCGTCTGGCGATCGGCGAGCCGTGGTGGGAATCCGGCTGGAAGGCGGGCCGCGCCCGCATCGCCCGCTGGTACCGCTATCATTCGCCGCAGAAGCTGGCCGACGGTCGCTTCGATCCGTTTGCCATCCCGCCGATCGCCGACACGATGCCGCCGGCGCTGATCCAGAAGCTGGGGCCCGAACACCCGCCGTTCTTCGCGCCCAGCCTCGACCTCACCGTCCATTTTCTCGAGGACACCTGGGCGGAGTGGCTGCTGACCGACGTGCACGCTCGCTGGGCCGGCTTCGGCTATGCCAGCGCCGCCGTCGAGATCTGGGATCTCGAGGGCAAGCTGATTGCGTTCGGCACCCAGATGATGTTCTTGCGCAGCGATGTGGGAGAGCGCGAGCGCCAGCCCAAGTGAAGGCCGTTCGGCTTCGCACGGTGCACGTTTGAGCCCGCAGTCCATGCATCTCTCCGTCGTCATACCCGCGTTCAACGAGGAGAAGCGCCTGCCTGCAACGCTGCAGAAGGTGGTCGCCTATCTGAACCAGCGCGATTACGAAGCCGAGGTCGTCGTCGTCGACGACGGCTCGACCGACCGGACTGCCGACATCGTACGCGGCTGTGACGCCGGCAAAGTTGCGATTCGCCTCACCAGCCACCCCGACCGCGGCAATCACGGCAAGGGCGCCACCGTGCGGCGCGGGTTTGCCGAATCGAAAGGGCGGTTCCGTTTGTTCATGGACGCCGACAACTCGACCACCATCGAAGAGATCGAAGGCTTCTGGCCCTTCTTCGACGAGGGGTACGACGTCGTGATCGGCTCGCGCGACGTCGCCGGCGCCGATGTCGTCGTGCACCAGAGCTGGCACAAGGAGCTCGGCGGCAAGATCGGCAACCTGGTGATTCAGATGCTGGCCGCGCCGGGCATCAAAGACACGCAGGCGGGCTTCAAGATGTTCACCGGCGCGTGCATCGAAGATCTGTTGCCCTGTTTGCACATCGATCGCTGGGGCTTCGACGTCGAGCTGATCGCGGCGTCGCGCCATCGCGGTTTTCGCCTCAAGGAAGCGCCGATCCGCTGGGTGAACTCACCCGACAGCAAGGTGCCGCCGGGGGCATACCTGCAGGTGCTCTCCGAGGTCTGGAAGGTGCGGCGGCTGCGCAAGGCAGGCGCCTACGATCGCTGATGCCGCGGCGCGCGCGCTGTGCTCAGCAGGCGCGGGTCGAAGTCGAAATCCAGCGGACCCTCGGTTGTCAGCGACGAAAAGTCCGGGTGGAGCGGATTGATCAGGTAGTTCGTCTCCATGGGAATCACCGCGCTCGGCACCCGCAGCACGACCGAGGTGCCGTCGCGCAGCCACGCGTCGCCGATCGACGCCAGCGCATGCGGCGCCGGGCTGTGGCGCCAGGTCGCCGGCAAGCTGCGCGGTTTGACGGTCATCACGTGGCGATCGGCAAAGTGAACTGCGTGTACCGAGTACGCGTACAGGACGGACGTTTCGCGCACGTGCACGAGTAGCTCCAACGCCGCCAGAGCGATGCTCTCGGCGGCGTAGACGACGGCGCGCCCGGGGCTGTTCCAGCGGCCGCCGTACAGCCGCGCTCCCTCACCCTCGAATGCGTGCGCGTCGTGCTTGCGTTTGATGATGCGCCAACCGGTCATTTTCTCGCGCTTCGCCTGTGTCCCAGGCGCCGCTTCGCGGCGCGTCCCACGCGCGCGATGCGCGCCGTCCCATGCCGCTGCGCGGCGTCCCATCCGCAAGATGCGTTGGGCCGTCGTTCATTGCGCGCTGCTTGGATCAGGTGGGGATGCCGTACTCCAAGCGGCCGACCAGGTTTTCGATCTCGCGCGAGCCGAGGTCGGTGCGGGCGAACGACAGCGGCGTGGCGCCGCCGAGACCGGCTTGCGGGGAGCCGAACCACTCGCGCGCCTTGTCGAGATCGCCTTCGAAGAGGTCGAGGACGCGGCCGAACAAGCGCGTGGCGCGCAGCAGGCGATCGGACTCTTCGGGCCGCAAGCGCCCCTCTTCCTTGCGCCGGCTCAAGGTGCGCATCCGAATGTGCAGCAAGCCCGCCAGCTCGGTCATCGGCAGATTCAGCTTGCCCTGGAATCGCTCGAGCGCCTGGAAGGGCAGACCCGCCGCGATGCGCTCCTGCAGCGACGCCGCATCGAAGGTGCGCAGCCCGAGCAACGCCGCATACGAGTGCTGGCCTTCGATCGCCGGGGCCGGATCGGTGTTTGCCATGTGGCGAGATTAGGCTTGCCAAATGGCGGAAGCAAGTGGGAGTGCGGATTTTCGTGAACCGTGAACCGTGAACCGTGAAATGGGGAATGGGGAATGGAGAGCGGCCTTGGTACCACGGTTCACGGCTCACGGTTCACGGAGCGGCGCCGCAAAGGCGCCGCTCCCTCAGCAGGCGCCGAGCGCGGCGTTGACGGCGCGGATCAGCTCGTTGATGGAGACGATGCCGTTGCCGTTGACGTCGAAGGCGGGACAGTTGGCGACCGGCGCGCCGAGGGCGATGTTCACGCCGCGGATGAGCTCGGCGATGCTGACGCTGCCGTTGCCGTCGCAATCGCCCGTGCAGGCGCCCGGAGTCGGCGACGGAAGAAGCGGAGTCGGCGTCGGCGTCGCGATCGGCTGTCCGGTCCTCGTGGCGGTCGGCGTCGGTGATGCCGTCGGCTCGCTGCGCTCGATGCGGAACACGCCGCCGCCTTCGGTGGCGGCGAACAGGACCTGCGGATTCGAGCCGGCCAGGGCGAGGTCGTCGACGAACGTCACGAACAGCCCGTCGTTGAACGGCCGCCACGTCGCGGCGCCGTTTTCGCTGATGTAGACGCCGTGGTCGCGCGTTGCCGTGAACAGGACGCTCGGTCTCGCCGGATCGATGACGATCGCCGCCACCGGAGAATCCGGCAGCCCCTGTCCAGCCGGTGTCCAGGTGAGGCCGCCGTTGTCGGTAGCGAACAACTGCGTCCCGCCGGCGTACACGATGCCGGCGGTGACCGGATGGATCGCGACGGTTTCGAGAACCTCACCGGTGAAGACGTTGCCGCGCCGCCGCCAACCCTCGGCGCCATCGCTCGACTCGAAGACGGCGGTGCTCGCGACCGCGTACAGAGTGGCCGCGTTCTTGGGGTCGATCGCGATATCGTGGATCGTCCCCAGCGTGAGTCCGGTGCTCTTCTTCTCCCAGGAGCCGCCGCTGTTCCCGCTGCGGAACACGCCATCGCTGGTCGACGCGTACACAGTTGCAGAACCGGACGCAGCGGCCACGCCGGTCACGAAGTCCGCTTCGATCCCGTCGCTCGCCGACTCCCAGGAGTCGCCGGCGTTGACCGAGCGAAACACTCGCGGGCCGCCGACCGCGAAGATCACGTCGCCGTCGTCGGGATCGATCGAGATTTCCACGATCGATCCCAGCGGCAGTCCGTCGTCGCTCGCCGTCCACTCGCCGGTGCCGTCGGCGAATCCGGCATAGACGGCCGCCTGATCCGACCCGGCGACGAACTCCATTCCGGCGAGCACCAATCCGGAGGCGTTCGGATCCGCCGCCACCGTCAGTGCGGTCGAGTTTGCCAGCCCGGTGCGCGACGGCGCCCAATTCAGCGCGCCGTTGTCAGTGCGGAAGATGCCTTCGCCGCGGACGCCCGCGAGTAGAGTCGTGGTGACGCTCGGATCGACGACCAGCGCCAGCACGCCGTTGCCTCCGAGTCCGGTCTGCGCCGGCTCCCAGTTGGCTCCGGCGTCCACCGATTTGTAGAGGGTCGCCAGGTCGCCGAAGCCCGAGCAGACGTAGAGGACATCGGGATTGGCGTTGTCCGTCGCGATGGCATCGACTCGGCCGGCCAGGTCGGCCGCTCCCGATTCCTGCCAGCTCCGGCCGCCGTTCTCGGACACGGCGAAGCTGTCGAGGGTGCCGGCGTAGATGCGCAATGGATCGCCGACATCGACCGCCAGGGCGATGACGTCGGTGCTGCTCGGCAGCTCGCCTCCGCCTTCCCAGGTATCGGAGTCGCTGTCGAAGACGAACACCCCGAGCGGTGTACCGGCGTACAGCGTCGACGTCGGCGGCGCGCCGATCGCGAGGACCATGACGTCGCGACTGTCGAGGCCGTCGTTGATCGCCTCCCACGTCGCCCCGCCGTCGTCGCTGCGGTACACCCCCTCGCTGGCGACGCCTGCGTAGAGGAGATCGGGATCGCTCGCGTCGGCGACCAGAGACAGCACCGTGGCCACTGGCGGTAGGCCCGTGCCGGCGGGTTGCCACGTCAGTCCTCGATCGTCGCTTCGCTGCACGCCGTGGCCTTCGAGGCCGACGAAGATCCGGTCTGAGTCCACTGCGTCGAAGTGGATCGCGTGCACGTGCAGGCCGGACAAGCCATCGCTGCGCGCTGCCCAGGTAAGCCCGTTGTCGGAGCTCACGTAGACGCCGCCGCGCTCGGTGCCGGCGGCGACGATGTCGCTGTCGGCAGCGGCGAAGGCCAGTGCCGTGACGGTGCCGCCCTCGGGACCGCGACTTACCCAGCGGTCCTGCGCGGACGCGAAGGGCGCCGCGAGCAACAGCGTCGCCGTGCAGAGCAGCAGACGGATTCCGGAACTCCTCATACCCGCCTCGAAGGATGCTCGAAAAATGACACTTTGCTGCAGCGCTCAGGCGCCGGCGCGTTGCAGGACGCGAATCGTCGGGCCCGATTGGTTCATGCAGTAGAAGTGGATCCCAGGCACACCTGCTTCGAGCAGAGTGCGGACCTGCGCGGCCATGTACTCTTCGGCGACCGTGGCCTGGTCTTCGTCGGACAGACCCCGCAGCGCGCCGAGCAGGTCGGCGGGCATCGAGATGCGCAGCCGGCCGCCGACGAAGCGCTGCACTTGTTCGAGCCGCTGAAAGGGCATGATCCCGGGGATGATCGGCACCTGGATCCCCGCCGTGCGCGCCGCGTCGACGAAGCGGAAATGTAGGTCGGCGTCAAAGATCATCTGCTCGACGACGTAGTGCGCGCCGGTCTCGATCTTCTTCTTCAGAAAGCCGAGGTAGCGCTTCATGCCGGCGTCGACATCGCGGGTCGCTTCCCAGTCTTCGGGATGGACCTCGGGAAAGCCCGCCACTCCGATGCCGAACTGCGTCGCGAGTCCCTCCTGTGTGTACCGGCCGTCGCGATCCAGCCAGCGGCCGGCATTCAGGTGGGCGATCTGTTCGACCAGATCGCGCGCGTGTCCATGGCGTTCGCTGGCCGGCACATAATCGACCTGCCCTTCGGGCGGATCGCCGCCCAGCGCCAACACGTTGTGCAGCCCGTCGAGATGCATGCCGCGCAGGATGTTCTCGATGTCGCGGCGCGACTTGTTCTGGATACTGAGGTGGACCACCGTCGGCACGCCGAAGCGCTCGCGGATGATGCGCGACAGCGAAGAGGTGCCACCGCGTGCGCTGCCCATCGCTCCCCAGGTGGTGGTCACGACGCGGATCCCGTGCGGCAGAAGACTCTCGACGGTGCGCAACACCGAGTCGATGGGACGAAAATTCTCGGTCGGGAAAGTCTCGGCCGAGAGGATCGGCCAATTCGCCGGGTTCTGGTAGAGACGCGCGACTTCCATGCGGGGCGAACCCTACCGGAGTCGAGAGTGGAGAGTCGAGAGTCGAGAGTGGTGGTTCGGTCCACGACCGTCGACCGCCCCGTTTGCTGCAGGGTGATCACATGGTACTCGAAGCGGCATGGATCGCGGGCTGATGTTGGAACGCCTCGCGGGAGGCCGGGATTGGGATGTCATCGTCATCGGTGGCGGCGCGACCGGACTCGGCATCGCCGTCGATGCACAGACGCGCGGCTACCGGACTTTGCTCGTCGAGCAGCGGGACTTCGCGCAGGCGACATCGAGCCGCAGCACCAAGCTCGTGCACGGCGGCGTGCGCTATCTGCAGCAGGGCAACGTCGCGCTGGTGCTCGAAGCTCTGCGCGAGCGCGGGTTGCTCTGTCGCAACGCCCCGCACCTGGTACGCGATCTCGCATTCGTCGTCCCCCGCTATCGCTGGTGGGAAGGGCCGTTCTACGGCATCGGCCTCAAGCTCTACGACGTCCTGGCGGGGAAGCTGAACATCGCCCGTTCGCGCCGCCTGAAGCGCGAGGAGACGATCGCCCGCATTCCCAACGTCGAGACCGACAATCTGATCGGCGGCACGATGTACCACGACGCGCAGTTCGACGATGCGCGCCTCGCCCTGGCGCTGGCGCAGACAGCCGCCGAGAACGGCGCCACCGTGGTCAACTACATGCGCGTCGAAGAGCTTCTCAAGGACGGCGGGTCCGTGTGTGGCGTGCGGGCCGTCGATCTGGAGTCGAACGCAGCGTTCTCCCTCTCGGGGCGCGTCGTGATCAACGCAACCGGTGTTTTCACGGACGACATCCGTCGCCTCGACGATCCGCGAGCGGCGCGGCTGGTGCGCCCCAGTCAGGGTGTGCACATCGTCCTCGACCGCTCGTTCCAGCCCAGCGACACCGCGATCATGGTGCCGCAGACGGACGACGGCCGTGTTCTCTTCGTGATTCCCTGGTACGACCGGGTTCTGGTCGGCACGACCGACACCGAAGTGGAAGACTCGTCGCTGGAGCCGCGGCCGATGGAGCGCGAGGTCGAGTTCATCTTGCGCAACGCCGCTCGCTATCTGCGTCGCGACCCTTCGAAACAGGACGTACTGTCGACGTTCGCCGGACTGCGACCTCTCGTGCGGCCGCAAGAAGTGACATCGGAGAGTAAATCGCTGTCGCGCGAGCACTCGGTACTGATCTCGGAGTCGGGGCTGGTGACGATCATCGGCGGCAAGTGGACGACCTATCGCAAGATGGCGGAAGACACGGTCGACGACGCGATCGCGATCGGCGGTTTGCCGGAGCGCCGCTGTGTCACCGAGAACCTACACCTCTACGGATGGATCGGCCGCGACGATCCCAACCTGGTCGGCGATCTGCACCTGCAGATGTACGGCGCCCACGCAGACGCGGTACGGGCTTTCCTGGGTGACGAAGGGCGCGGCGAGCTGTTGCACGAGCGGCTGCCGTACCGCGTCGGTCAGGTGGTGTGGGCGGCGCGGCACGAAATGGCGCGCACCGTCGAGGATGTCCTGTCGCGGCGAACCCGAGCGCTACTGCTCGATGCGCGTGCTGCGATGGACGCCGCGCCGCGAGTCGCGGAAGTCCTCGCCGCCGAGCTCGGGCGCGACGCCACCTGGCAATGGAAGCAGGTGGAGGACTTCAACGAGCTAGCCCAGGGCTACCTGCCGACTTAGAGGCAGTGAACCGTGAATCGTGAACCCCGTGCCGAAGCGCCCGGTTCACAGTTCACGGTTCACGTAATCTTCAGCGCGGCCCTCGCGTCGGCGTCGGCACCGGCAGTGGGTAGTGATAGCCGAGGTCGAGATCGTCATTGTCGGGTTCGGCGCTCTCCGAAGTTGTGCGCGCCGACAGACTGCTGCGGATCGCCTCATCGGTGGCTGGATCGGCCGCGTCGATGGCCGGGCTGCCGTCGGCCAGGCGGAAGTTCGCGAAGGCGACGAACTCGGGATCGGCGTCGATGTCGGTCGGTCGCTCGAGCTGACTTTCGGGCAGCGGCCGATACTCGTGCGGGAAGACCAGGTTGTGCGACAGCGTCGCCGAGACCGCGGACTCGAGGTTGAAATCGATCGAGACGGCGCCGCTGAAGTACACGATGTTGTTCTGCAGGAAGGTATCTGCGGCGGCGATGCTGCCCGAGCCGACGCGGATGCCGCGCGCGCCGTTCTCGGCGACCGTGTTGTTGATCATGCGCGTGGCGGTTGATCGCCGCACCTGGATGCCGCTGCCGTCGTTGAAGGAGATGGCGTTGTTGATCAGCGACACGTCGGTCGAGTCGTCGACGCTGATGCCGTTGCCCACGCCGTCGACCAGCGCGCCATCGCCATCGATGAAGCAATTGCGGATCGTGATGTCGCTGGAGGCGCTGCGGACCTCGACTCCGGCGGTACGGGCGCCGAGAATTCTGAAGCCGTCGATGACGATGTTGGCGGCGCCGGTCAGGCGGAAACCGAAGTCGACGCCGAATGCACTGACGTCGACCGGGCCCGGATCGTCCTCGGTCATCGTTCCGCTCGGGTCGGCGAGCAAGATCAGCGGCGATGCTTCCAGAGCGGCGGTCTCGATCGACAGGCGCGCGCCGTACGCGCCGGGACCGACGAGGATCGTGTCGCCACCGCGCGCCAGGCTCAATGCTCTGTCGATGCTGCGGAAGGCGTCGTCGGGCGAGCGACCGCTCGATCGATCGTCATCGCCGCTGGCGCGCACGTAGAAGGTGCGTCGGACGGGAATCGGCCCGCCCTCCAGGGTTGGCGAGTGGTAGCCGAGATCGAGCTCGCCGGTGTCCGGTTCGCCGCTGATCACGGTCGTTCGCGCCCTGATGGCCGCGAGCTCGTCGAGCAGGTCTTCCGGGAAGACGTCCGCGAAGCCGCCGTCGATCGCCGGACTCGAGTCGGCGAGCAGGTAGAGCTCTCCTTCCGCATCGACGAACTCGGCGTCCTCGTTGAGATCGAAGTCCTGCGGCAGATCGGCCGGGCTGTAGCTGTCGGGAAAGACCAACTGGGTGTCGGAGGTGAACAACTCGAGTGACGGGTCGGTCACCAGGATTTGAGCGCCGTTGTTGTCCTGGATGATGTTGAAGAACAGGCTCACTTCCGAGCCCGCGTCGCCGGTGCCGGCGACGATTCCCTGGCCGCCGTTGTTGGCAATCGTGTTGTTGACCAGGCGGACGGCGCGCGACCCGGAGCCTCCGCCGGCGACGCGAACGCCGCGCCGGGCATTCAGAGCAACCAGGTTGTTGACCAGCAGCACCTCGTTGGAACTGATCACGGCGATACCGTCGGCCTGATCGGCGCCCTCGAAGACCTCGCAATTGCGGACCGTGACGTTGGTGGAAGAGCGGATGTCGATGCCGGCGTTGTTGCCGCCGCGCGCGCCGCGGATCACGAAGCCGTCGATCTCGACGTTCGCCTGCTCATCGAGAGTGATGACCGAACCCGCACCCGTCACGCGCAGGACCACCGGCGCCGGGCTCTCCTGCGTCGAGGCGCCGGTCGGATCGGCGAGCAGCACGACCGGTAACTCTTCGGTACCGCTCGGGATGCTATCGAGGCGCTCGGTGTACGTGCCCGGCCCGACCACCACCGTGCGACCGGATGTGAGGCCCGGCAGCGCCGCGAGCGCGGCGCCGATCGTGCGCATCGCCGTCTGGGGAGATCGACCGTCGTTGGTGTCACTGCCTACCTGAGCGCGTACGAACAGAGCGCTGCCGACTACGACGGGCGGCGTCGCGGTCGGCGAGGCGTTGGGATCGACGGTCGGTGTGATCGTCGCCGTCGGCAGAGTGCCGGTGCGCGTCGGTGTATTGGTCGGCGGCGTACCGGTGCGCGTAGCCGTCGGTGAGCCGTTGCTGTCTCCGTCGCCACCGCCGCCGCAGGCGGCGAGAAACAGAACGGCGAAGACAACACAGGTTCGGTAGAACGTCATCGAATCATCCTTTGCGATTTGCGAGGGAGAGGCGCGGGCCGTCTCGGCGCGGTGTGACGATTCACTCTTCCGTGGCGGGGAAGTGGTAGCCGAGATCGACCGGCGGAGAGTCTGGGGCACCGGTCTCGGTCGCCGAACGGGTGAAGAGCGCTTGCAGCAGGGAGTTGTCGAGATTTCCGCCGGCGTCGACCGCTGGGCTTTGAGCTCGCAGACGGTAGAAGCCCCGCTCGGGGATCAAGAACAAGGCGTCGGCGAAGAAATCGTTCTCGCCGATGATGGTCGACGGCGCGACGGTGTCCTCCGGATCGGTGTTCCGTTGAGTCGAGAAGATCAGATTGAAGTCCCCGTCGTAGCTGTCGACCGAGGCGCTGTCGTCGATATCGACGTTCCGATTCGAGTTGTCCTGCAAAATGTTGTTGCGGACCACGACGTTCGGAGAGGCGACGATCGAGATGCCGCGCGCGTCGTTGTCGGCGATGGTGTTGCTGAGGATGCTGACCCCGCTCGCGCCGTTGAGTTGAACGCCGCGATTGTTGTCGAAGAGCAAGTTGTTGAAGATCGTCACGTCCGACGAGTCCTGCACCCGAATGGCGTCGCGATTGAGGGTGAACTCGCAATGGCGGACGGTGATGTTCGACGACGAACTGCGGATCTGGATCGCGGCGTTCTCGCCGCTGCCGCCGCGCGCCCGCTCGAAGCGAAAGCCTTCGATGACGACGTTGCTCGAGCGGGAAATGCGGATGCCGAAGTTGTTGCGGGCGTCGATGACGACCTCGCCGGCGCG
>CADEER010000096.1:12452-19914 GCA_902826395.1 uncultured bacterium
CGCCCAGCGCTGGAACCCTGCGAAACGATGCATCAAATTACCTCTTTGCAAACAATAGAGGTTGGCTATCAAGGGGGCGCTAGTTTTGCCAACGAGAAAACCGAGAACCGAGAATAGGGACAGCGAAACGCGCCCGACCTCTTCCCGCGAAGATCCAGCTCAGCGGGACGAGTCTCAGAACAGCGCCAACTGATCGCCCGCTTGCACCGGGCGCCGGAAGGCGCCGGCGTTGAGCCGAGGGAGCGCCGCATCGAGGCCGTGTTGTCTTGCGGCGCTGGCGAACAGAGCCGCGATCTGTTTCGCGTACGCGCCTTCCCCGCGCATGCGGCGACCAAACCTGGAGTCGGTGATCGCGCCGTCGCGACATTCGCGAATGCGGTGCAGAACCCGCTGCCGGCGATCCGGGTAGTGATGCGTGAGCCAATCATCGAAGAGCCGGTCGAGCGGTTCGGCCAGGCGCAGCAGCGTCCAGCCGGCAGTCCGCGCACCCGCTTCTGCCGCCGCGGCGAGGAGCTTCGGGATCTCGTGATCGTTCAGCCCCGGCACGATCGGGGCCGTCATTACTCCAACCGGAATCCCAGCCTCGCTGAGGGCGCGCAAGGCGGCGAGCCGCCGTGCGGGCGCCGATGCCCGCGGCTCCATGCGGCGAGCCAACTCCGGGTCGAGCGAGGTGATCGAGACGTAGACGTGTGCAGCTCCAACGGCGGCAAGAGGTCGCAGTACGTCGATGTCGCGACTCACCAAGGCCGATTTGGTGATGATGCCGACCGGATTGAGGAAATCGGCCAGCACCTCGATGCAGCGCCGGGTGATCCGCAGGCGGCGCTCGACCGGCTGGTAGCAGTCGGTGTTGCCGGAGAGCGCGATGACCTGCGGCTGCCAGCGCCGCGATCGCAGATGGGCGCGCAACAGCTCGGGCGCGTCGGCCTTGACCATGATCCTGGTCTCGAAGTCGAGGCCGGCGCTGAAGCCGAGGTACTCGTGGCTCGGCCGCGCGTAACAGTAGACGCAACCGTGCTCGCAACCCCGATAGGGATTCAGGCTGAACCGGAAGCCGATGTCGGGACTGTCGTTCTCGGCGAGAATGCTGCGCGTCGCGTCTCGAAACAGCTCGGTGGTGGGCAGCGGGTCGTCGGGATCGACCTCGTCGCCGCGGTCGAAGTGCAATCGCTCGAATCGATTCGCCGGATTGAGGGCGGTGCCGCGTCCTTTGATCGGATCCATGACTTTCGCCTTTTGTTCTCCATCGCACGCAGCGCGAAGCCCGGCAACCCCGAGGAGACCCCTGAGTCGGAGCCAACCGGTGCTCGCGGCGGCGCGGCCTGGCTGGATCAGTGAACGGCGATCCGGAATCCTACCGCGATGCGATCCTGTAAGGAGTGCGGCGCCGCCGTTCCGTGGGGAGCGCCGCAGTGCGTCGATTGCGGCTCGTACACGCACTGGCGCGATCGACTGGCGACCTTCGGCTTCGCCGTCGGAGCCGGCACGGTGATCGTCGTGATCGTCTCGTTGGCGTGGGTGTGGCTGGCGCCGCCGCCGGAATCGGTGCAAGCGGCTGGCGAAGTTCAGGAGTTGATGAACCGAGTCGGCGAGGCCGATCTGGGGCCGTTCATCGCCGGCGCCGGCCGGTGCAAGCCGGAGATCGCCGACGCGCTCTGCGTCCAGGTCACTGCCGAGCTGGATGGACTCGGAGAATCACAGCTCGAGCGAGTACGCCGCGAAGTGACAGTGCTCTGGGAATCGATCGCCGAAGTGAGTCCGCCGCGCGTTGTCTTCGTCGACCCGCGCGGTGAGCTGATCGAGTAATCGCGCCGCTCAGGCGCGCTTTCGATCCGCGGCTCCCGCCCCTCACCCCTCACCCCTCGCCCCCCAGTTCCCGGATCGCTCCCAACCAGAACCACAATAGGAAAGGCAGGGCCGCGTAGCCGACCAGTCCGTAGAATCCGTAGAAAACATTGATCGCCGGCGCGACGACGCTGCGAATGGTCTCCGGCGCGAGATGCGCCTGCGGGAGCCCGGTGAGATACGGACCGAGCAGCATCAAGCCGAAGTGAAAGGCGAAGAGGATCGCGAGTCCGATCGCGGTGCCGCGCCCGCGCCGCGCCCACGACAGCCCCGTCGTCGCGCCCATCAGAGCGAGAAACGGGATCAGGCCGGAGAAAACCTCGCGCGGCTGTAGCGGCACGGTGCGCTGGTGGACCTTGCCGTCCGAGGGATCGGTGCGCTGGATCTCGATCGACAGGCCGCGTTCGGTAGAGCGAACTTCGGCTACCTGACAATCGGTGAGCGGCTCGATCAGAGGCTTCGCTGCGCTGACGACGAAGCGGCCGTAGGCGTCGCCGCAGCCGCTGAACGACCAGATGGCGAACAGGATGGCCGCCAGGCCGAAGAACCTAAGCAGGAACGCCGGGGAGAGTCGCACGCCGCACCTGCTCGGTCCAGATCGAGGCGAGGATGGCCAGAAGAGCGATGAACAATCCCTGGAAGAAGTACTCGTGGAAATACGCGAACCAATCCGGCCTGCGGCTGGCTATCAAGGTTAAGAGGATGAGGCGCGCGACGTTTACCAGGTTGAGCGTCAGCCAGCCGATCGCCGCGCCCTCGAGTCGACTGCGCCATGGGGCCGGGTAGGCGAGAACGAACATCGTGTAGACGAGCAGCACGAAGATGCCGGTGCACTCGTGGTTGATGTCGAGTGCGGCGTGATCGGTGCGGATGATCGTGTCCTCGACCACGGCCGCCGCGCCGAGGACGTTTGCCGCTCCACCGGCGCTGCTGGCCAGCACCTTCTGCACTGGCAGCAGGTACTCGTGCACGTTGCCGACCGAGAACAGCAGGCTGACCAGGAAGAGGTAGAGAAAAAGGCGCAGCGCGAAGCCGGAAAACGTCGGCGCGTCGTCGCGATCCGGTCTCCGCTTTTTGTCGTTTGCCATGACGCGCGGCGGAGGTTACCCCGCGCCGCGCGCGAGGTCCACGCCGGTGTGGCAGTTTCCTGCTTCGTTGCATTGGCACCTACTCGTACGTAGGCTCGACGGGCGATGAACGTGCGCTGTCCGATCTGTCGCAAGCAGTGCGCCTGGGAGGGCAACCCGCACCGGCCGTTCTGCGGCGAGCGATGTCGCACCCTGGACCTCGGCAACTGGGCCGACGAGCGCTACCGGATCGCCGCCGATCCGATCGCCGAGGAGGACGCCGAGGCGTGCGACGAACCGCCGCACCACTGAGCCGCCGCGCGTGCCTTGCTGCGGATAGGCCGATGCTTTAGCGTTTTGGGCGAATCATGAAGCGGAACTACAAGTTCGGTCTCGGCGCGGTGCTGCTCGTGTCGTCGATTGGGTATCTGATGTACTCGGGCGTCGAGCAGTCGTCGGCGTACTACTTCACGATCGATGAGTTCCTGCCGCGCCGCGAAGAGGTAGTCGGCCAGGGCATCCGCCTCGCCGGTCGGGTGGCGCCCGGTACGCTCAGCAAGAACACCAGCGCCAAGGGCACGGAGCTGAAGTTCCAGGTCGGCGAGTTTTCCGACGAAGAAGGCGTGCTCGGATCGACCGAAACCGTCGGTGTCGAATACCTCGGCGTCGTGCCCGACATGTTCGCCGAAGGCCGCGACGTGATCATCGAGGGGACGTACACCGGTGGGGTCGTTCAGGCGAAGTCGATCATGACCAGCTGCCCGTCGAAGTACGAACCCGAAGTAGAAGGCAAACAAGCCGCCGCCTACTAAAGACTTTCACCACAGAGGCACAGAGAACACAGAGATTTCTCTGACGATCCCCGTCGATAGAGTTGCTCGCGAAGCACAATGCAGAAAGGGATCTATTTGATCCCATTGCTTCGGGAGAGTTCATTCGATCGGCATCATTCGAGGGCTCTCTGTGTTCTCTGTGCCTCTGTGGTGAGGAAAGAAATTTGAGGACAGCGTCATGATCGAGGTGGGGCAGCAGGCGATTTTGATTGGATGGCTGCTCGCCGCCTACTCGATCGTCATGGCGATCACCGGCGGTTGGCTGCGCCGGCGCGACTTCGTCGCCAGCGCCGAGAACGGCGCGCTCGCCGTCTGGGCGGCGGTGACGGTGGCGTCGGCCTCAATGCTGTATGCATTGGTGACGCGCGATTTCCGCATCGAGTACGTCGCCGCGTACAGCAGCAGCACGCTGCCCATCAACTACACGATCACGGCGTTATGGGGGGGCCAGAAGGGCTCGCTGCTCTTCTGGGCGCTGATCCTGACGACGATCAGCGCCGTGGTGGTGCTGCAGAACCGTCACCGGCACCGCGAGCTGATGCCCTGGGTTGTCGCGGTGCTGATGACCATCTCGCTGTTCTTCCTGTCGCTGGTGTTTTTCATCACGCCGCCGTTCGAGACCCTGGCGGTGCCGGCGCGCGAGGGTCGCGACCTCAACCCGCTGCTTCAGAACTACTGGATGCAGATCCACCCGCCGTCGCTGTATCTCGGCTTCGTCGGTATGTCGGTTCCGTTCGCCTTTGCCATCGCCGCGCTGGTGACGGGGAAGCTCGACAGCACGTGGATTCGCACGACGCGCCGCTGGACCCTGTTCGCCTGGTTCTTCCTGTCGCTCGGCAACCTGTTCGGCGCGCTGTGGGCGTATGAAGTGCTCGGCTGGGGCGGCTACTGGGCGTGGGATCCGGTCGAGAACGCGGCCTTCATGCCGTGGCTCACCGGCACCGCGTTCCTCCACTCGGTGATGATCCAGGAAAAGAAGAACATGCTGAAGATCTGGAACATGGTGCTGATCATCACCACGTTCGCGCTGACGATCTTCGGCACCTTCCTGACCCGCAGCGGCGTCATCTCCTCGGTCCACTCGTTCACGCAGTCCGGCCTCGGGCCGTTCTTCCTCTGGTTCCTCGCCTTCATCCTCGTCGTGTCGATCGGTCTGCTGGTGCTGCGCCTGCCGATGTTGCGCTCGGAGAACGAGCTCGACTCGCTTCTCTCGCGCGAGTCGACGTTCCTCTTCAACAACCTGATTCTCGTCGGCATCGCCTTCGCCGTCTTCTGGGGCACGATGTTTCCGGTCATCTCGGAGGCAGTGCGCGGCGTGAAGATCACCGTCGGGCCCCCGTTCTTCAACAAAGTCAACGCGCCGCTCGGGTTGATGCTGCTCTTTCTGATGGGGGTCGGCCCGGTCATCGCCTGGCGCCGCGCGTCGTGGGCGCATCTGAAGAAGACTTTCGCGTTTCCAGTTTCCAGCGGTCTGATCGCCGGAGCCGCCTGCTTCATCGGCGGCATTCGCAACTACTGGGCGATCGTTTCCTTCTCGCTGGTCGCATTCGTGCTCGCGACGATCACCGTCGAGTTCTATCGCGGCGCGCGCGCCCGTCAGGCAATGGTCGGCGACAGCTTTCTTCGAGCGATCACGCAGTTGGTCGCCAAGAACCGCCGCCGCTACGGGGGCTACATCATCCACGTCGGCATCGTCATGATCTTCGTCGCCATCACCGGCACGTCGGTGTTCCGCATCGAGAAGCAGATCACCTTGAACCAGGGCGAGACGTTCGAGATCGGCGGCTACGACGTGCGTTACGTCGGTCTCGAGGAACGCGACACACTGCACATCGCGTATCTGATGGCGGTGATGGAGGTGTTCGACGGCGGCAATCTGGTCGAGACGCTGCGTCCGGAGAAGCGCTTCTACAAGAAGCCCGAGCAGCCGACCACCGAGGTGGCGATCCGCTCGACGCTCGGATCGGATCTCTATCTGGTGCTCGGCAGCTACGATGCAGAGACGCGTATGGCGACGATTCTCGCCTACCTGAATCCGTTGATCGGCTTCTTGTACTGGGGCGGCCTGGTGCTGACCTTGGGGACGTTCGTCGTCATCTGGCCGGCACCGGCGGCGGCACCGGCGGCCGCCTACTCGCCGGCGCGCGGCGAGGCGGAGTCGCGCTCCTGAAACCCGCGGCGATCAAAATCGCGGTCGTCCTGATCGCCGGCTCGCTGACCCTCAGCGCGGCCGCGGTGCTGAACGCCGCCGCCGAGCCGAGCTTTCAGCATCTCGAGGAATCGCTGACCTGCCAGTGCGGCTGTGGGCTGACGGTTCACTCCTGCAACCACCTGCAGTGTCCGTCGGCGCTGCCGCTGCGCGAGGAGATTCGCGAGCAGATGAAGCTCGGCAAGGACGAGGAGCAGATCCTCGCCCACTTCGCCGACAAGTACGGGGAGAAGATCCTGTCGGCGCCGACGACGACCGGGTTCAATCTCACGGCCTGGGTGACGCCGTTCGTCGTCGTCGCCGCCGGCATGCTCTTCGTCTCCTTCACCTTGTTGCGCTGGCGCCGCCGCACGGTCGATCCAGCGACCACGACGCCGGGTCCGGCGCAGACGTCGTCGTCGGCGCGCGCCGAGCATGAGAAGACCCTCGACCGAGAGCTCGAGGATTTCGATCTCTGATGATGAGCTCGACCGTCATTCTCATTCTCGGCCTCCTGCCCGCCGCGCTGTTCGTTCTCTGGCCGCTGTTTTCCGGCGATGCCGCCGAGATCGAGCCCGCGCCGGCGGAGGATCCGCGCGCAGTCTTCGATCGCCAGAAGCAGGCCGCCTACGCTGCGATCAAGGAAGCGGAGTTCGACCGCCGCACCGGAAAGCTCTCCGAAGACGATCACGAGGCCCTGACGGCGCGCTACCGGCAGCAGGCGCTGGAGGCGATCGCCGCGCTCGAGAAGCTCAGTGTCGTGAAAGGCCGCCGCCCGGCGCCGGAAGTAATCGCAGTGCGCTTCTGCCCCGCCTGCGGCACCAAAACCGCACCCGGCGCGAACTTCTGCGGCAGTTGCGGTACCTCAGTCGCAAACGCCCGCGCCTCCGCCTGAAAAGAAGAATTCACCACAGAGACACAGAGGACACAGAGATCGCGCGGATCGTTCCCGCCCTCGAAAGTTGCTCGCGATGCGTTCCTGGCAAAGGATGGTGCGCTTTTCTGAACTGCGCGAGCAATCGCCGTGGCAGCGTTGAGCAGCGCGATCTCTGTGTCCTCTGTGTCTCTGTGGTGAACTAGTCCTTTACTTTTTCCACCACGACGGAATCGGCCGCGCGTGGACGTGGTAGTGGTCGGGGATTTGACGCATGTTGTCGTCGAACACCCAGCCGTGCGGATACTTCTCATCGGCGATCTTGGCGAGGGCAGCGCGGACGACGTCGCTCTCGGCCGCGGTGAGCGCCCGCTTGTGGTCGCCGATGACCGCCATCGGCACGTCGCACGAGTCGCAGTCGAGGATGGTGAAGCGGAACGGCTCGTCGAACTCCGCGTACCACGTCGTCGAACGCACCAGCTCGCACAGCTCGCAGGGTTTGTTATCGCTCATGGTGAGCGCTTCTTGCACGATCCCATCCAACAATGAAGGCCGACAGTCCCCCTTCTTGCGACACTGTCGGAAAACGAAGATTCGTGCCCGTACACGTACTCGTACCCGTACTCGTACACGGAGTTTCCTGCAGAATTCGGGC
>CADEER010000097.1:0-3801 GCA_902826395.1 uncultured bacterium
TGTACGGGTACGCGTACGAGTACGTGTACGGGAGAAAATCGACAGTCCCGTAGGGCGAGGTGATCAGGGGGGACGAGTGTCCCTGAATTGAAGTGACCTCCGCGCTCGGGGCGTTATCTTGCGTCGTCGGGTTGATTCGTACA
Source organism: uncultured bacterium (assembly GCA_902826395.1). Taxonomy (GTDB): domain Bacteria; phylum Desulfobacterota; class Binatia; order HRBIN30; family CADEER01; genus CADEER01. The sequence continues at coordinate 144 of CADEER010000097.1, forward strand.
GTGTTCGGCGGTCATGCCTGGGGCGGAACTGGTTGATTCGAGCACGTCGCTGCTGCGCTGGATCCCGCTTCTGCCGCTGCTCGGGTCGGCGGCGTGCGTGGCCTGTTCGGTGGCCGGATGGCGGGCTGGGGCGCGCCTGATCGCGCCGGCGTCGGTCCTGATCGCGTTCGGCGTCGCCGTGGCCTCGGTCGCGGCCTTGCTCGGACTCGAACAAGGGCAGGCCGCGCTCTACGACCGCGTGTACACCTGGATCGAGGCGGCGCCCCTGTCGATCGACGCGGCGTTCCGGCTCGATCGACTTTCGAGCGTCCTGGTTCTGATCATCACCGGCGTCGGCTTCCTGATCCACGTCTATTCCGTCGGATACATGCACGACGACGAGGATGAAGCGCGCTACTTCGCTTATTTGAATCTCTTCACGGCCTCGATGCTGATCCTGGTGCTCGGCGACTCGCTGCCGGTGCTGTTCATCGGCTGGGAAGGTGTCGGGCTGTGCTCGTACCTGCTGATCGGCTTCTGGTATCGCGACCTGGCCAACGCCGACGCGGGGCAGAAGGCGTTCATCGCCAACCGGGTCGGCGACGCGGCCTTTCTGATCGGCATGTTCCTGCTGTTCTGGGCCAGCGTCGACCTCGGCCAGCCCTCTTTGCGCTTCGTCGACATCAACGGCATGGCGGCGACCCTCGCCGAGCGTTTCCCCGCCGTCGTGACGGCCGTGTGCCTGCTGTTGCTGGTCGGCGCCACCGGCAAGTCGGCACAGATTCCGCTGTACGTCTGGCTGCCGGACGCGATGGCCGGTCCGACTCCCGTGTCGGCGCTGATCCACGCCGCGACCATGGTGACGGCGGGCGTGTATATGATGTGCCGCCTGTCGCCCCTGTACGTCCACTCCGAGGTGGCGATGGACGTGGTGGCGGTGATCGGCGCGGCGACGGCGCTGTTCGCGGCGACCATCGCGGTCGTGCAGCGCGACCTGAAGAAGATTCTCGCCTACTCGACCGTATCCCAGCTTGGTTACATGGTTTTGGCGGTGGGGGTGGGGGCGTTCTCGGCGGCGATCTTCCACCTGATGACGCACGCCTTCTTCAAGGCTCTGCTGTTCCTCGGGGCCGGCAGCGTCATGCACGCGATGCACGGCGAGCTCGACGTCTACAAGATGGGCGGCCTGCGCAAGCACATGCCGATCACGGCGCTGACCTTTCTGGTCGGAGCGCTGGCGATCGCCGGAGTGCCGATCTTCGCCGGCTTCTTCTCGAAGGACCTGATCCTCGAGTCGGCATTCGCCGGCGGCCACTACGTCGTCTGGATCGCCGGCTTGATCACCGCGGCGCTGACCGCCTTCTACGTGTTCCGCGCCTACTTCCTCACCTTCGAGGGGGCGAGCCGCGTCGACCAGCACACCGCCGCGCATCTGCACGAGTCGCCGCCTTCGATGACGATGCCGCTCATCGTGTTGGCGATCCTGTCGCTGGTCGGCGGTTGGGTCGGACTGCCGCACGGTGTGCTGTGGGGCAACCAGCTCGATCACTACCTGCAACCCGTCCTGGCGGCGGCGCACGGCGAGCACCACCTCGGCGGCGGCACGGTGTTGCTGCTCACTCTGCTGGCGATCGCGATCGCCCTGGCCAGCATCGGCGTCGCCTACACCATGTACATCAAGTCGCCGGGCATGGCCGACCGGGTACAGCAGAAGGTCGGTGGTCTGTTCGATGTGCTGTGGAACAAGTACTACGTCGACGAGATCTACGAAGCGGTCATCCTGAAGCCGTACATGGAGCTGTCGCGATTGTTCTGGCAGGTGATCGACGCGCGCGGCATCGACGGTGCCGTCAACGGCCTCGCTTCCGCCGTAGGCGCCCTCAGCGAGAGCGTGCGCCGCCTGCAGACCGGCAACGTGCAGGCCTACGCTCTGGTCATGCTGGTGGGTGCGGCCATTTTGCTGGTCGTCTTCGGGCACTGATCTTCTTCACCACAGAGACACAGAGAGCACAGAGATCGCGGTCATGGATGCAGCCATTCGAATCGCTCGCGGCGAGTCTCAAACCCTTGTCTCTTCCATGCATCGTTTGGATCCTGGCAGCGCGAGCAGCAGCGCAGCATCACGTTCTTCCCGAGATCTCTGTGTGCTCTGTGTCTCTGTGGTGAAGTAGTCCTTTATGCTTTCGCTGATCGTATTCGCACCGCTGGTGGCCGCCATCTTCGTGGCGGCGCTGCCGTCCGAACCGGTGGTCGTGGCGCGGCGCACGGCGTTCGTCTTCTCGCTGGTGCCGTTCCTCTTGTCGCTGCTGCTGCTGGCGGCGTTCGATCCGGCGAGCGGCGAGCTGCAGTTCGTCGAGCACGCGAGCTGGATCGCCAGTCTCGGGGTGACCTACACGGTCGGCGTCGACGGCTTCTCGATCTGGCTGGTCATGCTGACGACGTTCCTGACGCCGATCGTGCTGCTGGCGGCGTGGGGCGACGTGCACAAGAACGTCAAGGCGTACATGTGCCTGATGCTGCTGCTCGAGGCGGCGATGCTCGGCTGTCTGGTCGCCCTCGATCTCTTCCTCTTCTTCGTCTGGTGGGAGCTGCTGCTGTTCCCGATGTTCTTCCTGATCGGCGTCTGGGGCGGCCCCAATCGGCGCTACGCGACGATCAAGTTCGTGCTGTTCACGATGGCCGGCAGCGCCCTGATGCTGGTGGCGATTCTGTATCTGGCGTTGGCCCACGCCCGCGGCGGCGAGCTGACCTTCGACATCCGCCAGCTCTACGACACGCCGTTGTCGATCACCGAGCAGACCTGGCTGTTCGCTGCCTTCGCGCTGGCGTTCGTCATCAAGGTGCCGATGGTGCCGGTGCACACGTGGCTGCCGGACGCGCACACCGAGGCGCCGACGGGAGGATCCGTGATCCTCGCCGGCGTGCTGCTCAAGATGGGCACCTACGGCTTTCTGCGCTTCGCCGTGCCGCTGTTCCCCGCCGTTGCCTACGAGGCGCTGCCGCTGATCGCCGGCCTGGCGGTGATCGGCATCATCTATGGCGCGATGGTGGCGCTGCCGCAGCCGGACATGAAGCGCCTGGTCGCGTATTCGTCGGTCTCACACCTCGGCTTCGTCATGCTCGGTGTGTACGCCTTCAACAACGCCGGCATCAGCGGCGGCGTGCTGCAGATGGTCAATCACGGCCTGTCGACCGGTGCGCTGTTTCTGCTCGTCGGCTTCATCTACGAGCGCCGCCACACGCGCATGATCGCCGAGTACGGCGGCCTGTGGAGCGTTACGCCGGTGTTCGCCGCGTTCTTCCTCGTCGTGACGCTGTCGTCGATCGGCCTGCCGGGCACCAACGGCTTCGTCGGCGAGTTCCTGATCCTGCTCGGCGCCTTTCACGCCCGCGCCTGGGCGGGCGCCGCCGCGACGCTCGGCGTCGTGCTCGGTGCGGTCTACATGCTGCGCATGTACAAGCGCGTCTTCTTCGGCGAAGTGACCAACGAGAAGAACCTCGAGCTGACCGATCTGACACCGCGCGAGATCGCCGTCATGGTGCCGCTGGTGCTGCTGATCTTCTGGATCGGCCTCTATCCGAAGCCGTTCCTGGCTCGCATCGAGCCGACGGCGCGGGTGTATCTGGAGCGGATCGAGGCGAAGATCGACAGCGGCCGCCTGGCGGCCGCTGTCGATCG
>CADEER010000097.1:3901-19615 GCA_902826395.1 uncultured bacterium
TCGCGGCGACGCGGTCCACGGTTCACGGCTCACGGTTCACGACGTCGGGGTGCCGCGCCGCGGCACCCCGACGTCCTACGGCCGATACCCGTAGCTCCGCGCACCCACCAGCCGCGGCAACAGCGGCTGTACCAGCTCGATCCAGCGCGCCAGCCGCGCGCGCGTCTCGCGCGGGTCGATGAGGTCGTGGACGGAAAAGCCTTCGGCGCGCGCGAACGGCGATGCGGCGCCGGCGATGCTCGCTTCGAGTTGGCGGCGCAGTGCGTCGGGATCTTCGGCCGCTTCGATCTCCCGCTTGAAAGCGACGGCGACTCCGCCCTCGACGGGTAGCGCGCCGGTCTCCGCCGACGGCCACGCGAGGACGTAGGCTCCGGCGGCGAAGTGGGCTGCGGCGGCGACGCCGAAGGCGCGGCGCACCAGTACCGACGCCCATGGGATTTGTGACTGCATGACCGCACAGATCGCTGCCGTGCCGTAGCGGATCGTGCCGTCCCGCTCCGCATCGGCGCCGATCATGAAGCCGGGCTCGTCGACGAAGCTGATCACCGGTAAATGAAACGTGTCGCACAGGTCGACGAAGCGGCGGTACTTCTGCGCGCCGGTCGCGTCCATCGAGCCGGCGTGCTGGGTGGGATCGTTGCCGAGCACGCCGACCGGCTGTCCACGCAGGCGCGCCAGCGCGGTGATCTGTGAGCGGCCGTATCCGGCCGCGAGCTCGAAGAACGAATCGCGATCGACGACGTGGCCGATCAGGGCGCGCATGTCATAGGCGACGCGCCGGTTGCGCGGCACGATCTCGAGCAGGGCCTGGTCCGCGCGCGCGGCGGGATCGTCGCAGCGCCACAGCGGCGGCACCTGGTCGACGTTGGACGGCAGATAGCTGAGAAAACACCGAATCGCGGTCAGCGCGCCGCGTTCGTCCGCCGCGACGCCGTCGACGACGCCGCTGGCGGCGTGCACGTCCGCGCCGCCGAGCTCCTCCTTCGTCAGCTTCTCTCCGAGACCGCGCTCGACCACGGCCGGGCCGGCAACCATTACCTGGGAAGTGGCGCGGCTCATGACCGCGTAGTGCGACGCGACCAGCCGGGCCGCGGGAAGACCAGCGACGGGGCCGAGCGCCGCCGAGGCGACGGGCGCAATGGTGAGAGCCTTGGCCACCGACGCGAAGCGCGGAGTCGCAAACACCGGATCGCCGGCCGGCGCCCGCCCCGCTTTGCCTGTACCCCGCACACTGCCGCCGCCGCCCTCGAGCAGGCGGACGAGCGGCAGGCGGTACTGAACCGCCAGCTCCTCCGCATAGACGCTCTTGCGCAGACCCGCCGGCGTCGGCGAGCCACCGCGCTGCGTGAAGTCCTCGCCGCCGACGACGCACGGCCGGCCGTCGATGTCGGCGATGCCGAGCACATAGTTGGCGGGAGTGAACTTGCGCAGCTCGCCGTTCTCGTCGATCTCGGAGCTGCCGGCGATCGGCCCCTGCTCGCGAAACGTACCGGGATCGATCAGCGCATCGATGCGCTCGCGGATCGTCATCCGCCCCTTCTGGTGGTGCAGCTCGACGGCCTCCTCGCCGCCGTGCCGCTGCGCGAGGCGGCGGCGCTGCTCGATCGCGTCGACCTCCGGCTTCCAACTCATGCGAAGGTCATGGTCGAGCGGCGCAGAGTTTTCAAACGCCGAACTTCCCCCTCCTTGCCAAGAGACTGTCGATTATCTCTCGCGGAAGGCGAGGCGAGGCAAAGGCGAGGCGAGGTGATTCTGAAAAACCTTTGCCTCGCCTCGCCTTGCCTCGCCTGTGCATCAGCAGTGCAGACGAGAATTTTCGTTTTCCGACAGTCCCCCAAGGAGGAGGACTGTCGGCTCGCGGCGCTCGAATTGTCCACGGCAGAAATCCGGCGTAGGGATGGTGCGGTCATGTCGTCGCGGACGAGTCTCACGGGGGGCGCGGAGTGGAAGGCGCTGCAGCGCCACTTCGAGGACGTCCGCAACGTCGAGTTGCGACGGCTCTTTGCCGAACAGAGCGATCGCGCTTCCGCGATGAGCGCCGAGGGCGCCGGTCTCTTTTTCGACTATTCCAAGAACCTGATCACGGCCGAGACGCTGCGCCTGCTGATCGCGCTCGCCGAGGCTCGGAGTCTGACCGACCGCACCGATGCGATGTTTCGCGGCGACGCGATCAACGCGACCGAGGGGCGAGCGGTGCTGCACACCGCACTGCGGGCGCGTCGCGTCGCGTCGGTGATCGTGGGGGGCGAGAACGTCGTCCCGGCGGTGCACGCCGTGCTCGACCGCATGGCCGACTTCGCCGAACGCGTGCGCTCCGGCGCGTGGCGCGGCTGGACCGGTGAGCCGATCCGCAACGTCGTCAACATCGGCATCGGCGGCTCCGACCTGGGGCCGGCGATGGCGCATCGCGCTCTGCGCGCCTTCGCGGATCCGGGCCTCGATGTGCGCTTCGTGTCGAACGTCGACGGCGCCGACTTCGTGGCCGCGACCGCCGATCTCGAGGCGCGCCAGACGCTGTTCGTCGTCTGCTCGAAGACCTTCACGACCCTGGAGACGCTGGCCAACGCGCGCATGGCGCGCCGCTGGCTGGTGGAGCGCCTCGGTGACGAGGCGGCGGTGGCGAAGCACTTCGTCGCGGTGTCGACCAATCGGGGCGAGGTCGAGGCGTTCGGCATCGACGCGGCGAACATGTTCGAGTTCTGGGACTGGGTCGGCGGCCGCTACTCCCTGCCGTCGGCGATCGGCCTGTCGCTGATGATCGCCGTTGGCCCCGATGCGTTCCGCGACATGCTCGCCGGCATGCGGGCGATGGACGAGCACTTTCGCGACGCGCCGCTCGATCGCAATCTACCGGTGCTGCTGGCGCTGCTCGGCATCTGGTACGCCGACTTTCACGGCGCCGCTTCCACCGCGGTGCTGCCGTACAGCCAGGACCTGGCGCGCTTTCCCGCCTATTTGCAGCAGCTCGACATGGAGAGCAACGGCAAGCGCGTCACGCTCGACGGCGAGGTCGTCGACTGCGCGACCGGCCCGATCGTCTGGGGCGAGCCCGGCACCAACGGCCAGCATGCGTTCTTTCAGCTCCTGCACCAGGGTACCCATCTCGTGCCGTGCGACTTCATCGGCTTTGCGTCGCCGAGCGACGGCTCGCGCGAGCAGCACGACCTTCTGATGGCCAACATGTTCGCGCAGTGCGAGGCGCTCGCCTTCGGCCGCACGGCGGACGAGCTGCGCGCCGCCGGCATGGAAGAGAGTCTGGTGCCGCACCGGACTTTCCCCGGCAATCGGCCGAGCAACGCGATTCTCGCCGAACGACTGACGCCGCACGCGCTCGGCGCGCTGATCGCGTTGTACGAGCACAAAGTCTTCACGCAGGGGACGATCTGGGGCGTCAACTCTTTCGACCAGTGGGGCGTCGAGCTCGGCAAGGCGCTAGCAGGCGCGATTGCCGGCGAGCTGACCGCGCCGGCGGAGCCGGCGCTGGCTCACGACGGGTCGACGAATCAGTTGATCCGGCGCTACCGAAGGGCCGTGAACCGTGAACGGTGAACCGTGGGCTGAGCTGCCGTTCGCGGCTCACGCGGCGCTGTCGATCAGCGCAGCCTCGTGGCCGCGAAGGTGAACCGTGAACCGTGAACTAAGCTTCCGGTTCACGGTTCACGGTTCACAGTCGAGAGCCGCGCAGCGGCTCTCGACCTTCACCGGAGCCGCGAATCCGCCGATCGATTCGCGATCTCCATCGCCCGCTTCGCCAACGGCTCCGCTGCGCGCATCGTGTTCTTGAAGTCGTCGCCGAGGGTCTTGCCCTGCACGAAGCGGGCGTAGATGCCCTCGCTGATAATGGCGAGCTTGTAGAGCGCCAGCACCTGGTAGAAGTCGGCGGCGCTGACGTCGCGGCCGCTGCGCCGGGCGTACTCTTCGATCAGCTCGGCGCGGCTCATGAAGCCGTCGAGGGCGGTGAATGCCGACGCGGTGCCGACGCTGCTGGTCGAGAAGTCGTCGCCGCGATCGACCCAGTAGATGAGGCAGTAGCCGAGGTCGGCGAGCGGGTCGCCGAGAGTCGACATCTCCCAGTCGAAGACGGCGACGACGCGGCCGGGATCGTGCGGGTCGAGTGCCATGTTGCCGAGGCGATAGTCGCCGTGGACGATGGTCGGCGGCGGCGACTGGGGCAGGGCGCGTTGCAGGCGCGGAATCAGCTCTTCGATCTCCGGCAGCTCGGAGGTCTTGGAACGCTCCCACTGCTGCGACCAGCGCCGCACCTGGCGCTCGAGATACCCCTCGGGGCGGCCGAAGTCCTCGAGCCCGGCGGCGCGATAGTCGACGGCGTGCAGCTTGACCAGAGTGTCGATCAGCGCCTCGCACATGCGGCGGCGCTCGTCGGGCGTCGTCGCGTAACCGGCTGGTAGCTCGTTCAGCAACACGACGCCCGGCGTGTACTGCATCACGTAGAACGGCGCGTCGTTGACCGACTCGTCGGTGCACAGCGCGATGGTGCGCGGCACCGGCACATCGGTATCGCGCAGCGCGGTAAGGATGCGGTACTCGCGCGCCATGTCGTGCGCGGTAGGAAGCACGTGGCCGAGCGGCGGGCGCCGCAGCACCCATTCGCGCCCGCCGCCGCGCACCAGGTAAGTGACGTTCGACTTGCCGCCGGCGATGAGCTCGAACGACAGCTCGCAATCGCCACCGGGCACATTGTCGCCAAAGAACCGGCGGACGTTCTCGTAGTGCACGCCCGGGATGTCGTGGGGCATCGATCCTGCGCTCGCCATCGGCGGAATCTCGCAAAACCGCCGGCCGGCGACAACCCGCGGCGTGGAGAGTGGAGAGTGGAGAGTAGGCCCCCAAAACCCCACTCTCTATTCTCCACTCTCCATTGGTCCCGCTGGCGGTGCGCTCAGGACGACAATCGCTTCTTCTGCTTGGCTCGAGCGATTTTCTTCGCCGGCCGCCGGCGTGCCGGCGGCCGCGTGGCCCGACGCTTTGCACTGCGCTTCTTGGCGACGGCCACGAGCTTCGGGCTTGGCAGCCCCGCGGTTGCGAGCTCGCGGAACGAGGCCTCGACGTCGGCGACGAACTCGCGCAGATCGGGCACCAGCTCCGACTCGCCGGTGAAGCCCCAGCACAGCTTGCCGGCGTAGCTGAACAGTACGATGCCGAGGCAGAGGGAATCGGTGAGCGGGATGAAGCCGAAGTTGTCGAGCATCTTGGCGCCGAGCATGTAGAGCGGCTGCTGCGGCCCCGGGACGTTGGTCACGATCAGATTGAAGGGCAGGGCGGTGACGGCCACGCGCGCGCCCAGCGCCAGCAGCGTCGACGGTGTCCACTCGCCGACCTGCGTCAGCACGTCGGCTCCGAGAGCCTGCTTCGAGTCCTTGAGGCTCTGCGTGGTAGCGCGGATGTGCGCGAGGCGTGCCAGCGGGTCGCGCTCGTGCAGCGGCATGGGAATCATCCATCCCGAAACCCGGTTGCCGAGAGTGGATTGCTCGTCGCTCGTGCGGACGCTGACCGGCGCCATGACGCGGAAGTCGAGCGCTCCGAGAGCGACACCGCGGCGCTGCAGAAAGCGCCGCACCGCTCCGGCGACTGTGGCGAGCATTACGTCGTTGAGCGATCCACCGAGTCGCCGTTTGACCGCCTTCACTTCCTGGAGGTCCATGGTCAGCCAATCGAGGCAGCGGTGGGGCCCGATCTGTTGATTCAGGGGCGTGACCGAAACGCGCGATCCCACACCGGCCAACTCTCGGATGATCTTGACTCCGGCGCGGAGACCGGAATCCGGATCGCCGGCGTCCGCCAGCATCGCCGGCAGGCTTCTCGCGAGGTCGACCGGCAGGCAGGCGAGGCGTTCGAGTGAATCCATCGCCAGATTCCAGCGACTGGGCGCCGGGCGCGGGTTCCACCGCGGCGGCGGTTCGCCGATGCTCGACGGCTCCGCCGTCAACAGGGCCTTCATCAGATCGACACTCGAGACGCCGTCGACCATGCAGTGATGTACTTTGCTGATCATCACGAACGTCTTGGGATCCGCGAGACCTTCGAGAATCCAGATCTCCCACAGCGGTTTGCCCCGGTCGAGGTGTTGGCTGACCAGTCGCGCCGCCAGACGCCGCAACTGGCGCTCGTCGCCCGGCTTCGGCAAGGCGCTGTGGCGGACGTGATAGTCGATCTTGAAGTGCTCGTCGTCGATCCAGATCGGGCGATTGCCGAGCGGAGTATACGCCAGACGCTGGCGGTAGCGTGGTATCAGGTGCAGTCGCGAGGCGACGTAGTTGCGAATCGCGTCGATGTCGACGCCGCCGTCTGCCGTCTGCAGAGGCCCGGCTTCGAACGTCGCCGAAGCGGCAATGTGCATGGGGCTGGTCGGCGTCTCCATCATCAGGAAGGAGCTGTCGAGGAAGCTGAGGCGGTCGTAGGCATCGGTGGACATTGGATGTTCTCTCTTCGCTGCAGGCGGCGGCCGGCGCTGAGGGGGGCATCGACCCCCGCTGTGGCCGTGCGCGTCTGATTCGAGGCCCGTCGTGGCCGGCGCGCGACCTGGGAACGCAATTGCTTGATCGCTCCGACGCCGCGGCGAAAGCCGGCGATCGATGCGGGAGCGGGACGAGAGGATCATTCCACTCCGGCTCCACGACTCTGGAACCAGACACCCGGGCGACGACTAGTTTCTATCGCTTCCGAGTGTGATGCCGCACTCTCGCACGGCGTCACCACCTAAACAACCCACTGTCGACTCCAGCGGTGGTCAGCCGAGCGAGATCCGCACGCGATGTGTCGCGCCGTCGTCGGCGAGATCGATTCGTGCGCGGGCTTGTTCGACGGGAAGAATCGCGTCGTCGAGCTCGACGCGTGTCACGCCGCGGCTGACGCCGTGCGGGTTGTCGACCTCGATCTGGTAGAGCGCCGAGCGGTGGCGAAAGGTGATCGCGAATCCGGGCCACGCTCTCGGCACGGACGGATCGACGAGCAGCGTCGACCCTTGCACGCGGAACCCCAGGATCCATTCGAGCCCGGCGCGGTACAGCCAGCCGGCGGAGCCGGTGTACCAGGTCCAACCGCCGCGCCCGACATGCGGCGGTTGGGAGTAGACGTCGGCCGATGCGACGTAGGGCTCCACTTTGTAGCGATGACTGGCGGCGCGCGAACTGGCGTGGTGGATCGGATTCAGCATCGCGAACAGATCGGCCGCTTTGTCGCCATCGCCGAGCATCGCGAAGGCGATTACCGCCCAGGTGGCGGCGTGGGTGTATTGGCCGCCGTTCTCTCGGATCCCGGGCGGATACGCCTTGATATATCCGGGTTCGCGCGATGTGCGCGCGAAAGGCGGCGAGAACAGCAGAACCAATCCATCGCCGCGGCTGACGAGGTGCTGGTCGACCGCCGCCATGGCGCGAGCGGCGCGCGCCGGGTCGCCGGCTCCGGAGATCACGGCCCACGACTGGGCGATCGAATCGATGCGGCATTCGTCGCTCATGCTCGAGCCCAACGGCGTCCCGTCGTCGTAATAGGCGCGGCGGTACCATTCGCCGTCCCACGCCTCCCGGTCGATTGCCTCGCTCAGAGCGCTCGCGTGCTGCCGCCAGGCGGTGGCGCGCGCGGCTTCACCGCGCACCTCTGCCAGCGGAGCGAAGACCGAGAGCGCGGCGTGCAGGAACCACGCGAGCCAGACGCTCTCGCCCTGTCCCGCTTCGCCGACGCGGTTCATGCCGTCGTTCCAATCCCCGCTGCCGATCAGGGGCAGGCCGTGTGCGCCGACCGACAGAGAGACGTCGAGGGCTCGCGCGCAGTGCTCGAAGAGCGTCGCGTGCTGTTCGGACACGGCCGGCTGGTAGTACGAGTCGTGCTCGTCCGGGCGCAGCGGCGGCCCGTCGAGAAACGGAACCATCTCGTCGAGCACGGCGGAGTCGCCGCTGACCTGAACGTAGTGCGCAGCGGCGTAGGCGAGCCAGACTCGGCCGTCGGAGATGCGCGTGCGCACCCCCCGGCCGGTGGGCGGCAACCACCAGTGCTGCACGTCGCCTTCGACGAACTGGCGCGCCGCTGCGCGCAAGAGATGCGCGCGTGTGAGCGCGGGCTGTGCCACTGCCAGCGCCATGCTGTCCTGCAGTTGATCGCGGAAGCCGTACGCCCCACTCGCCTGATAGAAGGCCGACCGCGCCAGGACCCGGCAGGCCAGGGTCTGGTAGAGCAGCCAGCGGTTGAGAACGATGTCCATGGCGCGATCGGGCGTTTTTACCTGCACCGCGCCGAGGATCTCGTCCCAGCGGTCGGTCACTGTGGCGAGGATCTGGTCGAGATCGGTGGCGCGATAGCGCACGGCCAGCGCGATCGCATCTTCCCGCGTCGCCGCGTCGCCGAGGAAGAAGGCGATCTCCACCGCGCCGTTCGGCTCGAGCACCACGGGTGCCTGGAGTGTGCCGCACGGATCGAAGCCGGCGCCGACGCGATTCGTGAGACCGGCGCGCCCGGCCAGTGCGGCCGGGTTCGCCAGCGTTCCGTTGCGGCCGAGAAACTCGGTGCGGTCGCCCGTCCAGGCGACCTGCCTGCCCGCCAGATCGGCGAACGCGACGCGGCCACCGAGCTCGTCGCTCCAGGGATTGCGGGCCAGCATCACCTTGCTTTCGACGTCGACCTCGGTCGCCACGAACTGCGCCGCGACGCTCCGCGAGTTGCCGAGCACCCACTCGACGTAGGCGGTTATGGAGAGGCGGCGAGGGCGCTGTGAGTGATTGCGAATCGTCAGTCGCGAGATCTTGATCGGATCTTCCAGCGGGACGTACTGCAGCAGCTCGAGGCCGATGCCGTGCGCGGTGTGCTCGAAGCGACTGTACCCCTGCCCGTGGCGGGCGATGTAGGATCCGACATCCTCGCGAATCGGTAGCGCGGTCGGAGACCAGAGCGTGCCCGTGTCCTCGTCGCGAACGTACATCGCCTCGCCGGGGCGGTCGCCTACGGGATCGTTCGACCACGGCGAGAGTTGGCGTTCGCGACTGTTGCTGGACCAGGTGTAGCCACCGCCCTCGACGGACACCTGAAATCCGAAGCAGGGATTGGCGATCACGTTGATCCAGGGAGCCGGCGTCCACTGTCCTTCCTCGAGGATGGTCGTGTACTCGCGGCCGCCGGGGGTGAATCCGCCGAGGCCGTTGAAGAACTCGAGATCCGCGGCGGCACGCGACGCCCCAGGAGACGGCGAGGTTTGCGCCGCGCTCTTCTTGGTGAACGCGAGAGGAGCGACGCGGGGTGACACGGCTGCGCCGGCATCGCGCACTTCGTCCAGATGCTTCAGTTGCGCTGAGAGGCTGCCGCGGCGGCTGACGAGCACGGCTCGAGCGGCGCTCTGCAGGAGAGTGCGCGCTTCCCCCGACAACTGGTCGGCGCGCAATGCGAGCACGTTGCCGCCGGCTCCCTCCGCCTCGGAATGGGGGCGCACCTGGCTCGTCCGTATCAGCGCCTCCAGCGAGGCTTGCAGGTCTTGCGCATAGGAGGCTGTTCGCTCGTTGAGGATCACCAGATCGACGGCCAGCCGTTTCAATCGCCAGTATTGATGCGCGCGCAGTACCTGACGAACGAGGTCCAGATCTTCGGCTTCGTCGATGCGCACGAGGACGATCGGCAGATCGCCGGAGATCGCATGCGCCCACAGGCTCGACTGTCCGCGATCGTTTCGCTGCAGGATCGCCGACGGCGGACGCATTGCTGGATTGGCGTAGATCACGTGGTTGGCGAGGCGCTGGAACAGATAGGCCTCGTCGGGCAGGCAGCCGAGATGGTGCAGTTGGACCTGCGCCTGGGTCCAGGCGAGCGTGACGGCGCGATCGAAGGCCGCCGCGTCGCAGTGCTTGTCGGCGAGGTCGAGGGCTGCGCGGCGCGTCGGCGCGACCAGCGTCCAGAACGTCACGCGCGCCGTGGCGCCGGGCGCGATCCGTACCCGATGGCGCAAGCTGAAGATCGGATCGAGCACCGGGCCGACATGGCGCGAGAGCGGTCTGCCGTCGGTCACCGAGAGCGCGGTTGCCAACTCGTGTCCGCGTCCGAGGAATCGGGCGCGATCGGTCTCGAACTGGAGGTCGCCGACCGTCTCGCCCTCGACGACAGCGAGGTGGGCCGCCCAGATTTCGGGATCTTCCGGCGCGCGCCGGCGCCGCGTCGCCAATAGCGCGCCGGGGGCGGCGACGAATTCGGTTTCCACGAACAGCTTGGAGAACGCCGGATGTGCCGCGTCGGCCGCCGCCGCCGCCAGTACCACCTCGGTATAGGATGTCACATCGATCTCGCGGGCGTGGCGCCCGAGATTGGAGATCGATACGCGGCGCAGCTCGGCGTCGTCCTCGGCGGAGACCGCCACCTCGAGCGTGGTCGCGATGGTTCCGTCGCGCCGCATGATCGCGGCTCGATCCTCGGCGAACTCAACCTCGTAGGTGTCGGGTTCGGAGCCGCTCGGCTGGTAGCCGGCCGACCAAACGCTGCCGCTGCGGGCGTCGCGCAGGAAGATGTACGTGCCCCAGGAATCGCAGGTGACATCCTCTCGCCAGCGGGTTACCGCGAGGTCGCGCCAGCGGCTGTATCCCGAGCCCGCCGCTGTGAGCATGACCGAGTAGCGGCCGTTCGACAGCAGGTGGGTGTGCGGCACCAGGTCATGCGGGGAATGAGAGCGGCGCAATACCTGTGGCACCAACTCGCGGACGTCGGCCGCGGCCCTGACCTCCTCGGCGCGAGGCCGGGCCACCGCGACGCCGCGGGGCATGCGTTCCTGAAGGAGAAGCTCGGTCGCCTGGATGATTGGCTCGGCGTGGAAGCGAGCTCGCATGATACCGTTGTGCAGCGTGTTGGCGATCGACGTCAGCGTCATGCCCTGGTGATGAGCCATGTAGGCGCGCACGACTGCCACCGACTCGCCCGCGGGCAGGCGCGTCGGAGTATAGTCGAGTGCCTCGTAGAAGCCGTAGCGACCACTGCCACCGGCGGCGTCGAGACGCGCGTAGTTCTCCACCGCCGCGCGAGCATCCACCATCGCCGCCAGCCCCGTCGCATACGGAGCGATAACGGCGTCTTCGCTCAGCCCGCGTTTCAGGCCGAGACCGGGCACGCCGAAGTTCGAGTACTGGTAGGTGAGCTCCAGGTCGCGCGCGTTGTACGCCGATTCGGAGACACCCCAGGGCACGCCGATCTCGGCACCGTACCGAATCTGGCGGCGGACGATGAAGCGGCTCGTCTGCTCCAGGAGGCTACCGGCGGGCGCGCGCATCACCAGCGACGGCATCAGATACTCGAACATCGAGCCCGACCACGAGATCAGCGCCGAACCGCGGTCGACCGGCGTCAACGCGCGACCGAGCCGGAACCAGTGGGTCGCTGGCACGTCGCCCTTGGCGATCGCGATGAAGCTCGCCAGTCGAGCTTCGGAGGCGAGCAGATCGTAACAATTGGGGTCGAGGGATCCCTCCGTAACTTGATAGCCGATCGACAGGATTCGCCGCGCTGGGTCGAGGAGAAAACCAAACTCCATGGCCGTGAACATCCGTCTCGCCGACTCGGCGAGTGCCACGAGGTGTCGCTCGAGGTCTGTGGCCGCCCGCTGCGAACGCTCGAACGCCCGAATCCACCGATCGATGCGCGCGATCCGTCGATCGGCGCCGTCGCCGTTGGCTGCGATCTCGCTCCGCCTCGCGGTGGCCGCGGCGATCGCGGCGGCACAGAAGTCCGGAAGGTCCGCCACCTTTGGTATCGAATCGAGCTCGTCCCAGATCGCATTGTCTTCGACCGCCTGCGCATCGCTGCCCTCCTCGGGTGAGAAGAGATGGGCCCAGGGGATCAGATCGTCGACGTCGCGGGCGTGGCTCCGAATCGACGCGCGCACCGCTTCGGCCCACGTCAAGACGGAAGCACTGGCGTCGTCGCTGCGCTCTTCGCTCAGCGTCTGTGCGATGTCGACGAGAGTGTCGCCGTGCAGTCCCAGCGCCGTCATCTGTCGGGCGAGCTCCGACGCTATCGGGGGAACCGCGCTGAGCGCGGCGGTGAGGGCGTCGAGAGTTTCCTCGAGCTGTCGGCGCGTCACCGTTTGTGTACGCCGCCCGTCGGGCAGGGCGGCGAGGCCGGCGCGGGTGAGCGCCAGCGCATCTTCGATTCCCTCCAGCCGTCGCGGATCGACGACGGGTCTGCCGGCCATTTCCCGGCAAGCGTTGGCGAGCGTTAGCAGATGCCCGGCCAGGTTGCCGCTATCGACGGAGGACACGTAACGCGGATCGAGAGCGCGCAGGTCGCGCGTGTCGTACCAGTTGTAGAAGTGACCGCGATAGCGTTCGAGGTCGTTCATGGTGGCGAGCGTCGCGCTCAGCCGATCGGCCGTGTCGAGTGTTCCGAGCCAGCCGAAATCGCGGGCGGTGACGACCGACAACAAGTACAAGCCGAGGTTGGTCGGCGAGGTTCGATGGGCGACGACCGGGCTCGGGTCTTCCTGAAAATTGTCGGGTGGGAGGTAGTTGTCCTCGGCGGTGACGAACTTGTCGAAGAAACTCCAGGTCCGGCGCGCGATCAGCCTGAGCACCTGCGCATTTGCGGCCGACAAGGGCGTTGGGCCGAGCAGCGGCGGTGGCCGGCTGGACCACTGCGCGACGACGGGCGACAGCAGCCACAGCAGCAGCAATGGGGCGGCGATCGGCAGCGCGACAGGAGCGGCGACGGCGACCAGCGCCGCGGCCAACCCGGCGAGCGCGACGCCGCCCGCCATGCTGGTATAGAAACCGCGGACGTCGAGCGGCGAGCTGAACTTCGCCTGAGCGGCGGTCGTCCATTCCAAAAGGTGACGTTGGGTCGCGCAGAGGCGCCATAGCGTGCGCACCATCGCGTCCGCCATCAGCCACGCCTGATGCGCGAGAAAGGTCATCAGAAAGGCAATCTGCGAGAGCGCCCGGGCGAAATCCTCGCCGAGGTTGCGCGCGTAGCTGCGCTTCGAGAATCCGCGGCGCCGCGGCACGATGCCGGCAAGCGTGGGCAGGAGCGCCGGCAGGCCGATGATGACGATCACCGCGGTGGTCCACGCCGCGGCGGCGTTCAGCGGTGCCGTCAGCCATCCCGCCAGCAAGGCGAGAAACGTCGCCGGCATCACCAGCGTGCGGCGCAGGTTGTCCAACATCTTCCAGCGGCCCGCGAACGGAATCTTCTTTCTCGGCGCATCGGAGATCGCGCTCCGCCCCCGGCCGAGAATCCAGGGGATCAACTGCCAATCGCCGCGCGCCCAGCGATGCTGGCGGGCTGCTGCGACGTCGTAGCGGGAGGGGAACTCCTCGACGATCTCGATGTCGGTGACGAGTGCGGCGCGTGCGAAGACACTTTCGAGAAGGTCGTGGCTCAGGACCGTGCTCTCCGGGATTCGCCCTGCGAGCGCTGCTTCGAAGGCGTCGACGTCGTAGATTCCCTTGCCGGTATACGAACCCTCACCGAGCAGATCCTGGTACACGTCGGAGACCGCGAAGGCATATGGGTCGATGCCGCCGGGACCGGAGTACAAGCGCTGGAACAGCGATCCCTCGCGCCCCATGGGCAAGGCAGGTGTGACGCGCGGTTGCAGAATGGCGTACCCGTTGGTGACGCGTTGACTGCGCGCGTCGAGCATCGGGCGGTTGAGGGGATGGGCCATCTTGCCGACCAGGCGCCGGGCGGCGTCGCGCGGCAGACGCGTGTCGGCGTCGAGAGTGAGCACGTAGCGAACGCCGGCGACCGCGGCAGCGGTGGCCTCACTGGCGGTTGTGAACGTTGTGTCGGTGGCGCCGCGCAGCAAGCGGTTCAGCTCGTGTAGCTTGCCGCGCTTGCGCTCCCAGCCGATCCATTTCTGCTCGCCCTCGTTCCAGACGCGCCGGCGATGCAGAAGGAGGAAGCGTTCGGTGTGAACTCCCGGCCCGTATCGCTGGTTGAGGCGCGCGATGCCGGCCGTCGCGACGGCGAGCAACTCATCGTCCCCCTCGGCGCACTCGCTGCTGCTGTCGGTCCAGTCCGACAGCAGTGCGAACGTAAAGGCGTCCTGGGGATTCGCGAGGTGATGGACCTCCAGGTTCTCGATCTGTTCTTCGATGGCCGCGGGCGTCGTCAGCAGCGTCGGCACCGCGACCATGGTGTGCAGATCGGGCGGCGCGCCGCCGCGCAGACTCATCCCGGGCAGGACTCTCGGCCCGAGTCGGTTCGTGACGTGGTGGTTGACCAGCACCACGGCGGCGTCCGAAGCCGGGATCAGCGCGAAAACCGCGAGCCAGCCGAGAGCCGCCGTGCCAACCCCCAGTAGCGACGGGCCCCACAGAGCCAGCCCCAGAATGACGCCGGTCATGACGGCGATGGTCGCAAGGTAGCCCGGCATTCCTGTTGCCGTGTACGATCGCGCCAGCCACTGCCCGATCGGAATGCGGAAGCCGATCTCGCGCTCGAAGGCGCGACGTCCTTTGGAGATCAGGTGGTAGCCCGGGTCTCGCTCTCGGTCGATCGCCACATCGCGTTCGCCGCGCAACTGGGCTCGTTCGGTCGCCAGCAGGGCGCGCTGTGCCACCTCCAGCTCGGTCAGCCCGGAACCGCGTGCCAGCTCTTCGAGCGCGTTTCGGTAGAGGTCCCGCGTCGGAAAATCCATTGCGGCGAAGTCGCTGCCGTCGCGCAGCATCGCATCGGCGAGGCTGACGCTCTCGAAGAGATCGGCCCAATCAACAGCCGACACCAGACGCATACTGGTGATCACGTTGCGGACCGTCACGTTCATCTTGCCTTGCCGCTGATGTTCTTCTCGGACGATATCGTCGGCGGATGTGCCCTGCGCGGCCAGGCTTTCGTCGAGCCAGCGAAGCGCCGGGGTCACGGCCGGGTCCTGATCGCGCAGCCTTTGCACTAGCTGCACGGCGAAAGGACGCGGCAGCTTCTTCTGCTCGAAGCTGCGCATTGCGCTAGCCGTGGCCTCGACTCCGTCATCGCCGCCGCCGAGAATCCGGTCTGCCAGGGCATCGGCCTTCTGGCGCGCCGCGCGACTGCTGACGATCTGCTCGGCTGCGCGCCGCAGGTTCTCGACCAACAGGATGCGCAGAGTGATCGCCACCGCCCAGAGCTCGCCGATCGTCAGCGGTTGAACGCGTTGGTAGGCGCTCAGGAACCGACACAATGTCTGCGGATCGAACAGACTGTCGGTGTGGGCGACGAAGGCCCAGGCGATTCCGAAGACGCGCGGATAGCCTTGCAAAGGTCCGGCTGCCAGCTTTGGCAACTGGCGGTAGTAGCCACTCGGGAGATCGTCGCGGATCTCGCGGATCTGTTCTTCGGCGATGTGAAAGTTGTCGACCAGCCACTCGGCGGCGGGTGTGATCGCGCGTTCCTCACGGATCGCCACGCCGATGGCCCGATAGGCCGCGAGCAGGACCTTCTCGTTATCGCGCAGCCGCGAGGCCAACGGACGGCCGCGACCGGGCTTGGCGGTGACCCGCTGCTCGACGGCGAGACTCTCGGCGTGGTGCTCGAGCCGCTCGATGCTGAACAGCTCGCTGCGAATAGGTTCTTCGGGCTGGTGGCGGGACACGGCCGACAGGCCGCGAAAAACACGAACGAATGAATGCTTCAAAAGGACCTTTCCGCTCGGGTACCAGACCTGGGAGCGAGGGCGAGAGGCCTGCCTTGGGGGGCGACCTCGGCGTTTCTGTCGAGCAGTGTAGCATTCTTCCGCGCCCACATCTTCCCGTCGGGGCG
>CADEER010000098.1 GCA_902826395.1 uncultured bacterium
CTACTGGATCTACAACCGCCTGCGCAGCCTGCCGTCGGTTCGCGTCGTCCTCTAGGGCGCCTTCGGCGAGTCCAACGTTTAAAGCGCGTACCGCGCGTCCAAAGGCGCGTTGCGCCGGCCAAGGGCGTTGGCGCGTGTGCGGGCCCCGCGCCCGCACCGGGATTTCACTTGACTCGGCAGGCCGCGGTGGCAGGGTGCGGCGCATGGGGGTGGCTATGTCGAGCATGCGTCTCGCGTTGATCGGGCTGCTGCTGAGCGTCGCGACGTCGGTAAACGCCGCCGATCACCTGCTCGGCCACAAGGTGAGTGTCTCCAAGTACGGCGGCAATCCGACCGAGGGCAAGCTGTTCAAGCTGATCGTGAAGGCCGGCCAGCAGGGTAACCCGGCTTCGCTCGCGGTGCCCGGCAATCCCGCCGGTACCGTCAATGCGGTGCTGGTCGAGCGCGAGGGCGGTCTGATCGCCGACACGCTGACCGCGGGCCAGTGGAGCGGCTTGGGTACTCCGCCTGGGGCTAAAGGCTGGAAGTACCGCAACACTGCGGCGCCCGATGGCGGGCCGGTGCGCGTGTTGTTGGTCAAGGAACGCACCCTCAAGCTGGTCACCAAGGGAGCCGGGTCGATGCCGGTGCCGGATGGTACGAGTGGCGCGATCCGCACCCTCATCGCGGTCGACGGCGAACGCTACTGCACGGAGGCCGCCGCGCCACACGACAGCGAGGTTGCCGGTAAGTCGATCAAGACGGGTGACCAGGCTGCGCCGGGGGTGTGTCCGACTTCGTGTGTGCTCGGGCTCGACAACGACGGCGATCGCCTCGACGACTGCGTCGAGACCGGCACCGGTGTGTACGTCGACGGCTTCGACCTCGGCACGGCGTCGCACAACGAGGACACCGACGACGACGGCATCGACGACGGCGACGAGGTGCTCGGTACGACGCAGGGGCTCGATCTGCCGGGGATGGGTGTGAATCCGCTGCGGCGCGACATTCTCGTCGAGTACGACTGGTTCGACGACAGCCTCGAATGCGCCGCCCATTCGCACCAGCCGCTGCAAGCGAGCCTCGACGCCGTGAGTGTGATGTTCGCGGCGGCGCCGCTGGTCAATCCCGACGGCTCGACCGGCATCAATTTCATCCACGATCGCGGGCAGGGTGGCCCGTTCGTCGGCGGCAACAAGATCAATGATGCGGACGGCGTCCTGGTGGCGGGCGTCAGCGGTCTCGAGTTCCAGGGCTACAAGAGCGAGAACTTCGACCCCGAGCGGTTCGGCTACTTCCACTACACGATCCTGCCGCACCGCTATAACACCGACAGCGGCAGCTCGGGGCAGGCGGAGATCTTCGGCGACGACATGATCGTGTCGCTGTATTGCGCCAACTCGATCGAGAACGTCGCCCACACCATCGTCCACGAGCTCGGCCACAATCTGCGCCTGCTGCACGGCGGCAACACGCCCTGCAACTACAAGCCGAACTACAACTCGGTGATGAACTACCGCTACCAATTCCCCGGCGTCGATACGAATTGCACGCCGCCCGGCAACGGAATCCTCGATTACTCGTATGGCGATCGCCTGACGCTCGACGAGAACGATCTCGACGAGAACGACGGAGTCTGCGGCGCCCCGTCGTGGGACTGGAACGGCAACAGCATGATCGAGTCCGGAGTCACCGCCGACATCAACTCGGCCGACGATCTTCAGGCTCTGTGGTGTGGCGGTACGCTGAGCACGCTCGCCGACAATGACGACTGGAGTTACCTGCGGCTCGACGTATTGCCGGCTCCGATGGGCGGTGCACTGCGCATCGGTCCACAGCCGATCATCGACTGTGACAATCCGCCGCCGATGCCTTGAGCGATCGACCTTCCGCGCGCGGACCCTCGCGCCGCTGGTACTGATCGCAATGTTGGCCGGAGGCGCCGCGCCTCCGGCCGCCGCGCACCGCTGCACTGGCGATTGCGACGCCAGCGACACGGTGACGATCCAGGAGTTGATTCAAGGTGTGCGCATCGCCCTCGGGCAACTGCAGTTGCGGGTTTGCTATCCATTCGACGTCGACTTCGACAACGACGTCTCGATCGACGAGCTGCAGGTAGCCGTGAGCAACCTCTTCTCGTACTGCGGGCACGGCTCGCCGCCGACGCCGACCAGCACGCGGACGCCCACTGACACGCCGGTCCCGGTTTTGACGCCGAGCGCCGTCGTGGAGACTCCGACAGCGACGCCATCCGCGACCGCCGTGCCGTGAAAGAACGCCTCTCCCTCGAGGGCGAGGCGATTCCAGGGAAGGTTTCTGCTTGACCGTGGCGGGACGGGGCGGCTATTGGCCGAGAAGGTTTACGCGTTAGGGGAGGGGGCACGTGATGCGTCGATTCACGGCAACGAGTGCTGGCCATGCGATGCGGATGGCCGCGATCGCCATGGTGTTGATCGCCGGCTCAACCTTGCCGGCCATCGCTCAGCAATGCCCGGGCGACTGCGATGACGACTGCAACGTCGGCATCAACGAGCTGTTGCGAGCCGTCGGAATCAGCCTCGGCAATGCCGACATCTCGGCGTGCTCGGAGCTCGACGTCAACGGCGACGAGCGCGCCGCCGTCAACGAGCTGGTGGTCGCGGTTGGCAACGCGCTCAACGGGTGTCCGGATACGTGTTCGACGGACTCCGATATCGCCGCCCGCTTCACCCACAACTTCGGCGACATCACCCTGCAGGCGCATCAGGAGATCGCCTCGCAGTGCGTCGCCTGGACACTCAACAACGAAGAGCCGCTGTACGTGAACCAGGTGACCCTGTCGAACGGCGGCGCCTACCATCACTCGAATTGGTTCGTCGTCCCAGAGAGCCTCTACCCCGGCCCGGACGGCTTCTTCCGCTGCGGCGACCGCGGCTTCGACGAGTTGGGGTCGGCGGTGAGCGGAACCGTGATCTTCGCTCAGTCGACGCAGTCGGTTGCCGAGACCCAGGCCCTGGCGCGCGGCGCGGTCATCAAGATTCCGCCGCGCCACAAGATCGTCTCCGGCGTTCATCTGTTGAATCTGCAGAACCGCGCCCACGAGACGTTCCTGCGCATGAGCCTGGGACTAGTCCATCCGAGCGACGTCTCGGTGATTCTCGCGCCGTTCCGCCTCACCTACTACACGCTCGACATACCTGCCGAGAGCGAGGCGAGGTTCTCGACCGAATGCGATCTCGCGACGCCGTTTGCGAATGTCGCCAAGCGACCGTTGGATCTCAAGCTGTATTGGGTGCTCCCGCATTACCACGAGCTCGGCAACTTCTTCAGTGTCGAGATCCTCGGCGGGCCGAACGACGGGCAGTTGATCCACAGCATCGATACGTTCAACGCCGAGGCGAACGGCAAGGCGTTCGACCCGCCGCTAGATCTGACCGGCTCGACCGGCCTGCGCCTCACCTGCGGCTTCTTCAACCCGCGCAATCAGTCGGTGGGATGGGGGATCGGCGATCAGGAAATGTGCGTCATGCTCGGTCTCGCCGATTCGGACGTCCTGATGGATGCCTTCATGGTCGGCGACAACATCGTCGACGGCGAAGTAAACGGGATCGTGATGAATCACGGCGAGTGCGCCAGCATCGCGCTGCCGCGCCACGCCGCGCAGACTCTGCCGTCGCAGGCCGAGCGCGACCGGCCGCTGTACGTGCCAGAGTCGCTGCCGGACGACGAAGAGCTGCCCCCCGTGCCCGAATGCATGGACACGCCAGTGGAAGTTCTAGCCGAGCAGCCGGCGACGCTGACCAGCATGCGCGAGACGATCTTCCGCGGCAGTTGTACGTTCAGCGCCTGCCACGACGGGATCGCCCCGGCCGCCGGGCTCGACCTGGCGTCGGATCAGGTCCACTCCAACCTCCTGAACCACGACATTGCGTTTGCGCAAACCGACAAGGCGCTGGTGCAGCCCGGCAATCCGGACGAGAGCTGGTTGATGGACATGATCTCGCTGTGCGAGCCGATCGACGACGCGGAGAATGTGCTCGCCCACATGCCGCGCAACTCGCCGACGCTGCTGCCGCCCGGGTTGGTCGCCAAGGTGCGCGACTGGATCCTCGCCGGCGCCGCCGACAATTGAAGGAATTACAAAGGATCGAAGGCCGACGCGGCGATGCCGATCGTGTGTGGATGACGGGGCATTGCGCGCGTCACGATACGGGTTTCTACGTTGGCGCGACCTCGTTCCCGTGGCACCTGACTTGCAGATCGCCGTGCCTCCGTGGAGCGCGACGACAGCATCAGCGGCGGGCCTTGCGACCTGCCTGAGCAGACTCCCGGCGACGATGACAACAGTCTGAAGTCGGCGCTCGACCGGACTGCGTTCGAAAGCGGGCCGCCCCTGTCGACTGCGTTGGTCCTGTCGGGCGCCGCGGTCGTGCTGATCGACTTGTTGTCGCGGCCACTTACCACGTTCGTCGAGGTCAGTGGCGTGACCGCGCTGTGCGCGGTCTTCGCGTTCGTCATAGGTCAGGCCTTGCGGCGCGGCGTCATCCGCCCCGCTCTGTCACACGCGGCACTGGCGGCGATGACGATGGCGGTGATGAGCGTCCTTCTGTACCGGGCGATCTGGATCCCGGGCCCTGTTCAGCTCGCCGGCTTCGCGGTGCTGATGGTCGCGGCTGGGTTTTTCGTTTTGGCGCTGCCGTGGCTGCTGATCGTCCTGGCCGCCGGTACCGCGGGGTGGGCTCTTGTCTCCTACGGCTCTCCCTATCACCAGCTCGACGGCAGCACGCTGACCATGATCATCGTCACGCCGCTGATCTCACTCGGGGCGTACGTCGGACGGGTGCGGACGGTGCACCGCCAGGAGATCTTCCGCATCCAGGCGGAGCGCAGCCGGCTCGCGAGTGAAAGAGCGTTGGGCGCTCTGCGCCTGAGCGAAGGTCGAATGCGACACATCCTCGACGCGGCGCTGGACGCGGTCGTCGAGACGGACCGGTATGGCCGCGTGAGTGAGTGGAATGCGCAAGCGGAGAAGACCTTCGGCTGGACGCGCGCCGAGGCGGTCGGCCGCCCCGTCGACGAGCTGATCGTCCCGGATCGCTATCGCGATGGCTTCCGCACCGGGCTGACGCGCTACTCGAGTGGTGCGGGAGATTCCCCAGTCGAGATTCGCCTCGAGCTCGAGGCGCTGGCTCGCGACGGCCACGAATTCCCGATCGAGCTCACGGCGGTCGGCGTGCGGGCCGATCAGGAGTTGCACTTCAACGCTTTCATCCGCGACATCAGCGATCGGCGGCGAATCGAGCAGGCCCTGCGCGAGGAGCTGCGGATCTCGCAGGCGACGGCCCGTGTCAGCTACGAGCTCAGCGCCACGACCGGTGCGGAGAGGTTGCTCGATCAGCTCTGCAGGCTCACCTGCGAGGTCCTCGATTGCGAGTTCAGTTACTCGATGATGCTCGACGGCGACGAGTGGGCGACGGCGCGCGCCGAGGACGCGCCGATCGAGGAGTGGGACGCGATTCGGCTGCTCCGCTTTCCGGCCGAGCCGCTGCGCACGACCATGCGCGATCGCAGCGTATTGGTGCTCTCGGCGGCGGAGCATGGGAACCAACCGATGGGTTGGCTGTTGGGACGCTACTCGATCTCGACCGTCCTGGTGATCGGACTGGTGCGCGGCGACGAAGTGATTGGCGTTCAGACCGCCGGATACCGCACTGCCGGTGCATCGTTCTCTCCGCTCCAGCTGCGCGCCGCGCGCGAGCTGGCGAAGGTTGCGTCGATTGCCCTGGAGAACGCACGCCTCTTCGAGGAGCTCCGGCGCGCCAATCAGCTCAAGTCCGAGTTCGTGGCCACCATGTCGCACGAGCTTCGCACGCCTTTGAACGTCATCCTCGGCTACCACGAGCTGCTGCTCGATGGCGCCGTCGATCCGCTGACCGACGACCAGCGCGACATCGTCGATCGCATCGGGCGCAGCGCTCGCGAGCTGCACGAGCTGATCACGGCGACGCTCGATCTCAGTCGCCTCGAAGCGGGCAGATTCGAGCTCAACTTCGAGTCCGTCGACCTCGCGATGCTCGGCAAGGAGATCGACCGCGAGACCCGTGCATTGCAGATCGACAAGCCCGAAGTGCGCACCCGTTGGCGCATCGACGCCGACTCTCCGCAACCCATCACCGATCGCTCGAAGCTCAAGGTGGTCATCAAGAATCTGGTCAACAACGCGCTCAAGTTCACCGATCGAGGTGAAGTGACGGTCGAGGTGTCGGCGCTGACGGCCGGCATCCAGATCGCGGTCTCCGACACCGGAATCGGTATACGGGCAGAGGCGATCGACGAGATCTTCGAGCCGTTCCTGCAAGTCGACGCCTCGTCGACTCGGCGTCACGGCGGCGTCGGTCTCGGTCTGCATATCGTGCAGCGGCTGCTCGGGATGTTGGGGGGCCACATTCGCGCCGAAAGCGAGCTCGGCAAAGGCACACGTTTCACGGTGGAACTGCCGTTCGTCCACCCTTCGGCGGGGCAGGATCCCGAGTGGCTGCCGGCGGAGGATCACGGCGAGCCCGAGGAAGAGCCGTCGCAGAGAGTCGCCTGATTGGGCGATAGCTCTTTCGCGAGAGCTGGGCTGGATCCTCGGTGGAGAATCCGGGATGGTGTCGGTCGCATGCCGATCCACCCCACCGCGCTGATCGATCGCCGTGCCGAGCTCGACTCCTCCGTCGACGTCGGGCCCTATGTCGTCATCGACGGGCCGGTGCGGATCGGCGCCGGGAGCAGGGTGATGGCGTTCGCCTACTTGAGCGGGCGCACGACCCTGGGCATCGACAACGTGATCCATCCGCGCGCCGTGATCGGACACGAGCCGCAGGACACCTCCTACCGCGGCGCCGACACCGAGCTGACGATCGGCGACGGCAACGTGTTTCGCGAGCACGTGGAGCTGCATCGCGGCTCGAAGGCGACGACGGTGGTAGGCAGCCGCAACTACATCATGTCGCGCGTCCACATCGGTCACGATTGCGTGATCGGCGACGACGTCATCATGGCGACCGGTGCGATCCTGGCCGGACACGTTCGCGTCGACTGGCGGGCCTATGTGTCGGGCGGCTGTGTCGTGCACCAGTTCGTCAGAATCGGCAGGCTGTCACTGATCCGCGGCTTCTCGCGGGCGCCCCTCGACATACCGCCGTTCTGCATCACCGACGGCAGCGCCATCGTGAAAGGGGTCAACGTCGTGGGATTGCGCCGCGCCGGCTTCGACGCGCAGCGGATTCGCGCCTTGCGCAGCGCCGTGCGCGCTCTCTTCCGAACCCGCCGCAACCTCTCGCACGCGATGGCGGAGATCGAGGAGCAGCCGGTGAGCGATGACGTGCGCCACCTGATCGACTTCCTTCGATCGTCGGAACGAGGCGTCGCGCGAGCTCCGATCGGCCGCACCGACGACGAATCGTAGGCAGTTGCCGCGCGATCAGCGGACGCGGCCGGGGCTATCGCCGGGGCCCTGACCATCGCGACTGGTATCGCCGGCTGCCTGCGGGTTGGCGTCGGCCGAACGCGCGGCGATGCGCGGGCCGCGCAGCGGCATCACGGCCGGCAGAGGACGGTCGTACGGCGGGCACGAGCACGAGTCACCGCGACAGGCGACGAAGGCGTCGGGGGGCAGGGCTTCATTGCCGTAACGCGTGCGCTGACAAAGGCCGCGGGCGCGCCGGTAGATATTCTCGATGCGCACAGCCTCCGACTCGTGGGCGGCCGGGTCGAGGCCGCTACAGTCCTGGACGATGTGCACGAGCTCGTGCAGCAGCGATGCGTTCGGCTCGCGCAGCAACGGGCGGGAATCGTCGCCGTTGCAAGAGCTTTCCAGCTCGTTGCGCAACTCCGGGTTCCAGACCAGGGCCGTCGGCTGCGGCGGGTTGCCGCGTGCGCCCGGGTCGACGTAGTTGCGCGGGCTGCGCGTGTCGACGCAGATCTTGTAGGAGGTCGGATCGCAGCGGCGAAACGACTCGATAATTCGTCCGATCTCCGCCGAATCGCCGCACGGATCGACGACATGCTCTATTTCTTGCACCGCGTGCGCGACACGCTCGCGAATCGAGTGCGAGTCGCACTCGACCGCCGGGCTCGAAACGGCAGCGAGGGGCGTCCCGACGAGTGCTTGGCGGGCATCGATGACCGGCACCGTTGCCAACACGGCGGCTGCGACGCGCAGGACGCCGCAGGACATGTCGAGCAGTGTCCGATACTCCCGTCGTTTCACGCCCCGCTGGGACTGCCTTCCCATTCTTGCCCGAAAGCCCCTGTTGATTTCTGGCTGATTCGCTTCGCCCGATGCCTGCCCAAGGGCATCGTGCGATTCGAAAGAATGGCTGCCATCTTGCCGATTCGGCGAAAGATTCCAAGAGAAATCCGCGTTCGAGGAGATCTTCGCGGCACGGAAAATATTGCAAGTCGTTACCGACCTTGCCGGGCCGTGCGAAGCGGAATGCACCCATCCGTTACAACAGCGGGAAGCACTCGGCCTATGGGCACGGCTCTTGCGGACTGACTGGGATCAAGGCTGCGCCAGCCGGCGTGGCGGTAGCAGTGAGATCCAGACGAAGAAGGAGGCAGTCATGAAGAACCTTGCTGTTTGTGCAGCGATTGCTGTCGCGCTCGGGTCGGCGGCCTGCTCCGAGCAGTCCGATCCGGAGATCATCGCGGACGCAAACGAAGCGATCTCGGACGAAGATGTGCCGGGAAGCATTCGCGTCGCGTCGAACGACGGCGTTGTCACCCTCACGGGTATCGTGCCGACGATGCATGCGAAGAGTCGCGCGCAGGAAGTCGTCGGCGATGTCGCCGGCGTCGAACGCGTCGTCAACAATTTGCGGACCACCGCCGGTGATGCGCCTGTCCCGGGAACCGACGATCCAATGCGGGACGATTTGCGCCGCGATGAACACGGTGCGCCGGTCGCACCCCCTGACGCTCGGTTGGATCGCGACACGACCGATCCATTGCTACCGGGCGAGCCGTCTAGTCCACGGTAGTCGTTTCGAAAGCTATGCGTCGCAGGCCGAGGTCAGTGGCGCCAAAATGGAGGGGCGCTCCCGCGCGCGGCGGGGCTCCCCTCCATTCGATCCCGCCGCTCCCGCGTGACAAGGCGCAACGGCTTGGTGTAGCAACGATGCATGCCTGCTGGCTCATCGCGCCAGGTCTGGTGCATCCGCGAGCGCACGTCTTCCGGAGGTTGAGGGCGCCGTGTCGCAGGACGCCTACCGGGTGGCGAACCGTTACGCCGCGGCGATTGCCAGCGTCGCGCTCGCCACGTTCGCACGGGTGTTGCTCGATCCGGTGCTCGGCATCCGATTCCCGTTCGCTACTCTCTTCTTCGCGGTGGTGTTCTCGGCCTGGTTTGGCGGCTTCGGTCCCGCTCTCCTGGCGAGTCTTCTTGGCGTCTTGACCTCGGCCGTGTGGCTGCTCGAACCGTATGGCGCACTATCCGTCGATCCCCAGAGCCAGTTCGGACTACTACTCTACGCCGCGGTCAGCGTCGGTATCGCGATCCTGGGCGGCGGCATGCAGCGCGCGCGCATTCGCGCCGAGGAGTCGGCGGTCGAGAGCCACGCCCAGGGCGAACAACTGCGCGTCACTCTCGAGTCCATCGGCGATGCCGTCGTGGTGACCGATACAGACGGGATGATTACTGCCTTCAACGCGGTAGCCGCCGATCTCACCGGCTGGAGCGCGGTCGAAGCGATAGGACGCCCCGTCGAGGCCGTGCTGCGGCTGGTCAGCGAAGACAGTAGAGAGCCAGTGACGAATCCAGTTGAGACGGTTCTCGCCGAAGGCAGGACCGTCGGCCTGGCGAACCACACCATTCTGATCGCGCGCGACGGTACCGAAAGGCTGATCGACGATAGAGCCGCACCCATCATCGCGGTTTCGGGCGAGATGGTCGGTGTCGTCATGGTGTTCCGCGACGTGACCGAAGGGCGCCGCAATCGCGAGCGAGCGCAGCGCAGCGAGGAGGCGCAGGCCTTGCTCGCCGCGGTGGTGCAGACCTCCGAGGACGCGATCGTCACCAAGACCCTCGACGGCGTCATCACATCGTGGAATGCCGGCGCCGAGCGCCTGTTCGGATTCACATCCGCTGAGGCCATCGCTCGGCCGATCACGATCATCTACCCCGACGAACGACTGACCGAGGAGCAATCGATTCTGCAGCGATTGCGTAGCGGCGAGCGAGTGGAGCACTTCGAGACTCAGCGCCTGACCAAAGATGGCCGACTCCTGGATATTTCGCTCGCCATCTCGCCGTTGCGCGACGGCGACGGTCGCGTCGCCGGCGCTTCGATGGTGGCGCGCGACATCACGGCGCGAAAGCGCACCGAGCAGGCACTGCGCGAGAGCGAGTCGCGGTTCCGATCGCTGGTGGGCAACGCCCCGGCCGCGATTTTCGTGAAAGACGTCGACGGGCGCTACACCTTGGCGAACCCGCTCGCTCGCTTGGCTCTCGGAAGCCACGATGACGTAATCGGAAGGACCGATCACGACCTTCTGCCGGCCGACGTAGCCGACGAGCTGCGCAAGCGCGACCTCGAGGTTGTCGCCAATGCCGCCGCAATCGAGGCGGAGGAGCGCGTGCGGCGGCCCGGATTCGACCGCCGCTATCTGTCGGTGAAGTTTCCTCTCATCGGCGACGCAGGCGCGCTCGGGGTGTGTGGTGTCGCCATCGACATCACCGACCGCAAAGCGGCCGAGCAGGCGCTGCGCGAGAGCGAAGAGCGATTCCGCACGATGGCAGACAACATCGCGCAGTTCGCCTGGATGACCGACGAGAACGGCTGGATCTTCTGGTACAACCAGCGGTGGTTCGAGTACACGGGCACCAGTCTGGAGCAGATGGTCGGCTGGGGCTGGGCGGCCGTGCATCACCCTGAGCACGTGGAGCGAGTGGTCGAGAAGTACGCGGCGTGCCTGCGCAGCGGTGAGGTGTGGGAGGACACGTTCCCCCTGCGCGGCCGCGATGGCCAATACCGGTGGTTCCTGTCGCGTGCGATTCCGATCCGCGACCAGGCGACCGGGAAGGTTCTGCACTGGTTCGGCACCAATACCGATGTCACCGCGCAGCGCGAGGCGGAGGAAGCGCTGCTCCTCGCCGATCGGCGCAAGGACACCTTCCTGGCGACGCTTGCCCATGAGCTGCGCAATCCGCTGGCGCCGTTGCGCAACTCCATCGAGATCATGAAGCACGGGGGAGCCGACGGCGCCCTGTTGGCACGCTCGACGACTACGATGGACCGCCAGCTCACTCACCTCGAGCGGCTGGTCGACGATCTGCTCGACATCGCTCGAATCAGCCGCGACCAGATCGAGCTGCGGCGCGAAGTTCTTGATCTGTGCGGCGTCGTCGAGCAGGCGGTAGAGACCTGCCGGCCGCTCGCCGACAGCGCAGGCCTCGACTTGCGCTTCGACGGGGCGTCGGAGGCAGTTTTCGTCGACGGCGACGCGGTGCGGCTGGCACAGATCTTCGCGAACCTGTTGAACAACGCGTGCAAGTACACCGACCGGGGCGGTGTCGTGTCGATCGATGTCGCCACGGACGGCGATGCGGCGGTGGTGACGGTGCGCGACACGGGTCGCGGTATCCCGCCGGAGATGCTCGGCACGGTGTTCGACATGTTCACCCAGCTCGAGCCCGCGTCGCAGCGTGTACAGAGTGGGCTTGGGATTGGATTGACGCTGGTTCGTCGTTTGGTGGAGATGCACGACGGAACTGTCGACGCCCGCAGCGAGGGTTCGGGCAGGGGCAGCGAGTTCGTCGTCCGTCTACCGCTGCGCGAAGCGGCACCGATGCCGGCGACGCGCCATGGCGATGAGCGGACGAAGCCAAACGGTGGGCGCCGCGTGTTGGTCGTCGACGACAATGCCGACGCGGCCGAGGCGCTGTCTCTGCTCCTGCAGTTGAAGGGACATGAGACACAGATAGCGCGCGACGGGGCGGAGGCCTTCGCCGCCGCCGGGGAGTTTCGGCCGGACATCGCGTTGCTCGATATCGGTCTGCCGGTGATGAGCGGCCTCGAAGTCGCGAAGCGGATTCGCGAGCAACCTTGGGGCAAGGCGATGACCCTCGTGGCTCTCACTGGATGGGGTCAGGAAGAGGACCGGCGGAAATCCGCCGAAAGCGGATTCGACCATCACCTGGTGAAGCCCATCGACGTACCGACGCTGGTGCGTATTCTCGATGCGGCGCCGACCGGGGGGTCTTGACGGAAAGGATGAACATGAATCGGTTCGAACGGGCCATGCCGACGACTCGTCGGCGACTGCTGCAACTGATGGCTCTGCTCGGCATCGGCGGATCCGACCTCGCCCGCGCCGCCGGCTCTCTAGCCGCTTCGGAATCGCAGGCCGCCGAGATCTGGCCAGAGATGACGTACCGCACCCTCGGTCGAACCGGCTTCGAGGGCAGTCGTCTGGTTTTTGGCTGCGGCGCCGCGCTGATGTTCTTCGGCAAGGACGACTTGCTGAACGCCGCCCTCGAGCACGGCGTGAACGTCTTCGACGTCGGCACCAGTGACTACTACCGAAATGCCGAGGCGAATCTCGCGCCGTTTGCCAAGCGGCATCGCGACGCGATCTTTCTCATCTCCAAGGGGCTGGTCGGCATGGAGATCGGCGCCTCGCAGACATTGAACGCCGAGCAGTGCAGGGAAGCAGCGCGCAATTGGAGCGCGGCACTCGATCGGAGCCTGCTGGATCTGCGGACCGAGCACGTCAACGCGTACTACGTGATGGCCGTCAACAACGTGTCGTTGGTACGCAGCGAGGAGATGCACGAGGCGTTCCTGGCGGCCCAGCGTGCAGGCAAGGTGGATCACTGGGGCGTCAGCACACACGAGAACACGCAAGCCGTGCTCGAGGCTGCCGCCGACACGGGGTGGTATTCTCTGGCGCAGATCGCGGTTACGCCGGCCGGTTGGTACGACTGGAACGAGAAGGCCGTGCGGAAGGATTCGCCGCCGATGAAGGATCTCCGTGCGACCCTCGACGAGGCGCGCGCC
The DNA here is from genome assembly GCA_902826395.1 of uncultured bacterium. GTDB lineage: Bacteria > Desulfobacterota > Binatia > HRBIN30 > CADEER01 > CADEER01. Next base: position 13,002 of record CADEER010000098.1, read on the forward strand.
GTCGGCATCGGCCTGATCGGTATGAAGGCGGCGCGGCACCTGGCGGGCCGGTGGCTCGGCTTCGGACCGGACCGACCGGCGGCGTTCGACACCCACTACGATCCATCCTTCCGCGAGGCGCCGCTGTCGCCGTTCCAGCGTAGCTACGCGTACGTCCTGGCGCATGGTCTCGACGCGGTCAATGCCGACAGTCAGTCGCTGGCCCACTTGCAGGAAAACTTCACGGCCGCCGCAACGTCGCACCTCTACTTCGCTTGAAGCGGGTTCTTCTCACCACGGAGACACCGAGGCACGGAGATCTCGGCGATTGGCTCGCCGCATTCGAGCTGCTCGCGAAGTGACAGAAGCAGCCGAGAATCTCGGTGTCGCTACCGGCGCCGAACTTAGTTGGAGAAGCCGGGCAGGCGGAGGTGCGAGCTGTGGCCGGTGTGGATGTGTACCTCGACCGGATCGGCCGGTGGGTTCAGTAACTCGGGTGGGCCGCCGCTGATGCGCAGTCGCACGCGTTGGCCGGCGGCGAAGCGATAGTGCTGCGGGCGGATGGGAATCGCGTACTCGATGACGACGTCGTGCGCGACCGGTTCGGGGTCGACGTGTGATGTGCGGTGACTCGCGGCGAGGTAGCCGTCGTTGACGAAGGTCTCGCTACCTTCCGGATTCACGTCCAGCAGCTCGACGTAGAAGTGTGCGTCCGCGGCGTCGAGCGAAGCCTCGAGCGTCAATGTGGGATGCCCGAGCAACACCTGATCGGTGGCGAGCGGAGCGGAGGTAAAGGTCGCGCTGGCGACCGCGGCGCTCGATGGCGGCTCGCGAAACAGAACACTGCCGCCGACGATGGTGTTGCCGAGCTCCCCAACGGCACCCAAGTTCATAGTGACGCCGCCGCTGCCGTGCGGATCCCAATCGCTGATCTCACGCCATCCGTCGCCGACACCGACGGGGCCCTCGAAGGAAACGAAGGTCGGATGGGGCGGGATCGGGACATCGGGCAGCTCCATGACCCAGTGATCGAACCACGCCAACAGCACACCTCCCGGTACGAGACCGTCCGCCGGGCAGTCGCAGAAGGCGACGACGATGCCGTGTTCCCACGGGCCATAGATCGTCCACGTCCGCTCCGGCAGCGCTTCGATGTTGGCGAGCGTGCCGGCGCGAAAGTAGCCGTCGCGCCAACCGCCGACGGTCAGCACCGGGACTTCGATCGCGCCGTGGCGCCCGCGCAGGCTGTGGTCCTGCCAGTAGTCGTCGTAGGTGGGATGGGCGCGGTTCACCGCGTACTCGGCAGCGGCGTCGACGCCGCCGAAGCTGAGCCCCTGCGCGGTGGGAGGCCAGTTGTCGAGGCTACCGCGTTCGGTCGCCTTGATGCCGCCCGGGTAGACGACGTCGCGATAGAGATCGCCCGGCGGTTGTAGCGGCGCGATGGCGCGCAGGTGCGGCGCGCGCTCGACGGCAGCGCCGTAGCTGGTGGCGCCGCCGTAGCTCTCGCCGAATTGGCCGATGCGGCCGTCGGAGAATGGTTGCGCCGCGAGCCACTCGACGAGGTCGTGCGCGTCGCGGCCGTCCTGGCTCGACATGGCGTGCTGCCAGACTCCGCCGGAGCGACCGGTACCGCGCAGAGTACACACCAGCCCGTTGTAGCCGCGGCTGACGAAGTAGTCGGCTTCGGCTTCATACACCGCGCCGATGGCGGCGTAGGGAGTGAATTCGATCACCAACCCGGGAAACCTGCCGCCGGCCAGTGCGCCGTTCGTCGTCGGCCGGCTGAGGGTACAGCCGAGCGTAACGCCATCGCGCATCGGCACGTCGACGGGTTGAGCCAGTACGCCGTACGAAGCCGGTCGCGTGTAGGCCCACCACGCTTCGGTTGCCGCCGAGATCGGCTGCGTCGAGGCCTGCGGGTCGCTGGAGTCTCCACATGCCGCGATTCCCATCGCGAGCAGCGACGTGAACGCGACCACTAGAGGGCGGCGGTGTCTGCGCATGCGCGACTATTCGATCATGCGAACGGTGCCGACCGGGGCCAGCTCGAAGTTCTTCGCGCCGGCGTTCCAGGCGAGCGGCCGCTCACAGAAGGCTTCACTGGCGAAGTCCTGCGCCGGCTCCTTGCCGCACTGTGCGCCGCTGACGGTCAACCAGATCTTCGCGGACTCCAGCTTCACACCGTAGGACGAGCCGGCGAACGTCTGTGTCGCGCCGCCGCTCGCATCGCCGGCGTAGACGCTGACGCTCTTCTCGCGATCCCCGTAGATGCTCGCGGCACCGTTGCACTGCACGGATCCGGTGTCGACGACGAAATCCTCGTGGCCGTCGCCGTTCAGATCGGCCCGCTTCACCGCTTGCTCTGTCACCGGCGAGCCGCCCGCGTCGCGACAGATGGCTGCCACGGAGTCGAGCTCGGCAGCGACCGACGCTGGCAGTGGCTCCTCGCCGGCGAGGGCCGCTGCCGGCGTCAGCAAGCCGACTGCGAGAACGAGTGCGAAGGCAGATGGCATTGGTCCACCCCGTTTTTCTTGCCCGTGGTTGGTCGCGGGCTAGGGAATCCTCTCGGGTTCGAAGTACTCGAACAGCAGCTCGCGGTCCTCTTCGAGCACGTAACCGTCGTCGATCGCCGTATCGGCGGCATTCGCGAAGCGCTCCTCGTAGTCGGTGGCGGACGAATACAGCTCGGAGAGGCGCTCGGCGGACAGCGGCGTCGTCGAGCCGAGCAGCAGGCACAGTATGCTCGGGTTTGGGCCGGCCTCGCCGGAATGCACGTCGAGCGGCACGTCCACGGGCGGCGTCCGAATGCCGCCGAGCGCGATGCCGTCGGCATCGCGTGCGATCTCGGCCGGTTCGCCCTCGGTTTCGAGCAGCGGAGCGGTCGGCGGTGCGTCGTCGCCCCGGACCCAGTTGTCCAGGTGATGCAGTGCGGCCTTGGCGGTGAGGTGCAGCGGGCCGTGATTGATGGGAACGCCGCAGTCGATGAAGTCGGCGATGATGCCGACCAGACGCGCATCCGCGTGCGCCGTCCCGGCGACCTCCCAGAGACGGAACGTCTCACTGTCGGGCTGACGCACCAGCCGCGAGTTCAGCAACCCGGTGACGTCGCCTTCCGCCTGCAGCTCGATCACCGGCGCGTCGAGGTCGGTGCGCAGGATCACCGGTTCGCCGCCGATCGCACCGGCGAGATCGGCGTACTCTCCAGGTCCCACCAGCGGCAGCGCGAACGAGCCGCGGCTGTGCACGAAGAATCCGTCAAAGACGTTCTCGGTCGGCTGGACGCCGTTGTAGTACGTCACGAGAGCGATCGCCGACTGCGACTCGCCGGCGGCGAGCACGACGTCCGGACGCAGCCCGCCGATCGCATCCGGGCCGGCGCCGAGCGCGCGCGCCACCTGGGTGAAGATGTCGAAGGAGAATCCGTCGCCTGGATGGGAAAGCGTACCGTAGCGAACCGGGTCGATGCCCTTGAGTCCTTTACCCGCCAGCCCCTCGGCGCCGGGTGCGACGACCAGCACCGGACCGCCCTCGACGCCGATCAACTGTGCCGATACCCCGGCCCAGGCATGCCCCTGGCGCAGGACCTCCTCGACGACGCTGTCGAAGTTCGGATTGGCGTCGACGCCGCCGCTGACGTTCATCCACTCGACGATCAGCGTACCGCTGAAGGCATCGCGGTCCTCGGGATAGCGGATCAGGACGCGCGTGCGGTAGTCGGCCGTCCCGTCGGCAGCGAAGGTCCAGCGGCCGTCTGCCGATTGCTCGCCGACCGTGCGATACGAGGTGGCTGTGCCGGCGGCGACATACTCCGCCGCGGCATAGCCGGGGAAGTCGACACCCAGCGATCCCGACCCGACGAAGATGCCGTTGCCGCCGACCAGCTCCTCGGAGAGGTCTGCGGTCGGCCCGGTGGGCGGCTCGACGCCATCGTCGTCACTGCCACAGCCTGCCGTCGCCAGTACAAAGCACGCGGCCAGTCCAATCAGCGTTTTCGCTCCACTCGGTCGCTTGAAGATCACCGCCCCCTCCTCGAGTTCGTTTCGCCGACTACCGCAGAGGGACACGCGAATATCAAGGCGTCGCGGCGGACGGCCCGGCGGTGTAGGTCTCTGCACAGGGGAGGTGATCCGATGACGCAGGGCTTGCGCACGGCAATGTCGGTGGTGTGTGTCATCTCGATGGCCGGGTGCGCCTCAGACGATGGCGGCGGAAGCGCGACGAGCTGGTCGCTCGAGTCGCCCGGCGGCGTGGTTGCGATCGAAGTCGCTCAGCTCGACCTCGGTGGCGAGGCGGACTACCCGGCCGGCGAGCGACTCTACTACCGGGTTGCGTCGGACGGGGTGGCGATTCTGCAGTGGTCGCCGCTCGGCATCGCCACCGATCGAGCCGATTGGATGGGTGCGCTCGAGTTTCGCGAGCGCTCCACCCGCCGCATCGACACGTCGTACGAAGTGCCGACCGGCAAGCGGCGGCAGCGCCGTGCGCGAGCGAACGAGACCACTCTCCGCTTCGCCAACGCCGCCGGCGCCGAGATCGAGATCGACTTCCGTGCAGCCGACGATGGGGCGGCGTTCCGCTATCGGATGCTGGGCGAAGGTGCGGCGACGGCGATCGGTGAGGGCTCCGGCTTTCGACTGGTCGAGGGCGCGAGCGCCTGGCTGGTGCCGTACCAGAACGCGTGGCCGTTCGGACCGGCGTACGAAAGCCACTTCGAGAGCGTCGCGCTCGGTGCGACCAATACGGAGAATGGTTGGGGATACGCCGCGCTCTTTCGCGCTCCGGATAGCGAGCACTATGCCCTGATCGCCGAAGCGGATCTCGACCGCGGGTACGTCGGCACCCATCTCGCGCAGCCGGTGGGATCCCTCTACCGGGTCGCCTATCCGGGAGCGGCCGAGGGACAAGGCGTCGGTGAGGTCGCTCCGAGCTCGGTGCTGCCGTGGACCACTCCATGGCGGGTCGTCATCGCCGGCGATCTGGCGACGGTGTTCGAGTCCACGCTGGTCGACGACTTCAGTCGGCCGACCGCCGACGTATTTGCCGGCGACGCGAGCTGGGTGCGGGCCGGTCGCGCGGCGTGGTCGTGGTACAGCCAGGAGACGGGCGACCCGGACCTGCAGCGGCGCTACATCGACTTCGCGGCCGGCATGGGCTGGGAGTACGTCACCGTCGACGCGCGCTGGGATCAGTGGCCGAACGGCGACGACGACATCGTGGATCTGATCCAATACGCCGACGCGGCCGGCGTCGGCATCCATCTCTGGTACAACTCGGGTGGGCCGCACAACCGAGTCCTCAGCGAGACGCCACGCGACCGGATGCTCGTCGCGGCAACGCGGCAAGCCGAGCTGGCGCGCATCGCGTCGTGGGGAGCGCGCGGGATCAAGGTCGACTTCTTCCAGAGCGAGAAGCAGGTCCAGATCGCGCAGTACCTCGACATCCTGGAAGACGCGGCTCGCGAACGGCTGCAGGTCAACTTCCACGGCTCGACGTTGCCGCGCGGATGGCAGCGGACGTATCCGAACCTGATGTCCATGGAGGGAGTGCGCGGCGCCGAGAACTACAAGTTCTTCGACGGCCCTGACGGGATCGACAACGTCCGCCTGGCGCTGACGCGAAACGTCGTCGGATCGATGGACTACACGCCCGTCACCTTTGTCGACGCGTTGGGGAAGACCGGACTGACCTATGCTCACCAGGTCGCATTGGCAGTCGTGTTCGAATCGGGCGTGCAACACTTCGCCGATCAGGCCGACGGCGACCCAGCGCATGGTTTCGCGGCGGTGTTCGCCGCGGCGCCGTTCGCGCGCGACTTCTTCGCCGCCGTGCCCGCTGCCTGGGACGAGACGCACCTGCTTTCCGGATCTCCCGACTCCCACGTCGTCGTCGCCCGGCGCAGCGGCGACGAGTGGTACGTCGCAGGTTTGAACGGCCTCACCGAGCCGATCTCGATCGATGTCCCGCTGGCGGTGACGGGCGACCAGCCGCGCGAGATGCGTCTGATCCGCGCCGGCGACCGACCGGATGCGCTCGTGGAGGAGGTCGGCCCCGCACCGCAACGACTCGCGATCACCCTGCTCGCGGCAGACGGCTTCGC
>CADEER010000099.1:0-2457 GCA_902826395.1 uncultured bacterium
GGAATTGCTCGCGCAGTGGCGGCCCAGATCGATGAATCGGTGATTTTCTCGCGCCAAGACGCGAAGACGCCGCTGCAGCGCGAGCAACTCCAACAGCTCGAAAAACAACGCGACCATCCGTGTGCATCTGTGTTCATCTGTGGCCAAAGTTCATTGCCCCACCCGCAATCGGCGCGGTCGAGCTGCGTTGTGGCAGCACCTGAATTCGCAAACCGGTGAAGACGCGGCGCGACCACAGGACCTGTTGCTGCGCGAGGGCGATGCGCACGCCGGCGAAGCTGCCGGCCAGCTCGTGCGGCGCGACGACGATGAGCGCCGCTCCCGAACGGCGCGCGTCGCGGCGCAGGCGCGGCCACACGTGAGCGGGGAGTCGGCGCGCCAGCGGCGTGTCGAGGTCGAGCAGAACCGCGGCGAAGCCGCCGGCGTCGAGGATCAGCTCGGCGCTCTTCAGGGCGCCGCGCACATTCGGCGGTCGCACCCACAACACCCGCTCGAGACAGCCGCCTTCCAGGGATGTGGGGTGCAGAGCGTCCGGCAGGTCGACCACCGCCACCACCTCACCGCCGCGCGTCGCCGCCGCCAGCAGCGCACAGGCGATCGCCGTGCGGCCACTCGAGCGCGGACCGACGATCTCGCTGACGTCGCCGCGCGGCAGGCCGCCGCCGAGCAGGAGGTCGAGCTCGGCGACGCCGCTGCCGAGCAGCCGCACGGGCTCACGCGGCGCCTCCCCCACCCACACCTTGCCGGGCAGTTGGAGCGCCGCGACGTTCAGTCGCGATGTCAGGGACACGCGGCTATTTTCGCCAAATTTTCGCCCTGCGCAACGGTTACCTTTGGGTGGCTCGAAGTACTCGGAATCATTGAACTGTGCCTTGCAGCTTCTTTGTGATTCTGGGCGTCTTTGCCATCAGGGGATTCGGCGATGCGGCAAGGCCCGGTCGTTCTAGTGCTGATGCTGATCCTGTCGGCGGCGAGTGCTGGCGCTTCGTGCCAATGCGACTGCGACGGCAACGGTCGGGTCGGCGTCAACGATCTGATCCGCCTCTTCCACGTGTCTCTCGGCAATGCGCCCATAAGCCACTGTCCGAGCTACCTACGCGATCCCGGCGATATCACTATCCGGGTCCTCATCTCGTGCGTGAACGCCGCCCTCTCTCGCACGACATGCACACCCCAAACTCCTACCCCCACCAAAACGCGACGCGTCCCCGCCACACCCAGCCCCACTGACACGCCCGTCGTTCCTCCCACTCCGCCGGCGGATGCCGAGGCCGCCGTTCTCGCCGCCGAGTTGTTGCAGTCGATCGCCTATGGCGTCTGCTTCACGGATGGCACCCCCGGCGGGCGATTCGAGGTCAGCTCGACGCCGTCAGGAGCCTATTTTCTCTGCGACAGCTTCACCGCTCACAACGGCAACTTCGAATTGGCGAAGCATCCGTCCGCCACGGTCGCCCGCGATCTCTTCGGCGCTGCACAACCAAGGGAAACGGAAACCAGCGCAGGCGGCGGTACGCTTCGCGAAGCGCGTACCGAGACCGGTTGTTGTCCCGGTGCCATCACCTCATGGCGCTGGCAAAGGGACTGCTGGCTCGCCAGCGGCTACACCTTCGACGAAACTCACTACATCCTCACGCCGCAGGGCCCGATCGTCGTCGATGCGTTGGTCGAATCCGGCAGACTCGACGACCTGCTCGCCCTCTGCCCGCCGTCTCCGTAGCCCCTCGAAATCGAAATCCAAATCGAAATCGAAATCGCGGAGGCAGGGGGTCGATTTCGATTTCGATTTCGATTTCGATTTCGATTTCGATGCGAAAGCCTTGCCAACCGTTCGTTGTCAGCGGTTGGCGAGGAACGATTCCACGTAGCGGGCGATGATGTCTGTCTCGATGTTGACCGACGCGCCCGGCTTCTTGTCGAGGATGTTCAAGTGCTCCTGCGAGTACTGCACCAGCGACACGGCGAAGCTGGTCGCCGTTTTCTCGATGATGGTCAGGCTGGCGCCGTCGATGGCGACCGGGCCTTTCACCACCATGTAGCGCAGCAGCTCGGGCGGCGTGGTGAAGCGGATGACGATCGCCTCGGCTTCCGGTGTGAACGATTCGACCTTGGCGACGCCCTCGACGACGCCGCGCACGATATGGCCGCTCAGGCGGTCGCTGGGGCGCACCGAGCGCTCCAGGTTGACGCGCTCGCCGACGGCCAGCTCGCCGAGGTTGGAGCGCCGGTACGTCTCGGGCATGACGTTGGCGAAGAACACATCGCCCTCGAGCCGCGCGACGGTCAGGTCGACGCCGTTGATGGCGATCGAGTCGCCGAGTTGCGCGTCACTGGTGACCTTCGGCGCCCGGATGCGCAGCGCGCCGTCGGTGCTCTCGGCGACTACTCCCACCTCTTCGACAATGCCGGTGAACATGTGCAGCACCATTCCGGATTAGCCGCCGAGGATCCAGAGGGGGC
>CADEER010000099.1:2557-18764 GCA_902826395.1 uncultured bacterium
GCGCTCGGCGACCTCACCGTCTACGACCGCACGCCGCCCGAGTTGGTCGTCGAGCGCGCCGCCGGTGCCGCGATCGTCCTCACCAACAAGACGCGGCTCGATGACGCGACGCTGCGCCGTCTGCCCGAGCTGCGCTTCGTCGCCGTGCTGGCCACCGGCTACGACGTCGTCGACGTCGGCGCTGCCGCCGCGCTGAAGATTCCTGTCGCCAACGTGCCCGAGTACGGCACCGATTCGGTCGCGCAACACGTCTTCGCCCTGCTGCTCGAGCTCTGCCATCAGGTCGGCGCGCACGCCGCCGCAGTCGCGGCAGGCGACTGGAGCCGCTCGCCCGATTTTTCGTTCTGGCTGCAACCGCCGATCGAGCTCGCCGGCAAGACGATGGGCATCGTCGGCCACGGCCGCATCGGCCGCCGCGTCGCCGAGCTGGCGCGCGCGTTCGGCATGCGCGTCATCGTCGCCAGCCGCCGCCGCATCGCTGAGCCTCAGCTCGAGTGGGCCGAGCCGGCAAAGCTCTTCGCCGATTCCGACGTCGTCTCCCTGCACTGCCCGCTCACCGACGACACCCGCGGTTTCGTGAATGCAGCGTTGCTGGCGACAATGCGGCACGATGCCTTCCTCATCAATACGGCGCGCGGTCCGCTGATCGACGAGCAGGCTCTCGCCGACGCCTTGCGCGCCGGTCGGCTCGCCGGCGCCGCGCTCGACGTCGTATCGACCGAACCGATGCGCGCCGACAATCCGCTGCTCGGCGCGCCGCGCTGCATCGTGACGCCGCACCTCGCCTGGGCCAGCCTCGCGGCACGCCGGCGATTGATGGAGGCGACGGTGGGGAACGTCCGGGCCTTTCTCGCCGGGGCGCCGGTCAACGTGGTGAACGACACCCGAGGGGCGAGGGGCGAGGGGCGGGGGGCGAGGGGCACGAGCTAGCGCTGTCCGGCAGAGGGGCGGCCCGGGCAAACCCCAGCGCAACAGCGCCTTCGCACCCATTCAGTCTTCCCTTGCCGGGACAGCCCCTCGCCCCCCGCCCCTCGCCCCTCGCCCCCAGAAACTGGCGTTCCGCGCCAGTTTCTGAGATGGGAGCCAACATGTCGTTGCGCGAAGAGAGAGAAGCCATCGTCCGGCGCCACATGGAGGCGGAAAACGTCCACGACTTCGACGCCGTCATCGAGACGTTCGCACACCCGCGCTACGAGCTCATCGCCACCGGCCAGGTGCACGACGGCGAAGAGGCGGTGCGCGAGTATTTCCGCACGACGCGCGGCGCGTTTCCCGATCAGCGCAACGAGCTGATCGCGCTGCATTCCAGCAGCGATGCGGTCGTCGCCGAGTTCTGGCTGCTCGGCACCCACCGCGGTGAGCTGGCGGGGATCGCACCCACCGGCAAGGAGTTCCGCTGCCGTTGCTGCGCACTGTTCATCTTCGAAGAGCGCGATCTGGTGTGCGAGCGCGTCTACTTCGACACCGCCACCATCCTGCGGCAATTGACCGGCTGATACGCCCTCGCAACAGCGCCTCAATTCATCTCTTCGTCTCCCCGGCGAAAGCCGGGGTCCATTCCTCAATGAGATGGGTGGATTCCGGCTTTCGAGACTGTCGGAAAACCAAAGATCAGTGCCCGTACACGTACGCGTACCCGTACTCGTACACGGAGTTTCCAGCAGAATTCGGGCATTGATCGTGTACGGGTACGCGTACGAGTACGTGTACGGGAGAAAACCGACAGTCCCTTTCGCCGGAATGACTCAAGGTGGGCAGTCGCGGTTAATCCAATAGGCTGTTAGCCTCGGCACGTGCCCGGAACTGCGCAATCCGCCCGCGGCGCTGCACGCCGCTTGCAGCGCGCGCTGCACGACGAGCAGCTCCTGCTGGCGACGATCGCCCAGTTGGAGACGACGGACGAGATCACCGCCGAGCGCGCGGCGCGCCTGCGCGCCCTTCTCGGCCAGGGGACCGCGACCACCAGCTACATCCTGCGCAACCTCGCCGTTCATCTCGGCATCGGCGCCGGGCGCCTGGCAGTGCCGGTGCCGATCATCCCGGTCGCCTCGGTGCTGCGCGGTTCTTGGGTGGCGCTGGCGCGCGCCACCGAGACCACGCGCCGCCGGCCGGACTACGCGCGCATCCACTCACTCGAGACCTTCCTCATTGCCTGTGTACCCGGCGCCGGCTATCTCGCCTACATCGTGGCGCTGCGCCGCCACGATCCCGATCTGGCGCTGCTGTACGCCAACCACCTCGCGATGCTGCTCTCCCACCGGACTCTGGAAGAGACCCTGCAGAACAAGCCGCGGCCTCTGCGCCGGCTGGTCCGCCGCGTCGTCGGCACGTCGCGCGACGACTAGTTCCGCGCAACGCACAGCAGGATACCGTTGTGCCCCGGCACCGCGAAGTCGCGGCGGGCGACGACGTCGCAGCCGCAATCGGCAGCGAGCTGTTCGAGGCGCGGCGCCGAATACTCGTACATGCGCATCGGCGGGTTTCCGGGCGCGCGGCCGGCCAACAGGTTCGCCACCGCGTTGACCGGCCGCACGCGATCTCGCAGATCACTGAGCTGACTCGCCATCACACCGCGCCGCGAGCCGGTGGTGAAGTGCAGAACCGCGACGCCGTCCTCGGCGAGCAGGCCGCAGAGGCGCGCGAAGATCGCTTCACCGCGCACCGGCGCGATGTGCTGGAAGACGATCACCGAGTGGATGAGGTCGAAGCCGCCCTGGATATCGCGAAGCTCGTCGTCGCTGCGCACCAGCTCGACGTTGGACATCGCCATGCGGCGGCGATTGGTCGCTGCCTCGGCGAGCATTGCTTCGGAGACGTCGGCGCCGACGACCGCCGCGCAGCGCCGCGCCAGCGCCGGCAACAGACGGCCGACGCCGCAGCCGAAATCGAGCGCGCGGCGCGGCGACCACGGCGCCGGGCGCATTTCCTCACACCAGGCGAACACCGCCGCCATGTGCTTCTCCCCCGCCGCGAAGAACTCCGCACGCCGCGCCGCCGACAGCTTCGCCGTGCGGAAGCGCTCGTCGGTGAGCACCGCCCAATAGGGGTCGCGCCGGGCGAACTGCTCCCAGTCGTCGTCGCCCCGATCCAAGCCCCCCAATTTACCCCCGTCGACTGTGGACGGCGCGATCCCCCCGGATCGCACCGCTCGTTCAACCGCTGGTGATGTAGTTCTCCAACTGCTGGATCATGAACTGCTTCTCGGAGATCACCGCCTTGACGACGTCGCCGATCGAAAGCACGCCGCAGACGCGACTCTGATCGAGCACCGGCAGGTGGCGTACTCGCTTGTCAGTCATCAGGGCCATGCAATTCTCGATCGACTCGTCCGGCTTCACGTACACGACGCGCGACGTCATCACCTCGCGGACGGGCGTATCCTTCGACGCCTTGCCCTTGAGAATGACCTGCCGCGCATAGTCGCGCTCCGTGAAGATGCCGACCGTGTTGCCACCGACCATGACCAGCACGGCGCCGATTTCCTTGTCGGCCATCAGTTGGAGGGTTTCGAAAACCGTCGCGTCGGGCGTTATGGACCAGATGTCCGTTCCCTTGCTCGCCAAGATGTCGCGTACCGTTTTCATCGCTCCACCTCCTCTTCGGCTCCAGAGGCTAACACAGTCGCCAGGCGCGTTGCACATGGACTTTGCGGCGATCGAACTCGGCGATTGCCGCTCGGCGGGTACGCGGGTAATACTTCCCCTACATGTCCGAACCCGATCCCAAGTCGCCGATGTGGCGCGCTCTGCACGTCACCTACACCTCGGCGCGCCGCATCATCATAGGCGTCGTCGGCGCCACGGTCGTCGCCGTGGGCATCTGCATGCTGGTGCTGCCCGGACCGGCCTTCGTCGTCATCCCCGCCGGCCTGGCGATCCTCGGCGCCGAATTCGCCTTCGCACAGCGCTGGCTGCACGTGCTGAAAGAACAGGCGCGCAACGGCCTGAATGCCGTCGGCCTCGGAACGCTCTCCGCCCGGTCCGCGGCCAACAACACGCCGCCGCACCAACGCAACGGCCGACCGGTCGCGCCGCCGGCGAACGGTGAAAGTGTCGCCGGCGATTCGATCGACCGCACGCTTCACTGACTCAAGCGGTAAGCCCGAAGAATCGGCGCACGTGGCCGAGAAACACGCCGAGGCGATCGTGGTGCACCCAGTGCCCGGCTCCCTCGACGTTGTGGAACTCGTACTTGCGGAACGCCTCGGCACGGCCGTCGATCACCGGATCGGACGCCCATGAATCGGTGCCGCGCAGCAGCAGCACCGGACAGGTGATGCCGCCCCACAGCTCGGCGGCGTCGTTTTTGTTGAACAGGTACGGCGTCGTCGTGCGCGTGTAGTTGTCGAACTTCCAGAGATACGTCCCGTCCTCGTCGCGATAGGAGCCGTGTACCGTGAGATGGCGCGCCTGCTCCTCGCTGAGGTGCGGATTCGCCTCGCGCATGCGCTCGACCGCTTCATCGAGATTCGGATAGCGCTTCGGCTTGCGCTGCGCGAGGTCCTTCATCTCGCGCACCCAGTAGCGCATGCGCTCCTGCGCCGGCCGCTCCTTGATCATGCCCGGCGGTGGGCCCAGTCCCTCGATCGCCACCACCTTGGCGACGCGATCGGGATAGGTAGCCGTGTACTGCAGCGCGATGGCGCCGCCCATCGAGTGGCCGATGATGGTCACCGGATAGTCGTCCAGCGCTGCCAGGAGCTGCGCGATGTCGAGCGTGTAGTCGATCAACGCGTACGAGCCGCCGATCGACCACTGCGAATCGCCGTGGCCGCGCAGGTCGGGCGCGATGATGTGGAAGTCGTCGCGCAGCGCCTGCGCCACCCAGTCCCAGTTGCGCGCGTGATCGCGACCGCCGTGGACCAGCAACAGCAGCGGCGCACCGGCGTTGCCCCAGTCGACGTAGTGCAGCTTCAGGCGCTGCGAGTAGTAGTAGTGGGAGGTGGGGCCGATCAGGGCGGTCGTCATGCGGCGGTCATATCGCGGCGCGCGGCGTCGCGTCGAGCAGGTGAGATCGTCAACCGTGAACGGGACCGTGAACCGTGAACCGTGAACGGTGAACCGGTCGGCGGGGAATGGCAGCGGCCGTCGAGAACACTATGAGCCCCACTGGCACTCAGCCATCACACCTGTTCGCGCCCCCCGGGTTCACCATTCACGGTTCACGGTTCACGGCTTCTAAAAGCTGCGCACCACGAACCAATACAACCCCAACCCCGCCACCGCCGCCGAGCCCAGATCCGCAACCCACGCTGCGGCGCGCGGCGTCCGGCGCGCCGCGAGCAACAGCGGCCAGACGACCGCTACGACGGCGAGCTGGCCGAGCTCGACTCCGGCGTTGAAGCCAAACAGAGCCGGCGCCAGGCGGATCCGCTCGAGATCGAGCTCCATCAGGATGCCGGCGAAGCCGAAGCCGTGGATGAGGCCGAAGGCGAACGCCACCGCGGCGCGCAGTCTCTCCGGCCGCGCGGCGCGGCGCAGCAGCGCGAAGTGGCAGGCGGTGAACAGCGCCAGCCCGAGAATGCCGGCGAGCGGCAGACTCGCCCCGGCCAGCGCGATGGCGCCGAGGCCACCGATCACCAGTAGCGGCAGAGCGATGCCGCGGCCGGCGAGCAGCCAGGCGTTCTCGATGCCCACCAACGCAATCGAAAAGCCGATCAGCGCCTCGACGACCTGGACGCGCGGCTCGACGACCCCCGAGACGGCGAGCGCCAGCGTGATGCTGTGGGCGATCGTGAACGACGTCACCAGCATCGCTATGTCGCGCAACGTGTAGGCGAGCAGCAGCAACCCGAGAACGAAGGCGAGGTGATCCCACCCGGTGAGGATGTGCTCGACCCCGAGCTCGACGTAGCCGAGCAGCGACGTGCCGCCCGCCGGCGCCGCCGCCGCGCCGGCCGCCGACCCGAGCTCCCAGCTCGGCTCCGCCTCGGTCAGCACCCGCTCGACCGGCGGCTGCCCTGCCCGCTCGACGCGCGCGAAGTGCAGATGCGACGGCGCGACGTCGAGCAGGAATCGGCTCTCGATGACGCGCTCGTCGGCCGCCGCGCACTCAACCCGCCAGCCGTAGACCAGATTGCCCTCCGACGCCGTCATACGGCGCGGCGGCTCGACCGGTCGACACCACTCGCCGCCCGCAGCCATCCGCACCGCTGCAGGCAGCATGGCGATCACGGTCTGCTCGTCGTCGGCCGACGCGAGCGGATCGAGCGCCAGCCGCGTCAGCTCCAGCCGCGAAACCCGCAACCGCACAGCCGCGCCGCCGTCGTCGATATCCCACAGCGAATACGAAATGCTCCGCGTATGCGCCGCGGCAACGCCGCCGAGGATCAGCCAAGCGCCAAACGCAGCCAGCCAGGCGAACCACAGCCGCCCGACGACTGTCGCGCAGGGCTGAGAGACGGCACAACGTGGAGCTTCCGCCGTCACCGCGTTCGCAGTTTCCGGCGCGGCGGCACAGCCGCTCCGAACACTTTGAACCCATGCGCGCGAGCGGCGATCGCCAGCTCATCGTCATGGGTCGCAAAGTGGAGCTCGTCAATCTGCGCTCGCGCCAACACCGCCGTCGCCAGATGGATGGCGTCGAGCGAGCCGAGGAGAGTCGGGAACGGCTCCGCGGCGCGCTCCAAAATCACATTGTCGAGTGGAACAATGTCGAGCGAATCCAGCAGATCCAACACGGCCTCTCGGAGTTCCGCGACGACACTATCGCTGAGCTGTTCTCGAATGCGCGCCCGATCGATCGTCCGCCGGCACTCCAGACGCACCAGCTCGCTGGCAAGCGGGCGAGTGATCCGCCGCCACTCCCGCAACGCACCTCGCTCGCTGAGGGCGATGCGAAGAAGGACGGAGGAATCGACGTACACATTCACCGCCGACCTCTCTCCTCGAGTAAAAGCTGGAGCGAACCCGCCCGCCAGCGCCGCTTCGGGAACCGCCGGTTACGCACCTCGCGAAACGGCTTCCGCGCCGGCACGATGCGAATCTGCGACTCCGCTGAGCGAACCGGCACCAGCCGGACGATTGGACGGCTTCGATCGGTAACCTCGATCTCTGCGCCCTGCTCCACAGCACGCAAATGTCGCGAGAGCTGATTCTTCAGGTCGGCGATTTTGACTTGCTTCATGGCCACATCAGGCCATTTCAGGCCCCAGAGATCAAACCGCCGCCTTTACCGGCGATCCTCGATAGGTCGACTATCGCTTCCCGGTTGTCGCGCACCGCCCAAGAACGCGGGGGCCCACCAGTTGAGGTCGCCGAAGAGGCGCATCGTGGCTGGCACGATCAGGACGCGGACCAGGGTGGCATCGAGCGCCACTGCGATGCTCAGGGCGACGCCGAGCGATTGCACCATGATGACCCGTGCCATGGCGAAGGCGCCGAAGACCGTCACCATGATGATGGCGGCGCTGGTCACCAGGCGGCCGGTGCGCTCGAGGCCCTCGGCCACGGCCCAGGTGTTGTCGCCGCTGCGCAGGTACTCCTCGCGCATGCGCGACAGCATCAGGACTTCGTAGTCCATCGACAGGCCGAACACGGCGCAGAACAGCAGGACCGGGACGGCGATGTCGGTCGGTCCAGGCTCGAAGCCGAGCAGCCACTGCAGATGGCCCTCCTCGAAGATCCACACCAGGGCTCCGAACGACGCCGCGATCGAGAGCAGGTTCATGATCACCGCTTTGAACGGCAGGATTACCGAGCGCAGCATCACGAACAGTACGACGTAGGTGACGACGAGCACGAAGGCGATCGCTTCCGGCGCGCGCTCGAGGACGAACGCGTTCAAATCGACGTCGTTGGCGGGCGGCCCGCCTACCATGAATGTCGCATCGCCGACCCGCCGATCGGCGCGGATCGCGCGCACGAGTTCGCGCGCCGCTTCGCTGGTCGGCGACAAGTCGGTGACCACGATGAGGAGCGCGAGCTCTTCGGCTGTCACCATCGAGCGCATCCGCTGCGCCGCCAACGGCAGGTCTTCGAGAGGCGTCTCGGCATCGGCTTCGAAGTATTCGGCTGTCAGTTGCGGATCGGTATCGACGGCGCCCTCGACCTTGATCACTCCCGGCAGCGCCGCCAGTCGCTGCGCCAGCTCGTAGAGCTCTCCGACGCGCTCCGGCGCGTAGGCCGGTCCGCTCGGATAGCGAACCGCGACCAGGATGCGGGTGCGAACCTGCTCGGGAAACACCTCGGCGAGCTGCTCGTACACATCGCGGGCTTCCACTCCCCGCGGCAGCGTCGAGATGTCGGCGGCGGCGACCGCCATGCGGATGAAGGGCGAACCGAGCACCATCACGATCGCCAGCGCCGAGACCAACACCAGCACCGGCCGGCGCATCACCCAGGTGGCGATGCGATGCCACCCGCCCTCCAGCATCGCGACCCGCGGCACCGGTATGCTCCAGGCGTCGATGCGCGGCCCGAGCGCCACCAGCACCGCCGGCAGAAACGTGAGAGCGAAGATCACGGAGAATGCGACCACGACGCTGCCGCCGAAGCCCATCGTCGCGAGAAAGGAGCCGCGAAAGAAGAACAGCCCGGACAGCCCGATCGCCACGGCGAAGCCTGAGAAGACGACGGCATGCCCCGCGGTTTCGAGCGCCGTCACCAGCGCCGTCGCCATGTCGGCGCCGCCGTCGAGCTCGTCGCGATAGCGGCTGACGATGAACAGCGAGTAGTCGATCGCGACGCCGAGGCCGATCAGCGACGCGACGTTGATCGCGTAGGCGGCGATCTCGGTGACGTGAGAGAGCGCGGTGAGCGTCGCGACGCCGGCCATCACCGCCAACACCCCGACGCCCACCGAGATCGCGGCGGCAGCGGCACTGCGAAAGACCAGCAGCAGAACCAACACCGCCAGCGGCACGCTGACCATTTCGGCGAGCAGGACGTCCCACGCCAGCGTCCGATCGAGATCGTGACGGTAGGCGAGGAAGCCGGTGAAGCCCATCTCCAGGCTCGGCGAGCGCACGCTGGCGCGCAGCTCGGGGTACGCCGCCGCCGCCTCGTGGAAGGCATCGCGCAGCGAGACGACCACCAGAGTACTGCGCTTGTCGGCCGACACCATGCGCTCGGCCACCAGTTGCGGTGCATCGTCCGGCGCCAGCACCAGACGCACGCGCGGGTCGGCGCGCAGCGGCGCCAGCGCCTCCGTCAAGGCGGCGGCATAGCGCGGATCGCGCCAGTCGAAGTCGCGGGCGCGAAACAGAATCAGAAACGACGAGTCGCCGGGATAGGCCAACTCGCGGCCGAGCAACTCCTGTACGACCGACGCCTCGATCCCCTCGGTGGTACCGGAGCCCAGCTTGCCACCGTACAGAAGCACCGCCGCGGCGACTGCCAGGGCGAACGCGCTGATCGACAGGATGGCCCGATGCCGGCGCAGCGCCAACCTCGCCAGCCAACTCAGCATCCGATCCTCAACCACCGCACGGCGCGCGGCTCCCGGCAAAACATCGCGGGTCTCGACATCTCCTCCGCCTCCTGACTTCCGGACCGCACCTGGCCCACGTCGACTAAGAGACACGAACCAGAAGCCGGAGGGAAGCCCCGCGCCACCTCCAAGCGAAGCGCCAGGGCTCGTGCGCCGATCTCGAGCCTCGAGGCAAAAACTTTATCCGCAGATTGCGCAGATTTCGCAGATCCGCGAGGGACCCGCGGAAGGGAACCCCGATTTCATGCTCGGAGCATAATGAAACGCGGGAGATGGAAGTCGATGGCCTGCGCGGGAAGGCGAGAATCTGCGGAATCTGCGCAATCTGTGGATGAGCTTTTTGCTCGCGGCTAATGCAACTCCGCCGGGCGCATCGGAGGAATGTCGAGGAAGCCCGTCGGTTCGAGGCTGGTCGCCAACATCACCTCGTTGATGTTTCTATGGTTCGTCCAACTGGCGACCTCGCGATGCGCGGGATGCAGCCAGAAGCTCTCGATGGCGGCGCGCAGCGGCGCGTACTGCGCGAGCCGCTCGATCCGCGAGCGCACCACGAGACTCGCCGACGACCACTCTTCCCGCTCGAGTGCGGCGAGCCCGATCGCCAGGCCGAGCTCGCGAAAGGCAAGCCGGTGTATCGCGGGCTGCTGCAGGTCGGCTTGGGCGGCGTAGTGGCGGAGCCCAACCTCGGCTGCCCGCAGAAGCTCTTCGGGCAGGCCAGAGGCGGGAGTGCCTTCGCACTCGAGCTGAAGGACGCGGTAGGCGTCGAACAGCAGGCCGCCGATGCCCAGCGGATCTCCGGTCGCCATGTGCGCCGCGTCGACCATGGCGGCGAAGTCGCGGATGGCGGTGCCGAGATCCGGCTTTCCACCCGGCGACGTCATCTGCAGTTGGGTGTACGTCACCAGGCCATCGAGCGGATCGTGCTGTCCCATCGACGCGACGAGCGGACGAGAGAGATCGACGCTGAGCTTCCAGTACATCCGCTTGGCGCCATCGCGCGGCGTATACACGAAGGCGCGATGGGCCGCCTGCGCGAGCTCGCGCGCCCACTCGCTGAACAAGGGCTGTCCGGTATGGCGCGTCAGCAGATCCAACGCGTACATCCACTTGGTCAGGTAATGGAAATACTGACCGTCGCAATCCCACTCGAGCTGCTCGTCCAGCGGTTCGTCAGGCCGGCGTTCGCGGTGCGCCTTGCCGATGCGAAGTCCGCCGGCGGTCGGCCGCGCTTCCCCGTCGTCCGCGGCGAGACCGCTGATCCACCCGCTGCGGCGATCATCGGATCGATGGCGGCCGAGCACGTGGTGGACCTGATCGACCAGCCGGAGCGCGAGCTCGACATAGCTCTGGTCTCCGGTGCAACGCGCGAGGCCGAGCCAGTTGCAGACGGCGTATGCGTCCGTCCAGAGGTAGCGCTGCGGCTCTCCCGCGGTCAGACCGGTTCGAGCGGCGAACCGATCCATCACCTCGATCGATTCGAGCCGCGCCGCGACGCGGCGCGCGCTGTCGCTGCGCTGGTCCATGCGCTGCTAGAGTCCGAATGGGTAGGTGTCGGGGATCCCCGCGCTGCGCGTGCTCTCGCCGAGCGGGCTCACGGCGCGCGTCTCGTCGAACCAAACGTACTCGTCGAACTGCACCGGCAGGACCGCCTGGAAGTAGTGGCTCGCCATCTCCGTCTCCGGCCGGTAGATCACGCCGATCGCGCGCTCGAGGCGCGCGGCGGAAAGTTCGTCTCGCACTTCCATGCGGCGCGGCTGCCGCAGCGCCAGTTGAAACGCAGGCACGGTCGAGTCGTGGCAGAGCCGCTCGTAACTCTGCGGGTGCGCCGGTCGGACGCGCTTCACCTCCATCGGACCGTCCCAATCGCTCGCCGCCGCGACCGTGCCGTGGTCGGTCCCGAAGCCGACGAGATACGCAGCGTCGCCGAACGCAGCTCGTGCGAGCTGTCCTACGTTGAGCTCGCCGCGCGCGCCCATCTCGGTCGCCGCCGCGTTGCCGACGTGCGAGTTGTGCTCCCACACCACCGCCTTGGTATCCGGGCCGCGGAAGGCGAGCAGGACCTGCAGGGTTTCGAACATGTGCTGATCGCGCAGATTCCAGGAATCGCGCGACCCGTAGTACATCGCGCGGTAGTACTGCTCGGCGTTGGCAACGACGCGTGCGTTTTGCAGCGCGTCGAGATAGCGCTCGCCGTCGCGGAGCTGATACTCGAGCCGCTTCTCGAGCATGTCGCGCAACATGGCGACGACCTGCTCCTCGCAGGCTCGGTAGCTGCCGGTCGTGACGGCACGACCGTACGCGGCTGGATCCCCCTGCCAAGGCGTCAGACAGCCGTACCGCGCCCGCGCCACGCGCGCCGCGTCCGGATCGACGCCGTCGAGGTAATGCAGCACGGCGGCGATCGAGTTGTAGAGGCTGTAGAGGTCGAGTCCGTAGAATCCGGCGCGGCGCTCCGGAGCCTCGACGGCACCGTTGTAGTCGTGCAGCCAACGCGCGAACTGCTCGACCTCCCGATTGCGCCACATCCAGGTCGGAAAGCGAGTGAAGGCCTGCCCCGGCGCGCGCTCCCAGGGAAGCTGACGCACGTAGTGATCGACGCGCGCCGCATCCGGCCAGTCGGCCTCGACGGCGACCACCGTGAAACCCCGCTGGCGGATCAGC
Organism: uncultured bacterium; assembly: GCA_902826395.1. Classification (GTDB taxonomy): domain Bacteria; phylum Desulfobacterota; class Binatia; order HRBIN30; family CADEER01; genus CADEER01. The sequence continues at coordinate 14,648 of CADEER010000099.1, forward strand.
TCCTGGGTGATGCGGGCTCGCATCCGGTAGAACTCGGAAGTTCCGTGCGTCGCTTCGCCGAGGAGCACGACCCGGGCATTTCCGATGCGATCGAGCAGGGCGTCCAGGTTCGCACCGTCGATGCTCTCGATCGGTTCCGCCGCCTCGTGGATGAGCTTCGCGACGACCTCCGGGCGGCTCGCACCTGGGCGAGGAGCAACCGGCCCGGTTCCAGGCGCCTCCTTCCATCCTTCGGCGCCGATCAACGGCACGAAACGGACCGCTCCCAGGTCGTCGCGATCAAAGGTTCCGTCCTGGTGCCGGCGCACCCGCACGAGATCCTGCTCGCGCGGAGTCTCTCCGATCGGAATGACCAGCCTGCCGCCAGGTGCGAGTTGGTCGAGCAGTGCCTTCGGAACGTCCGGCCCGCCCGCCGCAACGACGATCGCGTCGTACGGCGCGTGCTCCGCCCAGCCCAGCGTGCCGTCGCCGTGTTGGACGTGGACGTTCGTGTAGCCGAGCCTCGCGAGGCGGCGCGACGCGGCCAGTGCCAGCTCCTCGTGGCGCTCGACCGTGTACACCTCGCGCGCGATGCGGCTCAGCACCGCGGCGGCGTATCCGGATCCGGTGCCGACCTCGAGAACTCGATCGCTCGGTCGCAGCTCCAGCGCGGCCGCCATGGACGCCACCATGTAGGGTTGCGAGATCGTCTGCCCGGCTTCGATCGGCAGCGGCGCGTCCTCGTACGCAAATTCGGCCAGCTCGGCGGCGACGAAGGCCTCCCGCGGCACCGTCCGCATCCCCTCGAGAACGGCAGGGTCCCGGATACCCCGGCCAATGAGATGCCTCTCGACCATGCGTTGGCGTTCTCGAGTTTGCTCGTCCATCTCTGCCTCCCGACTCCCCACATCAGAACAAATCGAATGCCAACCCCTGAGGCTTCGGCGAGACAGGTGACCGGAGCGATCGTCATCTCCCTCTCGTGACTCCCGTGGGGCGAGCTTCTGGAATCTGGGAATCACGGCGATCTCGGCCAGCGCTCAAACTGGCGCCGAGAACGCCGCCCCGGTAGGTTGTCGCCCTTCGTGCGCTGGTCGAGGGGCGCCCTGCTCGCAACGACGGAAGCGCGGAACCGAGTCATGAAGGGAAAGGAAGGCGCAATGAAGCCCATGGAACGAATCCTCGTGCCCACCGACTTTTCTCCCGGGGCGGACGCTGCGGGTGAGGTCGCCGCGAATTTGGCCGCTCGACTCCGGGCATCGGTGGACGTCGTCACCGTCGTCGACACGTCGACGTTCGCCGAGATTTACGGCGACGAGGCGTATCGGGCGCAACGGACCGCCGATGTCCATGGCAAGGGACGCGACGAAGCCCAGCGGTTTGCGGATAAGCACTTCGGTGGCCTGAACGTGCAGGTCCACGTGCGGGACGGAGATACGTTCCTGCAGCTTCAGCAGGCGGCGAGCGAGCTCGGCAGCGACATGATCGTCATGGGCACGCACGGACGCACCGGCGTCGCCCACCTTTTGATCGGTTCGGTCGCGGAGAAGATGGTGCGCGCGAGCTCGATTCCGGTCGTCACCGTTCGCGCACCGAAGGACTGATGCGATCGCTGCACGCGAACCGGTGTACCTCGCGCGGGCAATGAACGCGTCCGGCGTACACGCGTTCCGCCGACGCCGTCAGGGTTGATCGCCGCGCACCACCACCTCGCCCTGCGCGCGCAGCGACTCGAGGGCGCCGCGCACCGCGTCGTCGCCGGCGCGGCGGCGCATCTCGGCGCGCACCTGCTCCTCGACTTCGGCGAGCGGCGGCGAGCTGCTCGACTCGCGGTCGACCATCTGCAGCACGTAGGCGCCGTTGTTGGTGCGCAGCGGTTCGCTCACCTGCCCCGCCTCGAGCGCCAGGGCCGCCTTGGTCGCCGTCGGGCCGAGGTACTCGCGAATCTTCGCCGCCGGCAGATAGCCGTCCGGCAGCGGTGCCACCGGCGCGTCGGCGAGCCTGGCGCCGACCGCCGCTGCTGCCTCGCCGGCGCGCAGCGCCGCCACCGCCTCGCCGGCCCGTTGCAGCGCTTCTTCGTGCGACCCACCCGGCGCGATGCGAAACCACAACACCGCGACGCGGAACCGGCCGGGCAGCGCGAAGAACTCGGCGTTGCGCTCGTAGAAATCGCGCACCTCGTCGGCGCTCGGCTCGAATCCATCGACGGCCGCCACCTGCGCCGCCAGCACCGCCGAGACCAGATCGCCGCGCACGCGGCGATCGGAGCGAACGAGCCCGAGCTCGATGCCGTACTGGACCAACAGCTCTTCGTCGATCAGGCGGTCGAGGACGTGCCGTCGGTCTTCGGCAGTGAGCGGCGAACGCCGATCGGAAGTCAGCGCCGCGACGGCGCGCTCGTAATCGACGCGGCGGATGTGAACGCCGTTGACCGCGGCAACCGCGCCCTCCGGCAGAGCGCGCGCCCCTCCGCGAGTCTGCGTCAGACTGGCGACGGCAAGGCCGATTCCCAGCGCCGCGCCCAACGCCAGAAGCGCGGTGGTCCGCCCACCGCCTCCAGCCGCCACCTCAAGCATGCATCACGGCAGCAGCGGCAGCCCGGCAATGCCGAGCTCGATGCGCTCGACACCCCGCAGCGGCAACTGGAACGCGTCGACCGCCAGGAGAGCGATGTACAGCGTCTCGTCGCCGAACCCTCCGCGACCCCACGCGAGATTGGCGTACACTTTGTCCCCGGTTGCGAGGAACTTGACCAGCTCAGTCTCGCCCGCCGGCATCACCCACACCGCGCTTTCCTCGAGCATGAAGTTCGCCTGGGTGTCGAAGATGACATACAGGTTGCCCTCGACGTCGAAACCGAGTCCGTCGCCGAACAGGCCCCGCCGCTCGGCGATCGGCTCCACAGTGCCGAAGCCGGCATCGCCGAACGGGACCCGGAACAAACCCGCGACCGGATCGGTGAGCGGCAGATCGGGGCGCGAGCACAGCAGCGCGATGCTCTCGGTGGCGAAGTAGAGGTATTCACCGGAGGCATCGAATGCGAGGCCGTTCGGCCCGCCCTGCGTCGCGACGTCGGTGTGCAGCACGTCGTCGACCGCGCCCGTCGCCGGGTCGTAGCGCAGAACGATACCGAGACACGGATCGCTGACGTAGACGCGGTCGTCCGGTCCGATCGCGATGTAGTTCGGCGCGAGGAGATCCTCCTCGCCTGTCGACGTGATCACCGTCTCGACGACGCCCGACTCGGGAATGCGCAGCAGCGCACCAGGCGCGTCGCCGCGCGGGTCGGCCGCCCACAACACACCGTCGCGATCGATGGCGATGCCGAGCACGCCGACCAGCGGGTCGCCGCCGAGTTCGAGCAGCTCCGCGTCGCCGCTCGGATCCATCGCCACCAGCGCGCCCTCGACCTCCGCCGCGGACGTCGTGACCGCGAGCCCGAGCAGCAGCGCATCGTCCGAGACGAATGCCAGATCTTCGGTCGAGACCAGGAAAGACTCGGTGCCGTTGCCGTTCTCGACGACGTAGCCGCTGTCGCGCAAGAGCTCCGGGATGTCGCCGAACTGCTCCGCCTGCAGCGGAGCCGCCAACACTACCTCGGTGTCGAAGACCGCTTCCGCCGCGCCGGCGGAAGCGCTCAGCCGATTGGCCACCGGCGCGATGCCGGCGCGCCACGAGACCGTCGCGCGACCGTCATCGCCGCTGCGCACCGTCGCGCTGCCGACGCGCGGCTCCGCCGCGCCCGACAGGACCGCCGTTTCCAGGGAACCGCCGCCGCGCTCGACTTCGAACGACACCTCGACACCGGCGCGCGGCGCTCCGCTCTCGGAGGTCACCTCGACCGTCGCATCAACGATCTGGTTCGCCGCCACCTGTGGCGGCGCCGCCGCCACGACGGTCAGCGAGAGATTCTCGTCGCCGTCGTCGTCACTACCGCAGCCGATAACCGCCAGAGCCAGCGCGCCAACGATTCCCAACAGCACCTTCGGCATGCGAAACCTCCCCGCTCGATTCCTCGCTTGATCGCACTTCGCACCTGGGCCAGCAAGCGCAAGCGGCAGCACACCCGGGAGGGCGTTACTTTGTCACCCCGGCGAAAGAGACTGTCGATTTTCTCCCGTACACGTACTCGTACGCG
>CADEER010000100.1 GCA_902826395.1 uncultured bacterium
GTCAGTAGCCGCGGTCGCGGTCGACCGCGTCCTGCAGCGGCTCGCCGCGCCGGCGCCGCTCGACGTTGCGGACGAACTTCTCGATGAGCAGCTCGACGGCGCCCGGCATGCTCCATGACACGTGCGGGGTGAGCGAGATGCGCGGATCGGCGTACATCCAGTGGCCGTCGGGCAGCGGCTCGGGCTGCATCGTGTCGAGGGTCGCATGCGCGACGACGCCGGCATCGAGGGCTCGGCGCAGCGCATCCTGATCGACGAGCGACCCGCGGGCAACATTGATGAGGTGCATCCCCGGCTTCATCCGCGCGAACAGTGCCTCACCGATGATGCCGGCTGTCTCGGCGGTCGCCGAGGCAGCGACGACTAGATGGTCGGCACGCGCCGCCATGTCGTCGAGGCTGGTAATCGCAACGCCGGGCAGCGGCGACGGCGAATCGCTGCGCCGGGTCGCCAGCACCGTCATCTCGAAGGCGAGGGCGCGTTGGGCGACGGCCATCCCGATCGCGCCGAGGCCGACGAGGCCGAGTGTTCGCTTGTAGAGACCGCCGAGGCGGTCGCCGAACCACTGCGGCGGCTGCCGGTCCATCCAAATCTGGGGAATCCGTTTCTCGTACGCCAGCATCGCGGCGAGCACGTACTCGGCGATCGGAATCGCGCTGGCGCCGCGCGAGCACGTCACGGTGCAATCGCCGACGCGGTCGAAGGGAAAGCGGTCGACGCCGGTGCCGAGGACGTGGACCCAACGCACGCCTCGTTCGATGACATCGACGATGTTGTCGCTCCCCCAGGTCTGCGACAACAACACGTCGCCACGCAGGCTCGCATCGACCGGTCCGCTCGTCGGCAGCGCTACGATTTCCACGTCCGGCAGCAGCTCTTTCAATCGATCGGTCAGTTTGCGCCCAACCTGCGAGAAGATGACCATGCCCAACATTGATCGCGCGATGGTCGAGGCGTCAAGGAAGCTGTCCGCGATCAGCTTTCAGCTTCTTGGTGACGCCTTCGGCGTGCCATTCGGAGCAGCGCAACCGCGCCTCCTCTCTTGATTCGATAATCATCGCGAATGTCGTCGATCGCTTTTCCGGGGGGCGCGGGGAGGGGACTGAACGCTGATAACTGAGCGCTGATCGCTTCCGGCGTTGCCGCCCGCAGCGCAGAGTTGTATCAAGGGCCTGTTTCCGAAAACCCCGATCGTTGTGAGGAGGGCGCAGGCCCCGCCCCCTTCGACTCGCGGGATTCGCCGTCCCCTTAGAACGGGCGACGTTCCCGCCGTCGACGCGGAGTGGACCCGGTCCGAGGAGTGAAGATGGCAAAAGAGTCACTGACGGTGATCGACAATCGAACCGGCAAGCAGTACGAGCTGCCGATCGAGGACGGCGCGATTCGCACCGCGGATCTGCGCAAGATCAAGTTGTCCGACGACGACTTCGGCCTCCTCGGCTACGATCCGGCGCTGCTCAACACGGCGAGCTGTCGCAGCAAGGTGACCTACATCGACGGCGAGAAGGGCATCCTTCTCTATCGCGGCTACGACATCGAGGACCTCGCGGAAAACAGCAACTACCTCGAGACCGCCTATCTCATCGTCAAGGGCGAGTTGCCCGACGAGGAGCGACTCGCCGCGTGGACGCACAACATCACGATGCACACGATGGTGCACGAGAACATCAAGAAGTTCATGACCGGGTTTCGCTACGACTCCCATCCGATGGGCATGCTGATGGGAACCATCGCGGCGATGTCGACGTTCTACCCGGACGCCAAGGACGTCGAGGACCTGCAGTCGCGGCGCCTGCAGACCCGACGACTGATCGGCAAGCTGCCGACGATTGCCGCGTTCGCCTACCGCCATTTGCGCGGACTGCCGTACGTCTATCCGCAGAACGAGCTGTCCTACACCGGCAACTTCCTGTCGATGCTGTTCAAGATGGCCGGCAAGTACACGCCGCATCCGGCCATCGAGCGCGCCCTCGACGTGCTCTTCATTCTGCACGCGGATCACGAGCAGAACTGCTCGACGAACGCCGTGCGCGCCGTCGGCAGCTCGCTGGTCGATCCGTACTCGGCAGTGGCCGCCGGTGTCGCTGCGCTCTACGGCCCGCGCCACGGCGGCGCGAATGAAGCGGTCGTCCGCATGTTGCAGAAGATCGGGTCGGTCGAGAACGTCCCGGAGGCCATCAAGGCGTTCAAGAGCGGCGAAGAGCGACTGATGGGCTTCGGCCACCGCATCTACAAGTCCTACGACCCGCGCGGCAAGATCATCAAGAAGCTCGCGTACGAAGTGTTCGACGTCACCGGCAAGAATCCGCTCATCGACATCGCGCTCGAGCTCGAGCGGATCGCCCTGCAGGACGACTATTTCGTCAGCCGCAAGCTGTATCCGAACGTCGATTTCTACACCGGCATCATCTACCAGGCGATCGGCTTCCCGGTGACGATGTTCCCCGTGCTCTTCGCCATCCCGCGCACGGCCGGCTGGCTCGCGCAGTGGGCGGAGATGGTTCGCGACCCGGAGCAGAAGATCACCCGGCCGCGGCAGCTCTACATGGGCGAGGCACGCCGCCAGTACGTACCGTTGATCGAGCGGCCCGAGCCGGCGGATCGCGAAGACAAAGTCGCGGAAGCCATCTGATAAAATTCACCACAGAGACACAGAGAGCACAGAGATTGCACAGGTAGAGTTACCGGCTCGGATGAGTACGAGAAGGACGGGCTGATGGCATTCTCGAAAAGATTGTCCTTCTCTGTGTCCTCTGTGTCTCTGTGGTGAAGTCGTTTCGCCCTCGATGACGGCGGCGTTGCGCAGCGTGTGCGTGTTCTGCGGGTCGGAGCGCGGCGATCTGGACGCGTACGCCGCGGCGGCGCGCGAGCTCGGGGCGCTGTTGGCGGCGCGCGGCATCGTCGTCGTCTACGGCGGCGGTAATATCGGCCTGATGAACGAGGTCGCCGACGCCGCGCTCGAGCAGGCGGGGCAGGTGGTGGGCGTCATCCCCTCGGCGCTCGTCGACCGCGAGCTGGCGCACGGCAAGCTGAGCGAGTTGCGCGTCGTCGCGTCGATGCACGAGCGCAAGGCTTTGATGGCGGATCTGAGCGATGCCTTCATCGCCATGCCGGGAGGTCTCGGCACTCTCGAAGAGATGTTCGAGGTGGTCGCGTGGGCGCAACTGCGCTTTCACGACAAGCCGTGCGGCCTGCTCAACGTCGCGGGCTACTACGACTCGCTGCTCGCGTTCCTCGATCACGCGGTGGCGTCGCGCTTCCTAAGACAATCGCACCGAGACCTGCTGATCGCGGACGTCGACGCGGCGAGTCTGATCGAACGCCTGAGCTCGGCTCTCCCGGCGCGCGACGCTTGACAAAGAGGCCCGCGTCGAGGACGGGTCTTCTCGATGAGAGCCCGACTCTCGGTGCGAGTCCTGTTGGCGATCACCGCCGCGCTCACCCTCGGCGGCTGCCACGCGCTGCGCTTCGGCGCGCCGCCGCAACCGCGCGAGCTGGTCGTCGAGCGCGTCGAGCTGCTGCCCGACTTCACGACCAATGCGTTCGCCTACGGCCGCGACGCCGGCAACTCGATCCGCATGGGCGACGAGATCCTTTGGGTGTTCGGCGACACCTTCACCTGGACCGGCCTTCCCTGCGCCACCGGCGCCTGGTCGCCGATCGATTCTCCGCACGAAGTGTACGAACCGGTCGACACCTGGTTTGGCAGCTTCGACTATTACCCGTTCAGCGACGCCGAAGCGGAGTTCAACGAGACCCGCGACCCGCCGGAGTGCTGCACGCGGAACGACACCTGCAAGCCGGGCGACCTCTATTGCCAATGCCCCGTGGGCACCGACTGTGCGACGCGAATCGCGCTCTGGCCGGGCGACCTGCTCGCCGTCGACGAAGACACCGCCGTGCAGGTGTACGAGAAGGTGTTGGTATCGAGCGCCTCGTACGACTTCCGCCACCTGGGCACCGGCGTCGCCTACGTCGAGCGCGGCGAGACGACGGCTCGACGCCCGACAGGGCCTGACGGCGAGCCGCTGCTATTGTTCGCGCCCGACGAGCCGAACTTCCTGCGCGCCGTCGCGGTGCGCGAGGACTCGATCACGCGCGCCTACCTCTTCGCGGTCGCCAATCGCAATGAGTGCAACGTCGACATCCTGGTGGCGCGCGTCGATCTCGCCGCATTCGCGCAACGCGACGCATACGAATTCTGGACCGGCGACGGCTGGTCGAAGTCGCTGGCCGACGCCAAGCCCGCGTTGTCGCAGATCCCCGGCGGCCTGGGCTCGGTGACCTGGAACGACCACCTGCAGGGTTACCTGTCCGCGTTCAACGATCTGTGCAGCGGCGGCGGGCAGCTCGTGCTGCGCACCGCGCCGCGGCCGGAGGGGCCGTGGAGCGAGGTGGTCGCGGCCGACATCAGCGCGCTCGGCGCGACCGACGGTTCGTACGCCGGACAGATCCACTCCTCGCTCGGCAGCGGCCGCTATCCCGTCTTCACCTTCTACCAGACCCTTCCGATCGAGCAGGGCATCGGCCGCGTCCGCATGGGCCGCCTGCACCTGCGCTGACCTGACGCGATCCAAAAAAAACCCCCTCCCGCGCCCAATTCGCGGGAGGGGGCGATGGCGGGACGGTTAGGGAGGTAACCGGCCCACTCAAGGGAGGCAAATGTCAGCGGAGGCAAACATTCGGCATGCAGACGTTCTACCGCGCGCCGCGGCGCCGCCGAATGCTGGGAAGGTATGAAAAGTCGGCCCGCAAGGCGCCTTCGCTACGACTCTCGTCGCAGTACCAAACGAATCTCCCCTCGCGGCGCTGGCTTGGGGCGGCGCCGCGAGGGGAGCGCGGAGAAACGGGGCCGTGGTCGACCGTCGATTCCGCGGAAGTTTCATCAACTGATCGACGCAGCCTCGTCGATGTATCCCGAGGGCGAGATCTGTAGGAGCTCGCTGCGCCCGGTGTGGTCGGTCACCGTGACGGCAACGCTGCGCGAGGCTCCGTCGCGGCTCGGCACCAGAAAGCCTCGGCCGTCGAACTCGGCGACCGCCGAGGCGCTGCCGGAGAAGGCGTTGACTGAGATTCCGGTCGGCAGATCGACCTTGTGGGGCGCCGTCGTCGCATCCCACTCCCAGGTACCGTCGCCGTCGGCGTCGCTCAGCCGCGTGATCAAGTACTGACCCCCCTGCGCCTCGAATCGCACGCGCGCGCCGCCGAGGGTCGCCTGCATGCGCGCTTTGCGCAGTTCGTCGGCGAGGTCGTGCCGGGCGGTCGTCACGGCACCCGGGTTCCGCCGAGCCGTGCTGGCCACCCCGACACCGATCAACGCCCCGGTGAGTCCGAGCGTGATCATCACATCGAAGAGCGACAGCCCATTGCGGAAACCGCGCGCGGAAGAAGTTTTCGAATCGATCGAGCTCACGTCGACATGCCCTCGGCCTTCCATGCTGAGCAAGGGCCGGGCCATGTCCTTGCGGTCGCCAAAACGACCGCGCTCCGCTGGGCAAAGGCGCACGGCGCGGTGCAGTTGACGACACTTGCGCGGCGCACCGTTGCCGAAGCGCCAAACCCTTGTAACACAACGGCTTAGGTCCGTTCGCGAAGCGTCAGAGGAGCGCCGATTCGGGTGCTGATCAGCACGTCACATCGCATCGCACACATCAATCTGGACCGCTGTCCCGGCGCCGGCCTTGAACCGCGCACGATGCCCGGATAGCTGTCCGACTTCGCGACGCAGCTACCGAGCCCGCATCCGTTTCACGCATGATCGAAGGATACATCCACCCCGATTTCTGGCCGGTCGCCCGGGTGTTGCAACAGCAGCTCCGGCGCGCTCCCGCGTCGGGCGGTGCCGCGGTCGCCGTCTACCACCGCGGCGTGTTGGTCGTCGACATCCACGGTGGCCGGCGCGACGACGAGACGCCGTGGTCGCCCGACACGATGTCGGTGTCGTTCTCGACGACCAAGGGAGTGATGGCGACGGTGGTACACCGCCTGGTCGACCGCGGCCTGCTCGACTACGACGACCCCGTCGCCAAGGTCTGGCCGGAGTTCGCGCAAAACGGCAAGGGCGACATCACACTGCGCCATCTCCTCTGCCACCAGGCCGGCCTCTACGACATTCGACATCTCATCGACGACGCGCGGCGCATGCTCGACTGGCAGTACATGGTCGACCAGCTCGCCGCCGCCGTCCCGGCTCACCGGCCTGGCGCGATGAACGCCTACCACGGGCTCACCTATGGGTGGTTGGTCGGCGAGGTGGCGCGGCGGGTCACCGATCGAACCGTGTCGGAGCTGGTGCAGAGCGAAATCGCGACGCCGCTCGGCATCGACGACCTCCACATCGGCGTCGCCGGGGCAGAAGCCGCCGGTCGCGTCGCCACGCTGGTGTCGCCACGCGAGCGGCTCGCCCGCATCCAGAAGTTGCGCAACCCGGTGAAGCGTCTACAGCAGGCGCTGAGTTTCGTGAGCTTTCCCGTCGACACCGGCAAGATGGCGGCGGCCCTGGCGCCGCACGGCATCGAGCACTTCGACTGGTCGGCTCCGGAGACACTGCGCGCGTGCATTCCCGCCGCCAACGGCACTTTCAGCGCACGCGGGCTCGCCAAGTTGTACGCGACGCTCGCCGCGGGCGGCGAGCTCGACGGTGTGCGCCTGCTGTCCGAGGCGACGCTGCGGCGCGCCACCGAGGTGCAGACGCGCAAGATCGACAAGGTTGTGCCCTTCCCCATGCACTGGCGGCTCGGCTATCACCGCGCCGCGACGACGCGCGGCAATCCGGCGCGCGGCTTCGGCCACTACGGCTTCGGAGGCTCGGGAGCGTGGGCCGATCCCGATCGCAACCTGGCGGTCGCCCTGGTTCTGAACAGCGGCATCGGCACGCCGTTTGGCGACATCCGCACCGCGCAAGTCGGCGGCGCCGCGCTTCTCTGCGCACGCCGCCGCTAACAGCCCGTCGAACCTCGCCTTTGACTTTGCTGTCGCGTAGCGACTAGTTCCTAGCGCCGGGGGGTCTTCGGCAGGCGGCCGCGCTGCCGTGGTTTCATTATGGCGGGCGCTACCTCAAACTCGGCAACCATCCGAACAAGTCGCTGCGAGTCATGTTGCGCGATCTGACCTTCAGCCTGGTCGGTGGCCTCGGCCTATTTCTCTTCGGCATGCGCGCCATGTCGGAGGCGCTGCAGGTCATCGCCGGCGACCGCCTGCGCCGCGCCATCGGCGCGGCGACGCGCAACCGCTTCTTCGGCGTCGGCACCGGTCTGGTGACGACGATGATCGTCCAGTCGTCGTCGGTCACCACCGTGATGGTAGTCAGCTTCGTCAACGCGGGCCTCATGGACATCACGCAGGCGGCGTCGGTGATCCTCGGCGCCAACATCGGCACCACCATCACCGGTTGGATCCTCGTTCTCGAGTTGCACCACTCGGCGCTGCTGTTCCTCGGCTTCGGCGTGTTCCTCAACTTCTTCGCGCGCAGCGAGACCGTGCGCTTCGCCGGACAGTTCGCGTCGGGCTTTGGCATGGTTTTCTACGGGCTGAGCTTGATGAAGGGCGGTTTCGAACCCCTGCGCGAGCTGCCGCAGTTCGCCGAATGGATGGCGCGATTCGGCGCCGAGACACCCTTCGGCCTTCTCTTCACGGTTCTCACAGGCACGGCGCTGACCGTGCTCGTCCAGTCGTCGAGCGCCATGTTGGGGATCACCATCGCGCTGGCCACGGTCGGCCTCCTTTCTTTCGACGGCGCGGTGGCGCTGGTGCTCGGCGAGAACATCGGCACCACGGTCACGGCGCAGCTCGCGGCCGTCAACGGCACGACCAACGCCCGCCGCGCCGCGATGTTCCACACCACCATCAACGTCATCGGGGTGATGGTCATGGTGACGATCTTCCCGATCTTCTTGGACGTCATCGACCTCGTCACGCCGGGCGACCCGAGCCTCGTCGATGCGGAGGGAAGGCGGCCGTTCGTGACCGAGCATATCGCCGTTGCGCACACTGGCTTCAACGTCTCGCTCGCTCTGATCGCGCTTCCCCTGCTGCATCCGCTCATCCGCCTCGCCAGTTGGATCACGCCCGGTGCGCGTCGCGAGCAAACTCAGTTGCGGTTTCTGCACTCCAGCATGGTCGAGTCGCCGACATTGGCGCTCGAGCAGGGCCGTCTCGAAGTGCTGCACATGGCATCGGTGACCAGCGACATTTTGCACCTGACGCGCGACCTGTACCGCCTGGAGCCCGGCAAGAACTCGGACCTGCGCGATCGGATTCTCAAGAAGGAAAAGGTGACCGATGCGATTCAGCACGAGATCACGGTGTTCATGTCCAAGGCGATGACCGGCGTCCTGACGGAGGCCCAGACGGAGCAGATCCGCAGCAACATCCGCCTGGCCGGCGAGATCGAGAGCGTCGCCGACTACTGCGAACGCCTTGCCAATTACCGCCGCCGAATGCAGCGCATGAACGTGGCGATGTCGTCCGCGGCGATGACGGAGCTCAACGACTATCTAGACAAGACGGTCGCTTTCTACGACGAAATCATCGACCGCGGCCGGCGCGGCGAGACCGGCTGGATGATGCCCGTGAACGCCAAGGGCCGCGATCTCCTCGAGACCGCCGACCAACTGCGCGATCAGAACCTCGCGCGCCTGGCAGCGCAGCGCTGCGACCCCAACGCCGGAATCTTCTTCAACGACATGCTCGTTGCGATGCGCCGAATCCGCAACCACTCGGTCAACATCGCGGAAGCGTTTCAGGGCCGGACGTAAGATCTGCCCGCGCCCACCATGATCACCTCGCCTCGCCTGTGCCTCGCCTCGCCTTCCGCACCTCGCGCCGAGCGTCGAGTTGTGCAGCGAACTCCGCCGGATCGGTAGTAGGCAAATCACACACTCGCCGCTCGCACACGTAGGCGGTCGGCTTTCCGCCTCGGACCGTCTTGTCGGCGACCCACGGAATCAGCTCCGCCGTACGACCCTGCATCTGCCCAGGGCGGAAGACCGTCATGACATGGTTCGGGCCAAAGCTCGTGCGCAAGTGCGTTAGAAACGGCTCCGCCTCGTCTTTCGTGTCTGGAACGACGATCGCGATCTCCAGAGCGCCGCCGAGCCAGAAGTCGACGCCGACGAGCAAGCGCGGCACGCTCTCCGGCTGGCGCTTCCAGACCGGCGCCAGTGCGCGCAGCAGTGCCTCGGCAGCGACCCGGTAGCGATCGCCAGCGGTGAGCTCGTGCAGGCGCAATAGGTTGAGCAGTGCGACCGAGTTTCCCGATGGCTCGGCGCCATCGTAGAAGGGCTTTTCGCGCGCCAGAAGCTTTTCGCCGTCGTCGGGCGTGAAGAAATAGCCACCGGATGACGGGTCGGCGAAGTGGCGGTCGAGCACATCCTGCAGCTCGATCGCGGCGCGCAAATGGTGCGGATCGAATGTCACGCTGTAGAGATCGAGCAAAGCCGCGATCATGAACGCATAGTCGTCGAGAAATCCCTTTCCATGCGCGGCGCCGTCGAAGTGGCTGCGGCGAAGACGGCTGCCGTCGCGCATCTGCGTCAGCACGAAGTCCGCCGCTTTCTCGGCAATCTGCGCATAGCTGTGGTCGGCAAGGACGAACGCCGCGCGCGCAAACGCAGAAATCATCAGACCGTTCCAAGCGGGTAGGATCTTGCGATCGGTCAACGGCGCCTGCCGCAACTTGCGCGCGCCGTAGAGGTACTCGCGCACCCTCTCGAGCTGATGCGCGGCAAATGCCGGTTCGAGGTCGCGCCGCGCGACCTCGGCGAGCGGGCGACGAGCCGTCGGGATGTTCTTGCCCTCGAAGTTGCCCGCGTCGGTTATGCCGAAATACGCGATCGCCAGCGCGGCGTCTTCGGGCGACAGAGATTGGATCTCCTCGCGCGTCCAGAGAAAGAACGTGCCCTCTTTTCCTTCGCTGTCGGCGTCGCTGGCCGAGTAGAACGCGCCGCGCGGCGAAGTCATGTCGCGCTGCACGTACCTGAGCACGTCCCGCACCACGCGCGCGTACTCAGGTTCGCCGGTCGCCTGGTACGCCTCGAGATAGGCCACGGCGAGCAGGGCGTTGTCGTAGAGCATCTTCTCGAAGTGCGGAACCAGCCACGTCGCATCGGTCGAGTAGCGATGGAATCCGCCGCCGATCTGATCGTACATGCCACCACTGGCCATCGCGTCGAGCGTCGAGCGAACCATCGCCATGATCGCCGCGTCTCCGCTGCGCCGGTATTGGCGCATCAGGAGCTCGAGGCGAACGCTGCGCGGAAACTTCGGCGCGCCGCCGAAGCCGCCGTTGGCGGCGTCGAAGGTACGCGCGTCCGCCGCGGCAGCGCGGCCGAGAACATCCGCATCCGGTAGCTCGTCGCCCGGCACGACGCGCACCGCGTCGGCGATTCTGCCGCTGACCTGGGCAGCGGCAGCGGCGATCTCATCGGGTATCTCGTCGTACTTGGCGCGCGCCACCTGCAACACTTCGAGGAATCCGGCCTCGGCGCCGCGAGCACCCTTGCGCGGTGGGAAGTAGGTTCCGCCGAAGAAGGCCGCTCGATTGGGCGTCAGCCAGACGGTCATAGGCCAGCCGCCGCCGCCGCTCATCCATTGCACCGCGGCCATGTAGATCCCATCGACGTCCGGGCGCTGCTCGCGATCGACCTTGACGGCCACGTAGTTGCGATTGAGGTACTCGGCGATTTCGAGATCCTCGAAGGACTCCTCTTCCATGACGTGACACCAGTGGCAGGTGGAGTAGCCGACGCTGAGCAGCACCGGTTTGCCCTCGCGACGCGCTCGCTCGAACGCTTCGTCTCCCCACGGGTACCAGTCGACGGGATTATGGGCGTGCTGCATGAGGTAGGGCGACGGCTCGAGAATCAGCCGGTTCGTATAGCGCGGCCAACCGTCGGCCAGGCGATGGCGGGTTCGCGCCTCGTAGTCGGCGCCCCGCGCGACCAGAGCGCCGCGCAGCTTCTGCTCCAGCTCCGCAGGATAAGGCCCAGCACCCGGCGGCGGGCCGATCGGCCGTGCCGGCGCGAGCTCGGCAGCAGAAAGGCGTGCATCGACGAGCAATGCGAGCATGCAGAGCGCGAACAGTCGGAACCTCACGGTTGAACGCTACGGCATTGACCCAGGGGTGTCACTTGCGCTGCACGGACTGATCGGCGAAGGACGAGCAATGGCAGAGATCACGATGTCGGCGCGCGCACTCGAGGTGGCGGCGCAGTGCAAGGGCTTCCTCGATGTGGACGAAGGCCGGCGGCTCTTCGAGCTGGCGCGCGACCACTCTCATCTAGGACCGATCGTCGAGATCGGCAGCTACTGCGGCAAATCGGCGGTGTACTTGGGCAACGGCGCGCGCGCCGCAGGCGGGACACTGGTGTGCGTCGATCACCACCGCGGCAACGAGGAAAACCAGCGCGGCGAGCTGTACCACGATCCCGAGGTGTACGACGCCGACGCCGAGCGCCTCGATTCGCTGCCGTTCCTTCGAGAAACACTGCGCAAAGCCGATCTCGAGGACACCGTGCTCGTCTTCGTAGCGCGCAGCGCCCGCGCCGCCGACCTGTGGAAGGTGCCGGCCGGTATGGTGTTCATCGACGGCGGCCACACCCAGGCAGCGGCCGACATCGACTACGAGAGCTGGGCGCCGAAGGTCGCGCCGGGCGGCATCCTCGCCATCCACGATTTGTTTCCGAATCCGGCCGAAGGCGGCCAGGCGCCGATCAACATCTATCGCCGCGCCCTCGCGTCGGGTGACTTCGACGAGTTGCCGACGACGAAAACGCTGGGCGTGCTGCGGCGGCGGTAGAACGACACGACCTGACCGCCGCGCGCGGCCTTGGCGCGGCGGCCATCGCTTTCGGTCCAAGCGGCCCGCGTGATAGATGCGTTGCAGAAATCAGCCAAGGGGTGACGTATGCGACCGTCGCAGTCGATCGGCATCATCCTCATCGCAGCCATTCTCTGGGTAGCCCCTGACGGCGCATCGGCCGGCGGCGGAATCGGTTGCTGCACGATCGGCTCGACCTGCTCCGACGGCGTCGGCAGCCAGGCCTGTGAGATGAGCGGCGGGGCGTTTGTCGACGGCGGCACCTGCAGCAGTACTCCGAACGGAGTCTGCGAACCTCCGCCGACCCCGACGCCCGAGATCGCTTGCTGCGAGCGTGACGGCGCTTGCAGCGACAATGCGATTTTCATGATCTGCGAGCTGGGTGGCGGCACGTACGTGTTGGGGGGAACCTGCATCACCGAGACCGGCACCTGCGCCCTTCCACCGACTCCGACAGCGACGCCAAACACCGGTTGCTGTCAGCTCGACAACTCCTGCGCCGACAACGCGATCTTCATGACCTGCGAATTGAGTCAGGGAGATTACTTCCCGGGCGAAGTGTGCGACGCCGAGACCGACAACTGTATGCCGGCCCCGACGGCAACCCCCACCGCAACCCCGACGAGCACGCCGCTACCGAACGGCAGCGACTGCTCGACGCCCGCGGAATGCGCGTCGACGTTCTGCGTCGACGGCGTCTGCTGCGAGACGGCTTGCGACGGCACGACGGATCGCTGCGACATCTCCGGCAGCCAGGGCGAGTGCACGGCGCTCAATGCGACGCCTGCGACCTCCGCGCGCGCCCTGGCGGTGATGGCGATGCTGCTGTGCGGTATCGCCGCCCTGGCGTTGCGGCGAGTCGCGCGCTGAGGGTCGCCGCGGGCACGAGCCGCGCGGCGAGTCCAAAAAATCGCGGCGCTTCGCGCGCGACTCGGCCAAAGCGGCGCCTACCGGCGCCGCGCCCTGCTTTGGACTCGCGGTCGCGACGCGGGAGCTATGCTTCCGCGTCGAGACTGCGGAAGAACCGGCTGGTCGGTGTGGCGACGCCGTCGAGGACGTCGGCGGCGAGCAGCACCGTCGCGGCGGTCCAGGTCGGGCGCTCGGGCGGCCAGCGCAGCAGGTCGGGATAGGTCATCCCGGTCCAGTAGCCGCCGTCCGCTTCGCGCAGGGTGTGCGTCCACTCAAAGAGGCCGCGCGCCTGCCGGGTGAGACCGCAGATCTCCATCGCCATCACCAGCTCGCACGTTTCGGCGACGGTGTACCACGGCCGCTCTTCGACACAGCGGCAGCCCATACCCTCGCCGATGAACAACTCGCGGCATTCCTGGAAGCGGCGCAGCGCCGCGTCGCCGCGCACGGCGCCGCCGAGCACCGGATAATACCAATCCATGGAGAAGCGCGCCGTGCCCTGCTTGCGGAAGTGCGAATGGTCGGCGCGGATGGCGGTTGCCAGACGTCGGCGCGCCTCGCTCCAGTGCGGGCGCTGGTGGCCGAGGTGGTCCGCGATGCGCTCGGCGCATACCAGACTGCCGTGCACCGACGACGAGCCGGTGAGCAGCGGCGAGTCATGCGGCACGCCGTTGAGATCGGCCGCCCACATCACGACGCCCGATTGCGGATCCTGCAGGCGCACGACGAAGTCGATGGCGCGCTCCATGCACGGCCACATCTCTGCGAGAAATGCCGTCTCGGGTCGCACCAGGTGGAGGTACCAGAGGCCACTGGCGACGTACGCGGCGTGATTGGTCTCGCGGCACGGATCGAAGACGGCCGCGGCGGTGAACGCCGACGGCCAGCCGCCCAGCTCGTCCTGCGTGCGGGCGAGAAAGCGGAACGCCTCGTGCGCCGCCGCGCGATGTCCCGACAACGCGAGCGACATCGCCGCCTGAATGTGATCCCACGGATCGAGCTTGCGACCCGGGAACCACGGCAGCGAGCCGTCGGCGCCCTGGCGGCCGGCGATCCACTCGGCGCTGCGCCGGCGCTCCTCAGCAGACAGCGTTCGCAACTTCCGATCCCTCCGCCGACTCGCGATGCACCGCCGGCGCGACAGCGGCGCGCCGCTCCGCTCGCGCGTCGCCGTTGGTGGCGTAGAACACCACGCTCTTGCCGATCAACGGATCGAGCACCCACTCCAGCGATCGCGTCAGCAACGGCCGGTGGAACATGTCCCACACCAGCAGGCGGTGGTAGAGCTTCACCAGCGGCTGCTCGGCGTCGTCGACGCCGACCGCGCACTTCAACCACCAATACGGTGAATGCAGGCCGTGCGCGTAATGGGTGTGGTCGATGCGATAGCCGTGCCGCTCGAGCTTGTCGCGCAGCTCGCTGGCGCGATAGATGCGCACGTGGCCGCCGGCGCTGTTGGCGTACTCGTCGGACAGCGCCCAGCACACCGCCTCGGGTAGATAGCGCGGCACCGATACGGCGAGCAGGCCGCCCGGTTTCAGTACCCGCTTGATCTCGTCCAGCGCGGCGTCGTCCTGGTGCAGGTGCTCCAGAACCTCGGAGGCGATGACGCAATCGAACGACGCATCGCGAAACGGCAATCCGTAGCCGTTGCCGCGCAGCACCATCCACGGCCCAGCGTCCTTCGCGGCGTACCCGGCAATCGAGTGGCCCTCGTCCATGGCACGCAGCGAGAGAGCCGTGTTCGCGACTTCCTTCTCTCCGAGATCGACGCCGACGGCGGCGACGCCGCGCATCAGCCGGGTCGGGCGCAAGTGCCGGCCGTCGCCGCAACCGAGGTCGAGCACGCGGCTCCCCGGGCGCAAGCCCAGGCGCTGCATGTCGATGGTCTTCACCGGCGCGCCTGCAGATCGCCGTGCACGGCGCGTGCGGCGATCGCTTCGCGGTAGAGATCGGCGGTGCGCTCGGCGGTGCGCCGCCAGGTAAACAAGTTGCCAACCCGGCGCCGACCCTCGACGCCCATCTCCAGCCGCTTCTGCGGCGCGTCCAGCAACGCGCCGATCTCGCGCGCCAGACTCTCGGCGCTGCCCGGCGCGACCAGCACGCCGGCGGCGCCGTCCTCGCCGACGACCTCCGGCAGCGCGCCCGCGTGCGTGCTGACCACCGGCACCTGGCAAGCCATCGCCTCGGCGGCCGGCAGTCCGAAACCCTCGTACAGCGACGGCACCACCGCGACGGTCGCGCCGGCGTAGCGGCGCACCATGTCTTCGGTCTCGATGCGGCCGGTGAACTCCACGGAGCCGTTGATGTCGAGCTTTTTCATCAAGCGCTGCGTCTGCGCGTGGCCGTCGCGCCCGATCACCGTGAGGCTGAGCTCGGGTCGCTGGCGGCGCAGATCGGCGAACGCCTGCAGCAGGAACGGCAACCCCTTGAGCGGCGCGTTGGCGGAGATCGTCGCGATCAGCTTGTCCGGTCGCCTTTGGACCTCCGGCATCGGCTTGAAGAGACTCATGTCGACGCCGATCTCGATGGTGCGGATGCGCCCCTGCGGCAGGCCGAAATCCTCTTCGATGTCGCGCGCCGACTTCTGCGAAACCGTCATCAGCATCTCGATCTGACGCGCCACCCGAATCTGCATGGGGATGAACGTGTACCAGCGCCGCAGCCCCATGCGGTTCCACGCCGACTTGGTCGACGCCAGGGCGATCTTGAAGTCGCGGGTGATCGGGTGGTGCACGGTCGCGACGATCGGCACCACCTCCTGCAGCGACAGCAGACCGTCGCCGAGGCACTGGTTGTCGTGCACGACGTCGTAGCGATCCTGCGGGGCGAGCTGGCGATACTTGCGCCAGACCCGCTGCGTGAAGGTCAGCGGCTCGGGAAAGCCGCCGGTCACCGTGCGCAGCCACTCGCGTCGATTGATCGAGTCGCTCAGCTCGCGCAGGGACGGGACGCGGAAGAATGCCTCATCGTTCCAGAGATCGAGACTCGGGATCTTCTCGAGATCCACGCTGTCGTGCAGCTCCGGGTAGGGCTGGCCGCTCCAGACATCCACGGTATGCCCGAGCGCCGCCAGCTCCTTGGTGAGATAGCGCGTGTAGATGCCCTGGCCACCGCAATGCGGATTGCCCCGGTACGTCAGAAAACAAATTCGCAGCGGTGCCGTCGTCATCAATCCTGAGCGTCTCGAGGAAAAGGGATGGCCGGACGAAGCGGGACGCTCGTCCTGGGTATGAATCGATCTAATGAAAGGGGTAGCGAAAAGGAACGGCGGATAATTGCACAACGTCAGTCGGAGTTGCAACCAAGCCTTCCTCGCCGAACGACCCGGTGCGCAGCGGTTTGTGCCACCGCCCCGCCGGCCAGTAGGCTCTTGGGCATGGTTGCTCGATCAGACGACACCCTGCAAACCTCGGACGCGGGCACCGCCGAACAGAGCGCCGCCGATCTCGAGCGCGCGGAGGCGCTGGCCCTTCAGCTCGAGGTCGTTCGCGGTGCTTCGCGACGCCTGGTCGAGCCACTGTCGGCGGAAGACTGCCAGCCGCAGTCGATGCCCGACGCCAGCCCGGTGAAGTGGCACCTCGCCCACACGACCTGGTTCTTGGAGACTTTCGTGCTCGAGCCGGCGCTCGATGGCTTCATCCCGTTCCACCCCGACTATCGCGTCATCTTCAACTCGTACTACCAGACGGTCGGCGCTCAGCACCCCCGCCCACAGCGGGGCCTGTTGACACGGCCGAGCCTGGAAGACGTCTGGCGCTATCGCGAGCACGTCGAGCGGCGCGTCGCCGACCTGCTGCGCGGCGGCGGCATCGACGAAACGCTGTGTGACGTTGTCGAGCTCGGACTGCACCACGAGCAGCAGCACCAGGAGCTGATCCTCACCGACATCAAGCATCTGTTCGCGCAGTCCGATCTGCGCGTCGCCTACGACGGCGCCGCAGCCGCGCCGTCGCGCCAGGCGGTAGCCGACCTCGCGTGGCGCACCTTCAACGGCGGGACGGTGCGCATCGGCCACGACGGCAACGGCTTCGCTTTCGACAACGAGACGCCGCGACATCGCATGATCGTCGAGCCCTACGCCTTGGCGACCCGCCTCATCACCAACGGCGAGTACCTCGAGTTCATGCGCGACGGCGGCTACGAAACCCCCTCGCTCTGGCTTTCCGACGGGTGGGCGACGATCCAACAGCAAGGCTGGTCGGCGCCGCTGTATTGGTCGCGCGAGAGCGCGGGCTGGCAACTGTTCACCCTCGGCGGCATGCGCGAGCTGCGCGGCGACGAGCCGGTGACCCACATCAGCTTTTACGAAGCGGACGCGTTCGCGACCTGGGCCGGGGCACGGCTGCCCGGCGAGGCCGAGTGGGAGCTGGCCGCCGGCGGTCAGCTCAAGGGCGGCAACTTCGCCGAGTCGCGGTTGTTCCACCCCCGGCCGGCATCGCCCGCCGATCGACGCGAGCTGAGCCAGATGTTCGGCGACGTATGGGAATGGACGCGCAGCCCGTACACACCCTACCCCGGCTACCGCCCGGCGACCGGCGCACTCGGCGAGTACAACGGCAAGTTCATGGCCAATCAGATGGTGCTGCGCGGCGGCTCCTGCGCCACGCCGCGCTCGCACATCCGCGCCACCTACCGAAACTTCTTCCCTCCCGACGCGCGCTGGCAATTCTCCGGCCTCCGCCTGGCCCGCGACTCCTGACCCCCGCCCCCTGCCGCCCGACCCCTGACCCCTGACCCCTGTTGAATGCCCGAGCTGCCCGACGTCGAGGTCTACGTCGAGTGTCTGCGCCAGCGCATCGCGGCTCAGCCGCTCGAGGGCGCGCGGATCGCGAGCCCGTTCCTCTTGCGCTCCGTGGATCCGCCCGTCTCCGCGCTGTGCGGACGAAAGGTCACGCAAGTGTCGCGCCTCGGCAAGCGCATCGTCATCTCGTTCGCCGGCGACGTACACGCGGTATTCCACCTGATGATTGCCGGCCGCTTTCGTTGGGCGAAGCGCGGCGCCAAGCCACCCGGCCGCATCGGGCTCGCCGCCTTCGACTTCCACGACGGCACCCTGCTGCTCACCGAGGCGAGCAAAAAGAAACGAACGTCACTGCACGTCGTCGGCAGCCGCGAGCAACTCGTCGAGCACGACCGCGGCGGTCTCGAGGTGCTCGACTGCTCGCTGGCCGAGTTTGCCGGGCGGCTGCTGAGCGAGAACCACACCCTGAAACGCGCCCTCACCGACCCGCGCCTGTTCAGCGGCATCGGCAACGCATACTCGGACGAGATCCTGCACGCCGCGCGGCTGTCGCCGGTGCGGCAGACCGCGCGCCTCGATCGCGACGAAGTCGCCCGCCTCCACGCCGCGACCAAAGCGACCCTGAAGCGCTGGCTGCACGTCCTGCGCGAGATGTTTCGCGACCGCTTCCCCGACGCCGGCGACATCACCGCGTTTCGCGACGGCTTCGCGGTGCACGGCCGCTACGGCCAACCCTGCCCGGAGTGCGGCAATCCGGTGCAGCGCATTCGCTACGCCGACAACGAGACCAACTACTGCACGACCTGCCAGACCGCCGGCCGCCTGCTCGCCGACCGCTCCCTGTCGCGCCTGCTCAAGTCCGATTGGCCGCGATCGCTCGAGGAGATGGAGGAGCGCATCGCCACGGGCGGGACACCGGCGCGCCGATCATCACCCAAAGACACGGGCCCCCGTTGAGTTTGCTCGGCGAATCCGGTTCACTCGCGAAAATCGATCGTATGAGTCCACAAAGGAGCGCCGCATGTCTCTCGATCCCGTCTTGAAGGAACGCATCTCCTCGATCATCGGCAAGAACGACATCGTCCTCTTCATGAAGGGCAACCGGATGATGCCGCAATGCGGCTTTTCCGGCCGCGTCGTGCAGATCCTCGACGGCCTGGTCGACGAGTACCACACGGTCGACGTCCTCTCCGATCCCGAGATCCGCGACGGCATCAAGGAGTACTCTTCCTGGCCGACCATCCCGCAGCTCTACGTCAAGGGCGAGTTCGTCGGCGGCTGCGACA
>CADEER010000101.1:0-14066 GCA_902826395.1 uncultured bacterium
ACCTCGGCGCGAGCGACGATCAGGTTGACCGCGAGGTAGTCGCGATAGCGCAGGCGTTCCGCCGCCATGCGCACCGCCTCGGGGGGCGCGGGATCGAGCGCTCGCACCAACTGGCGCAGCGGCATCGTCGAGATCAACTCGTCGACCTCCATCTCGCGGCCGGCCTGCGCGCGATCGCGCACTTCGATTGCCAGCACCCTGCCCGATCGGTGCGCGACGCGTTCGACCCGGGTACCGAGGTGCACCGCGCCGCCGTTTTCGACCACTCGCTCGGCGCAGCGCTCCCACATCATGCCGGGACCGAGCCGCGGATAGTGGAACTGCTCGATCAGCGTCGTGATGATCGAGCCGCTGCCATCGCGGCCATTGCCGAAGATCGCATTGCGCAACGCTTCGAAGAGGGAGAGGTTGCGGATGCGCTGCGCCGCCCAGTCGGCGGAGATCTCCTCGCACGGGATGCCCCACACCTTCTCGGTGTACGTCTTGAAGAAGATCTCGTGCAGGCGGCGGCCGAAGCGATTGGTGACCCACTGCTCGAAGGTCCGCTCCTCGCGATGCGGCGCGAGGCGTGCCGCCGCATAGCTGGCACACACGCGCAGCGCCTCGGCGGGACCGAGGCCGCGCAGCGCGTTCAGCGGCTTCAGCGGATAATCGAAGTAATGGTCGCGGTAGCGGATCCGCGACAACCGCGGGCGGAGGAGCAGATCGTCGCCGAGCAGCTCGTGCCAAAGCCCGGCAACCTTTGCCGACTTGGTGAAGAAGCGATGGCCGCCGATGTCGAAGCCGTAGCCGCGATGGCGGACGGTCCGCGACAGACCGCCGACCTGCTCGTCCGCCTCGAAGACGTCCGGCGCTCGCCCATGCTTGGCGAGCTCGTAGGCCGCCGTGAGTCCGGCCGGTCCGGCACCGATGACGGCAACTCGAGTCACGCCTGGCGCCGATCGCCGATGCCGTGCTCATCCGAGCGCCGTATCCGCGCGCCGAGATGGATCGCCGCGGCCGCGCCGACCGCGACGCCGCAGTAGGCGTAGTACAGCCAGTGCAGCGCGACGGCGCGGATCGCGAACGACACCCCCCGCGCGCGCGCGAAGAAGCCGTACAGATCGGCGTTCACCGCGAGCAGTACGCCGGCGCAGACGACCGCGGCGGCGGCGCTCGTGCGCGGCGCGAACGGAATCGCCGCGGCGCAGGCGCCGAGCAGCCAGACCAGCGCGACGCTGAGACGATGCGACACCGCCGCGTTGAGGTCGGCCGGCATGGTGCGCGAGCGCATCATCAAAAGGAGCCAGGGGATGGCGCGCGCCATCACGTCGGTACGCACCATGCTCGCCAGCGTCCAGCGCTTCAGGTGCGTCACCTGGATCGCCGGGTCGAGCGCAATCCGCGCGCCGGAGGCCCGCAGGCGGTAGCCGAGCTCGATGTCCTCGACGCTCGGCTCCTCGAAGAGCGCGTCGAAGCCCCCGATCTCGTGGAAGTTCGCGCGGCGGATCGCCCCGCAGCCCGACCAAAAGGTCCTCGCTTCGCGCCGGCTGTGCTGGTGAACGTAGTGATGGAACAGATTCTTGAACTGCGAGACGAAGCCGGGATCGGTCGGTTGATCGTCGTACGAGCCGATGACGGCGGCGAGCTCGGACTCCTTCACGAGCCGATCGCGCAGGAGCTCCAATGTATCCGCGTGCACCAGCACGTCGGCATCGAAGAACACCAGCACGGCGGCGCGCGCGGACGCGGCGCCGTGGTTGCGCGCCCTGGCCGGACCGCCCTTTACGTCGAGCCGCAGAATCCGGAAGCGGTCGTCGTCGAGAGGCAGGCGCAGCGCCTCGCTGGATCCGTCATCGACGACGATGCACTCGAAGTCGCGCGCGCTGGAGGCAGCGATCGCCGGCAGAGAGCGCGCCAGGAAGTCGGCGCCTTCGTGGACCGGCACGATCACCGATAGAGCGGCGCTCGAAGGGTGCTCGGACATCGGTCGGCTACACCAGTGACGAGTAGATCAGCGCCCGGAGCTGGCCGCGGAAGTCGAAGGTGCGCGACGGAACCAACTGCGTCATGAAGATCGCGATCAGATCCTCCACCGGATCGATCCAGAAGATCGTGCTCGCCATGCCGCCCCAGGCAAACTCGCCGACCGAGCCGAGGGAGCCGCCGAGCACCGGATTGAGGTTCACCGAGAAGCCGAGCCCGAAGCCGGTGCCTTCGTTCTCCACCTCGGAGAACAAACCCGTGCTCAGGTCCGTCAGCGCCTTGCCCCCCGGCAGGTGGTTCATGGTCATCAGCTCGACGGTCTTGCGGCCGAGAACGCGGACACCGTCGAGTGCGCCGCCGTTGAGCAGCATGCGGCAGAAGCGCAGATAGTCGGCCGCCGTCGATACCATGCCCCCGCCGCCGGAGAAGAACGTCTTGTCGCCGACCCAGGGACTGCCACTCAGCGGGTCGTCGATCCGGCGCAGACTCTTGTCGGCGCGGCGCGTGTAGTTCGAGGCGAATCGGTCGACCTCCGAGGGGCGCACGGTGAAACCGGAGTCGACCATGCCGAGCGGCTCGGTGATACGCTCGCGCACGAAGCGGTCGAGACTCATGCCCGACACCTTCTCGACGACGTGGCCGACGAGATCGGTGGCGACCGAATAGTTCCACGCGGTGCCGGGCGAGAACTCGAGCGGCAGCGTCGCCAGCCTTTCCATGCGGTCGGCCAGCGTCGCGCCCTTCTCGATGCCGTCGATGTCGAGCTTGCGATAGGCATCGTCGACGTTGCCGCGGTACATGAACCCGTACGTCAGGCCGCTGGTGTGGGTCAGCAGATCGTGGATCGTCATCGGCCGCCGCGCCGGCTCGGTGAGGAACAGCGGATACTTGCCGGAAACGTAGACGCGCATGTCGGCAAACGCCGGCACGAACTTGTGCACCGGATCGCTCAAGCGCAGGCGCCCCTCTTCGTAGAGAGTCATCAGCGCCACGCTCGTGATCGGCTTGGTCATCGAGTAGATGCGGAAGATGGTGTCCTCGCGCATCGGCTTGTCGCGCTCGATGTCCATGCGGCCGAGCGGCGAGAAGTGGGCGACCTCGCCGCGCCGCGCCACCAGCGTCAGAGCCCCGGCGATCTTGCCCGGCGCGATGTAGTTGCGACGCAAATGCTCGTCGATACGCGCCAGCCGCTCACGCGAAAACCCCAACTTCTCGACTTCGGCAATGTTCATAGGACTTCTTTCACCACAGAGGCACAGAGGACGCAGAGATACCCTGCGTACCTGTACCTTCTCAAATTGCTCGCGCAGTCATGATTCAGACACCGTAGTCGTAGCGCGAGCAACTCGTGTAACTATCGACCCGAACGAGCAATCTCTGCGTCCTCTGTGTCTCTGTGGTGAAGAGTCCTTCATTCGACCGGATCGAAGACGACGCGTTCGATGTCGTAGCGGCTGTTGCCGGTGACGAAGAGGCGGGCGAAAACGACATAGACGTCGTCGCCGCGGATCGCTGCGGTCGTCGGAGGCGTGTCGGTGTTGATCGTACTGTTCCAAGTGCCCACCAGAGTCGCGCTCTGCCAGTCATCGTCACTGCGCAGTAGGATCACGTCAGCGGGACCACCGATGGTAACGACCGCCAGATCGCCATTCGGTGTGAAGACGATGCCGTCACCGGACACGTTCACATCGGTTTCGACTGGCTCGAGAAAGTCGGGCTCATCGAGCCGAATGCTCATCAGCGGGCCGCCTACGCGCGCGACGAGCAGGACATCGTCGTCGTAGATCTCGGCGCCGTTGGCCAGCCCGAGCATTGGATCGCTCGTGAACCCGGCATTCCCGCCGGGACTGACGTCGTAGATGCCGTTGCCCTGCGTATCCGTGACGTAGGCGTTGCCGTCGCCATCGACCGCGACATCGTTCGCCAACTGCACCGGAG
The DNA here is from genome assembly GCA_902826395.1 of uncultured bacterium. Classification (GTDB taxonomy): domain Bacteria; phylum Desulfobacterota; class Binatia; order HRBIN30; family CADEER01; genus CADEER01. Next base: position 3,904 of record CADEER010000101.1, read on the forward strand.
CCGGATTGACCGCCGACAGGTCGACGACACGGACCACCTCGCCAGTCGCCAGCTCGTAGACGCCGAGGCCGGCACCGCCGTTGTCGCCGATCCCGGCCGCGTACAGCAACCCTTCGTTCCGGTCGATGTGGATTCCCAACGTCGTCGCCAGCCCCGGATCGGCGATCAGCACCGCTACATTGCCGGCGTCATCCACGGTGTGAATCGTCCCGCGCGACGCGGAGCCGACGACGAACAGCCCACGCTCCTCATCGTACTCGAGCCCTTCGGGCAAGAGATTGGGACTTTCGAAGGTCACCAGATCGGGTGGCGGCGCGGTGGGTCCTCCATCGTCGTCGCCGCAAGCGGCGATCCAGCAAGCGATGCAAACGGCGCCCAGGTGTCGCCAAGCAGACCGGCGAATCTTCATGCTCATCCCTCCGTTGCCGCCCTTCTCGCCGATCGCGCACTGGTGGTCAACGAAAGCGGCAGAATGCGGGGTCGTCCCACATTGGCAGGTGCGATCGCTCTGCTAGCGTACCTCGATGCGCACCTGGTCGCTTCTCGCCGCGCTCCTGCTCGGCTTCAGCTATCTGCCCTTCGGGTTCTCGTACACTCCCGGCGAAGACGTTGCCGTGCCGCCGGCCGATCGTCGGTCGCTCTACGCCCAGCACCGCCGCGACCGGCGGTACTTCAATCCGTGGAGTCCACACGACGCCGACGTCTCGAGTTTCCTGCGATTCATGTTGTCCAAGAATCCGTTCGACGAGAACGACGCACCGCCGCAGGTGGCGACGGTGGCGAACGACGGCAGCTCGCTGTCGGGTCACGCTGATCCGCCGCAGATCACCTGGGTCGGTCACGCCACCTTCGCCATCCACGACGGCGACGACGTGGTACTCACCGATCCCCACTTCGGCAAGCGCGCGCTGCTGCCGGCGCGCCAGTTTCCGCCCGGCATCCCCATCGAGTCGATACCGCCCGACGCTTTCGCCGTCGTGTCGCACAGTCACTACGACCATCTCGACGCCGGGACCGTCGACACCTTGCCGGCGACGGTGCAGTGGTTCGTGCCGCTCGGCATGGGAGATTGGTTCCGCGATCGCGACCGCACCAACGTCGTCGAGCTCGACTGGTGGGAGAGCTCGCGGCGCGGCGCCTGGACGATCACCTGTCTGCCGTCGCAGCACTGGTCGCGACGACTCGGCTCCGGCAACAACCAGATGCTCTGGTGCTCGTGGCTGCTCGATTCCGGCTCGCACCGCTACTACTTCGCCGGCGACACCGGCTACTTCCACGGCTTCGCCGAATACGGAAAGGTCTTCGATCCGATCGACGTCGCCATGCTGCCGATCGGCGCCTACGAGCCGCGTTGGTTCATGGCCTACCACCACATGGATCCGGCCGAGGCCTATCGGGCGTTCGGCGATCTGAAGGCCCGCTTCATGCTGCCGATGCACTGGGGCACCTTCGACCTCAGCCACGAGCCGCTCGATCAGCCGGCGGTGGAGTTGAGGAAAGTCGTCGCACAGCAAGACGCCGACCCCGCCCGCTCGCCGATCCTCGCCATCGGCGAAACGTGGGTCGTGGGGAGTGGAGAGTAGCCAATCGGGTGTGGAGAGTGGTGTGTGGAGAGTGGTAGTCACCTGTCTGAATCTCCACTCCTTTACCCCATGACCGTCCACGCCATGTTGCCGCCGCTCGACCAGATCGGCTTCGTCGTTCGCGATGTCGATGCTGCAATCCGCCAGTACGAACCGCTGGTCGGCAAGTTCGACGTCGCGCAGTACGACCTCCACGATGTCGACTACCGCGGGCGCCAGGTGTCCTGTCGCCTCAAGATCGCGATCGCCCGTTCCGGAGACATCGAGATCGAGTTGATCGAGGTAGTGTCGGGCGAGGCCTATCATCGAGAGTTCCTCGACCAGGGACGCGACGGGCCGCACCACGTCCGGTTTCGGATCGACGACCTCGAGGCCAAGCAGGCGGAGCTCGAGCGTTTCGGCTTGAAGCGCGTCTTCGGCAAGCGCTTCGCCCCCGGTCTGGCCTTCGCCTACCTCGAGGATCCACAAGGCCGCGTCATCGAGCTCTTCGAGAGCAAAATGTAGGGAGCGAGTGGAGAAGCGGGAACGCAGCCGCCCACTCCCCACTCTCCACTCTCCACTCTCCACCCCCCACTCTCCATTTCCCAAACGCCCGTTTCGCGCTATCGTGCCGCGACTTCCGGCACGGAGCTGAGCCATGGCGACCCCAGAATCTTTCAATTTCGTTCATCCGACGCACTACGCGGAGCACGGCTATCCGCACGATCTGTGGACCCGGCTGCGGCGCGAGGATCCGGTGCATTGGTTCGAAAAAACCGAGGGCATCCCCTTCTGGGTCGTCACCAAGCACGAGGATATCTGCAAGGTCGGCCGCCACGCCGAGCAGTTCCACAACGGCCCGCGCCTGGTGATCAGCCACGAGCCGGAGGTGCCGAACTTCTTCCCGCCGACGCTGATCCAGCTCGACCCGCCGAAGCACGGCATCTACCGCAAGCTGATCAACAAGCGATTCACGCCGGGCCGCTTGCGCCCCTGGCACGCCGACATCGAGAACATCGCCAAGGAGATCGTCGATTCGCTGATCGAGGGCGACGATTGCGGCGACGGCGAGTGCGACTTCGTCGCCAAGGTATCGGCGCCGCTGCCGATCGCGGTGATCGCATGGCTGCTCGGCGTGCCGAAGAGCGACTGGAATCTGCTGTTCGATTGGACCAACCGCATCATCGGCGCGAGCGACCCGGACTTCCGCGTCGAGGGCAAGACTTCGGCCGAGGCGGCGCTCGACACCATGACCGAGCTGTTCATGTACTTCACGGAGCTCGTCAAGGAGAAGAAAAAGAACCCGCAGGACGACCTGACGACGATGTTCGCGCATCTCGAGGTCGACGGTGAGCCGCTTCCCGAGATGGACGTTCTGACCTTCTGCCTGATCATCGTCATCGCCGGCAACGAGACGACGCGCAACGCGACGACCGGCGGCATGCTGGCGCTGATCGAGCACCCGGACGAGTTGCGCAAGCTGCAGAACGACATGTCGCTGATGCCGTGCGCGGTCGAGGAGATCGTCCGCTGGACGAGTCCGATCATCCACTTCGGCCGCACCGCCCAGACCGACTTCGAGCTGCGCGGCCGCAAGATCGAGAAGGGCCAGGCGATGGCGCTGTTCTATCCGTCGGCGAACCGCGACGAGGAGATCTTCGCCGATCCGTTCAGCTTCCGCGTCGACCGCTCGCCGAACAACCACATCGGCTTCGGCAGCGGCGAGCACTTCTGCCTCGGCGCCCACGTCGCGCGCCTGGAGATGGAGTTCGCCTATCGGCACCTGTTGCCGCGCATCGAGGAGATCGAGCTCGCCGGCCCGATCGACCGCTTGCACTCCGCCCTGGTGGGCGGCGTCAAGCACCTACCGGTGCGCTACAAGCTGCGCCGCGCCGAGGCGGCAGCGTAACGGACGAAGCGCTCTTCGCCACAGAGGGACCGAGGCACAGAGCTCTCCGTGTCTCGGGCCCTCCGTGGTGAAACTCTGTTACGGCTTGCGGTGGCAGACCGCCTGGATCTTGTTGCCCTCGGGGTCGCGCACGTAGGCGCCGTAGTAATTCGGATGGTAATGCGGCCGCGGGCCCGGCGCGCCCTCGCTGGTGCCACCGAGCTCGAGCGCCTTGGCGTGGAAGGCGTCGACCTGATCGCGGCTCGACGCGAGGTATGCGACATGGCCGCCGTTGCCAGGCACGTGGGGATTGCCATCGAACGGCTTCACCACGAAAGTCTTCGGGCCGGTGGCCTCGCCGTAGGCCGCAACCCCGTCGAACTTGAAGAACTGCGGAATACCGAGCGTACCGAGCACAGCGTCGTAGAACTCCGCCGCCTTGTTGGGGTCCTTCGATCCGATCGTCACGTGACTGAACATCACCGTCCCTCCACCGCGAGCGCCTAGCGCACTCATAGGCAGGCGTCGAGCCCGCCGAGAATCGCCGAGACGTCTCCAGAATTTCGGCGCGCAAAGAGGCGCGGATGGCGTGCGCCCCCCACTCGGGACTCGTTCAGTTCGACGTGGCCGAGTATTTCTGATCTGGCACTGGATCAGGCCCACGCCATCTGAGTCGAGAACCTGGAGGTGCGTCTGCTCATGCCAAGCTCTGCTTGTCGCCTACGCGTACTGTTTGCGGTGGCGGTTGTGTTTCTTGTCAGCCTCGTGTCGAACGCCTCGGCTCAGAGAGGCACCGGCGATTGCTACTGCGACGAATCCGGTACCGTGGGAATCGCGCAACTCATCGTCGCCGTCAGAGTAGCCTTGGGGGATGCCGGCTGCCCACCGCCGGAGATCGCTGTATTAGGGCTCTGCACTTGCGATGCGTCGGGTACCATCTCGATCTCGCAGTTGATTCGCGCGGTAAACATGGCGCTCGGCCGGGCCGCATGCCTCGCGCCCGCGACCGCTACTCCGTCACACACGGCAACTCCGACGTCGACTGTTGGCGTCCGCGATTGCGGCCGAGTGCCCGACGGCACGACCTGTGACGCAGGACAGGACGGCGCGGTGTTGACCTGTCTCGCGGGCGAATGTGGGCCGTGCGAGGCGAGCGCGGATGCGGATCCGCCCTTTGTAGAGAACGGCGACGGCACCGTGACCGACCGACGCACGTGTCTGGTGTGGGAACAGAAGACTCAGGGATTGGACGATCCGGTTTGCGAACAGGCGGAAGACTGCCCGGATCTGCACTCGTCGAGCAACCTGTACACCTGGAGTGACAGCGGCGAGTCGTTCGACGGTACAGCGGCAACCCTGTTCCTGGCGGAGCTGAACAACCCGGCGCACTGCTTCGCCAATCATTGTGACTGGCGCCTACCGGAGATCGGCACCGATCCGCAGTCTGAACTGCGTTCGCTCACCCGCGGGCCAGACTCGATCGATGTTGATCCGATTTTTGGTCCTCTGGGTGGTGGCGCAAGACCCGTTTATTGGTCGGCAACCACGGTACCCGGCATGGAAGAACAAGCCTTGGCGTTTGATCACAACAGTTACGCCGCCGCCAGGGTGGAGAAGTCGCAGCCCGCCCTCGTGCGTGCGGTCCGTGGGACGACAGCGCCCAACCCATGCGACGAGAAGCCGGACGGCACCGCCTGCGACGCGGGCGTCGACGGCTCGGTGTTCATCTGCCTGGACGAGACCTGCTCGGCGTGCGAACCGACCGATGGGGCCGCCCCGCGCTATGTCGACAACGGCGACGGAACGATCACCGATCGGCAGACGTGTCTGGTGTGGGAGAAGAAGACCGGAGAACCCGGCGACGGGATCTCTTGTTTTTTCCCCGGACGGTGTCCCGACCTCAATCACGTCAACAACCTTTACGCATGGACCTTCGGCCCAATGGCACCTTTGAAAGAAGCCTTCCTCGACCAGCTCAACGGCGTCGAGCTCCGCCAACAATGTTTCGCGGACCACTGCGATTGGCGGCTGCCGTCACAGGCAGGACTCAATCCGCCGATGGATGGAGCCACCGAGTTGCGGCACATCTTGCTCGCTCCTCCCTGTCCTGGGTCCGACCATTGCCTGGACCCGATCTTCGGCCCGTCGGCGAGCGCGGTTTACTGGTCGTCTTCCACCGTGACCGACGCCCCAGATTCCGCCTGGGGCGTCGACGTCAGCACAGGGAACGCGGTCGCTGTCGCCAAGAACACCGAATCCTACGCGCGGGCGGTCAGGGGCGCCGTGCCCGACGTCGTCGGATTCGCCGGTCTCGGCGAGAAGTGTGTTTTCTTCGATCCCGACCCTGGGGACGCCGTGAACAATCCCATCACACAACGCGAGTGTCTGATCGAGTGCGGAAAATCGTGCGACAGCAAGGAATGCTCGGATGAATGCTTCAGGGGCTGCCGCTTCTGCGAGGATGGCCTGGTTTGCGGGTTCACAAGTGACGAATGCTTCAAACCAGGTCGCGGAGATAACTGAGCTCGACGATCAAGGCGCGTACGCTCCTGACCGGGGCACCATCCGGACGAGGCGCACGGAGAGTGCGGGCCAGACGGTTCAGCTCGTCATCAGTCGAACGAGCACTTAGCGGCGCCGGGCTTCACGACGCAATTCGCGATCCCGACGTTGCCGTCGCACTCGTTCACCGGTCCGGTGCCGCGGTAGAAGGCGACCCGAAGCGGGCCCACCACTTGCGGCAGAGACACCATCGACGCCCTCAGCTTCACTCGCGTGTGTCCATTCCAGTGATTCGAGTACTTATGAACCCCGTTTCCCGAGCCGGCCACACAGCCGGGCGGCAAGGCGTTCGAGTAGTTTTTGTACCGGTAGGCCTTGCCGGCCTTCCATCCGTCGCGCGGATCGCATTTCGGCGTCGCAGCCAACGTGTCCGGCAGCTGCAGGTCGAGCACCGTCGCGCCGCTCGCTCCGTCGTCCGTCACGACGATGCGCTGCTGGCCGAACGGAAGCCGCTCGCCGCCGACCCGCGCCCGGAGCGACAAAGTGGACTGCCCCGGCTTACCAAGCCCGCGGAGCTTGAGCGACTCGATCCCCGCGCCAGATGGACACTCGCCCTCGTGGGCGACCGACGCGATGTAGAAGCTCGCCGTGCCGCTCGACGTCTCGACGGGCAGGGGCGCGAACGAGCCAGCGAACGTCGCGCCGCCGTCGAGGCTGTACGTAGCGGTCAGGCTCGCGGTCGCGTCGTCGTAGTGCAGCTCGAGCACGATGTCGCCGGTGATCGGCGTGCCCTCAATGGAGTCATGCTCCAGGATGAGCTGCTCGTTGCCGCTGGAGAAGTCGATTACCTCCTGATGCGAGAGGATCGCCAGTCCCGGGGTGATCGGCGGCTGATGGCGCGCGGCGAGGTCGCCGTTGAAGTTCACGATCGACACGCCCGCGTAGTAGAGCCCGTCGCCGTCGGAGCTCTGCACCAGCAGGTTGACGCCGTCGTTCGCACCGATCGCTTGTGCCGACATGACGATGCGGAAGTCCATGTCGCCGCCGCCCACCTGCAGCGCATTCAACCAGTTGCTCGAGACCACGGCGCTGGTCTCGAATCTCGTCGGCGTAACGCCGGGGATCGCGATAGGGGTACCCGGCGACACGAGATGCAAGGCGCCGTCGGCTTCCAACGCCGTGCCCGCGATCGTGCTGAACAGCGGCCCCATGGTGCCGTCGTCGAAGCCTTCGACGATGTCGGGCGTGCCGTCGAGCATGCCGTGCACGTTGCCATCCGCCTCAAAACGATCGACCGCGTAATCGTAGATCTCGGCGGCGGGGGACTCCCCACAGACCAAGAGCAGCGCGACGAACATAGCCGGTATCGAGCGCGTCATGGATCCCCCCAATGCACGTTCTGACGGTGGCGTTCTCTCGATGCTCGCTACTACAGTCCGGGACGCCGCGTCAAAGAAGAGCGCACTCAAAGCGCGCTCGAGCCTTCAGAGAACGCCAGTGGGACAACGACTCGGACGGTTGATGGATGGTCGCACGTGGATTCGAACCACGGACCTCCTGCATGTGAGGCAGGCGCTCTAACCAACTGAGCTATGCGACCGGCGTGTCCGTCTCTGACAGGATCGCAACGAGTAGCCGGAACGTCTTCTCAGGGCAAGAAGGCCCGCACGGTCGACGAGGCTCCCGCAATTCGCGATCGTGCCGGCATGGCACGCAGCGGCAGGTCGGGACTGGTCTTCTCCAGCGACAAGGGACGGATGTGCCCGAAGTGCGGTTGGCCGATCGACAGGTGCGCCTGCTCGAAGCAGCCATCGCTCCCGGCCGGAGACGGCATCGTCCGCGTCGGCCGCGAGACCAAGGGGCGCAAGGGCAAGGGTGTCACGCTAGTCAGCGGCGTGCCGCTCGCCGGCGAGGCCCTGAAGGCGCTCGCCACGGAGCTGAAGAAGCACTGCGGCGCCGGCGGTACGCTGCGCGATGGCGTCATCGAGATCCAGGGCGACCATCGCGATACGATCATCGCCGACCTCGAAAAGCGCGGTTGGAAGGTCAAACGAGTGGGCGGCTGATCATTCACGACCCTTATCCCTCCGGATCCCGTCCAACTGGCGACACCGCGGCAATCGTGCTCCAAGTCGCACCCTCACAGGCAACGAAGGGAGCCCATCATGGTCAGTTCGGTCCATTCGAAACCGATCGCCGTAGATGACCAACCCCGGCACGCAGCGATGCGCTTCCGGCGACTGTGGTTCGCGACCTCGCTGGTCGCCGCGTCGGCGAGCGCAGTCGCGACCCCCCTCCCATCATGGAACGACGGCGCGGCGCGCCGGGCGATCATCGCTTTCGTGGACGCTGCGACGAAAGAAGGCTCGCCCGGCTATGTTCAGGAAGCCGAGCGCATCGCCGTATTCGACAACGACGGCACCCTCTGGGCCGAGCAGCCCATGTACTTTCAGCTCGCGTTCGCGATCGATCGAATTCGCGCGATGGCGCCTCAGCACCCCGAGTGGCAAACCAAAGAGCCATTCGCTTCCATCCTGCGCGGCGACGTAAGCGCCGCACTCCAAGGCGGCGAGCGCGCCATACTCGACATCGTCATGGCCTCGCATGCCGGCATGACGACGACACAGTTCGAGCAGACCGTCGCCGACTGGCTCGCCACGGCCCGCCATCCGAAGACCGGTCGCCTGTACACCGAGATGGTGTACCAGCCGATGCTCGAGGTGCTCACCTATCTGCGCGCCAATGGCTTCAAGACCTTCATCGTGTCCGGCGGCGGCGTCGACTTCCTGCGCGTCTTTGCCGAGAAGGTCTACGGCATACCGCCGGAGCAAGTCGTCGGGAGCAGCATCGAAACGAAGTTCGAGATGCGCGACGATGGCCCGGCGCTGGTCCGCTTGCCGAAGCTCGACTTCATCGACGACAAAGCGGGCAAGCCGGTCGCCATCCACCTCCATATCGGCCGCCGTCCGGTCATGGCCTTCGGCAACTCCGACGGCGATCTGCAAATGCTGCAGTGGACGACCTCCGGCTCGGGCCCCCGCTTCGGACTCCTGGTGCACCACACCGATGCCGAGCGCGAGTGGGCCTACGACCGCCAGTCCCACGTCGGCAAGCTCGATCTCGCTCTCGATGAAGCGCCGCGCCGCAGCTGGACCGTCGTCGACATGAAGGCCGACTGGGCTCGAATCTACCCCTGACAGACTCGCCCACTGACGCTCTTTCGGCCGCCGGATCCATCGGGCGACCGCGCCCCTCGTTTGCCTGCGACGCGCTGCTCCGTTGAGCCCGCTGGCGTCACCGGCCCACGATCACTTTGACGCACCGTGTTGACATCATGACGCACCGTGTTAAATACAGGGGCACACAGGAGGTGGCGACAATGGCCAGAGCAGCAAAGAAGCAGACGGTGATCGAAGAAGTGTCGGACGCTTTCGAGGGAGCGGTGGACCAGGCCGAAAAGGCGCTGAACCGCGGCTGGGAAGTCGCTTTCGAAGTCCTCCCGGAGCGCGCGGAGAAGCTGGTGCGCGACTTTACGAAACGGACCCGCAAAGTTTCGAACGACCTCGACAAGCGTCGCAAGCTGGCGATGAAGCGGCTCGAGAAGACCGTCGCCGACGTCGAAAAGCAGGGCAAGCGCATCACGTCGCGCGCCGAGAAGCGCATCGGCAACGTGGTGGGGCTGTTCGAGAAGCGCATCGATGTCGTGGTCAACACGGTCGAGAAGAATGTCGCTGACGCGGTCCGACCGGTCGTCGAGCGCCTCGATATCGCGTCGCGCGCCGAGCTGACCGCCGTGAAGCGGCGCCTGGCAGCCGTCGAGAAGTCGGTCGGCAGCAAGACCGCCAAAAAGGGCACCGCGCGTCGCAAGACGTCGCGCGCTGCCTGACGACAAGGTTCCACCCCAACAGCGTCCGTCCCGCTTTCCCCCCTCCCCCCCAAGGATGGCGGGGCGGACGTTTTGGGCGACCAGCTACAGGCACCCGAATGAGCGGCGCGCTCATCCGCCGCCGGTTTCGATCGCAGGGTCGGCGTCAGCTCTCGCCCCAGCCGCCGCCGCCCGGAGTCCGGATGCGAATCCGTGTTCCGGCTGGAACATGTCTCGAGATCTTGCCGGGCAGGAATCGCGCCTTGCCGCCGGGTAGCTTCAACTGGTTGCGGCCGACGCGTCCGGGCGCTCCGCCAGCGATGCCATACGGCGCGATGCGCCGCCG
>CADEER010000101.1:14166-18636 GCA_902826395.1 uncultured bacterium
ATCGTTTCGTAGTACGAGTAGTAGCGCCGGCGCAGCGGGTCGTAGCCGCCGAAGGCGAGGTTGCTCATCGATCCGCAGCTCGCCGCCGGCACGCGGTCGGGCACGGCCTTGGCCAACGCCTTCAACAGCACGTCGACGATGCGCTGCGACGTTTCGACGTTGCCGCCCGCGACCGCCGCCGGGAATGACGCGTTGACCACCGAGCCCGGAGGCGCGCGAACCTCGAACGGCCGCATCATGCCGGCGTTCGCCGGAACCTCACCGCCCACCAGACAGCGAAACACATAGTAGACTGCGGCCAGAGTGACGGCGAAGTTGGCGTTGACGCCGCCCTCCACCTGGCGATCCGAGCCGTCGAAGTCGACGCGCACCCAGCCGGGGCCGATCTCGATGGCAGCAGCGATGCGAATCGACTCGCGCCCGATTCCGTCGTCATCCAGCCAATCCTCGGCGGCATAGATTCCCGCCGGCAGGGCGCGCAGCCCGGCGCGCATCGAGCGCTCGGAATATGCTTGCAGCGCCGCCATCGCAGCGGCGAGACGGCGACGGCCCGCGGCTGCGCTGCCCATGCGCTGCGACAGCTCGCGCAGGCGCTCGCCGCCGACGCGCAAAGCGGCGAGCTGCGCGAACAGATCGCCTCGCCGGTCATCGGTCACTCGGGTGTTGGCGAGGAACAGGTTCAACACGTCCTCGACGAGGGCGCCGCCCCGCACCAGCTTCACCGGCGGAATGCGGAAGCCCTCCTGATAGATCTCCCGCGCCAGCGGCATCGAGCCCGGACTCATGCCGCCGATGTCGGCGTGATGAGCGCGATTGGCGGTGAAGCCGAGCAGCGCGCCGCCCTCGAACACCGGCGCCACGACGGTCACATCGGGAAGATGCGTGCCGCCGGCAAACGGATCGTTGATCATCACCACGTCGCCGTCCCGGAGCTCGTGCTGCGACAGCGCCGCCTTCACCGACAGCGGTGTCGAGCCGAGATGAACGGGAATGTGCGCTGCCTGCGCCACCAGATCTCCGGCGGCGTCGAACAAGGCACACGAGAAATCGCGCCGCTCCTTGATGTTCGGCGAGTACGCGCTGCGACACAGCGACACGCCCATCTCCTCCGCGATCGCACTCAGCCGGTGGCCGAACACGGACAGGGAGATGGCGTCGATGGACTCGCCGCGCGTCTTTCTCGATGTCCGGCTACCCATGAGTCCCTCCGGGACTGGGGGCGGGGGGCGTGGGGCGTGGGGTGAGGGGCGGTGGCAACTTCGCTGGCGCGAAGGTGTGCATCGTTTGCCGCGCGGCCCCTCGCCCCCCGCCCCTCGCCCCTCGCCCCCTGCAACTAATCATTTCGTCTCCAGCAACAGATCGCCGGGCGCCGCGACCCGCACCTTCCACCCCGGCGGCACCAGCGTCGTCGCCGAGATCTCGCTCACGATCAGCGGCCCGGCCATGGCGCGATTCCACGGCAGGGAATCACGCACGACGTGCTGCGCCGACAGCCATCGCCCGTCCCAATAAAAGCGATGCGCAGCGGCTCGCCGCGCCGTCGCTTTCGATCGCCGCGACTGCGGGGCGGAGCGCGCCACCAACGCAGACACGCGCAGGTTGACGATCTCGACCGCCTGCTTCTCTTCCGCATGGCCGTAACGCTGGAGATGCGCCGCGTGGAAATCGGCGCGATAGCGCGGTGAGAACGGCACCTCGATCTCGTACGACTGGCCGCGATAGCGTGCATCGACCGTGCACACCACGGCGGTCGGCGCGACGCCGGCCTCGCGTCGCATGTCGCGCTCGGCGCGGCGCCGCATGATCGCGAAACGGCGCTGCACCGCGGTGGGATCGGGGTCGGACAAGCGCACGGTCTGGACGTAGTTGAGCTCGATCGGCGCCGCGGTGGCGCCCCATGCCGACAGCACACCGGGATCGAGTGGCACCAACACCTTCCTCATGCCGAGCCCGGCGGCGAGGGAGCAGGCGTGCATGCCGGCCGCGCCGCCGAACGACACCAGGACGTAGTCGCGCGGATCGAAGCCGCGCTCGACCGAAATGGCGCGCATCGCGCGCTCCATGCTCGCGTTGACGACTCGCACCACTCCTTCGGCCGCCTCCTCGACGCCGACGCCGAGCGCCGCCGCGACTCCGCCAATCGCTCTCGAAGCGCCCGCCGGATCGACGGTCATCCGGCCGCCGAGCACCGCGTCGGCCGGAAGGCGGCCAAGCACCAGATCTGCATCCGTTACCGTGGGCTCAGTGCCGCGGCCGTAACAGGCCGGCCCGGGCTCGGCGCCGGCGCTCTCCGGCCCGACTCGCAGAACACCGCCGGCGTCGACGCGGGCGATCGATCCACCACCGGCGCCGACGGTGTGGATGTCGATCGCCGGCACCTTGACGGGATGATCGCCGATCGCCCACTCGGTGTGGCGGTGGATCGCCCCGTTGACGAGGCTGACGTCGGTCGACGTGCCGCCCATGTCGAAGGTGATGAGGCGCGTCGCGCCGACGCGGCGACCGGCGGCCAACGCACCGACGACACCGCCCGCCGGACCTGAGAGCAGGGTTCGCACCGCCTCCCGCCCTGCCGTCTGCACCGAGATCGCACCGCCGCTCGACTGCAGGACCCGCAGATTATCGGCAGGCAGGCCGCGCGCCAGATCGCCGAGGTGCCCGCGCACCACCGGCGCGACGTAGGCGTTCAGCACCGTCGTCGAAAGTCGCTCGTACTCCCGATACTCCGCCACCAGCTCCGACGAGACCGAGCATTCGCAACCGGCCGCGCGCAGCGCCGTCGCCAGACGGCGTTCGTGCTCCGGATCGGCGTACGAATGCAGCAGGCAGACGGCCACCGACTCGGCCTTGCATCGCTGCACGGCGCGCACGGCAGCGGCGATCTCGCGCTCTTCGAGCTCGATCGCGACTTCGCCGGCAAACGTCATCCGCTCGACGACGCCGAAGCGTCGGCGCGCCGGCACCAGCGGCTCCGGCTTGCGCGGATGCAGCGCATAGATGTCCGGCCGCACCTGACGGGCAATCTCGAGCAGATCCTCGAAGCCGCGCGTCGTCAGCACGGCGACGCGCGCGCCTTTGCGCTCCAGTACGGCGTTGGTGGCCACCGTCGAGCCGTAGGTGATCTCGGCGCCCGATGCGCCGTCGAGGATCTCGCTCAGCCCAGCCAGCACGGCCTGAGCGGGGTTGCCCGGCGTCGACGCTCGCTTGTGGATACGGCAACTGCCGTCCGGCCACAGCGCGACGAAATCCGTGAAGGTGCCGCCGGTGTCGACGCCGACGATGATCCGACTGGCGCCACCGCGCTCTGTCGCGCATCGCCGTGCGGCCGGGTGATCGCGATCGTTCAAGCTCCCACCGCCGCCCTGCGCGCGCGCTGCTCAGGCTGCGGCCTTGCCGTCCTTCTTGCTCGCCTTCTTGCCGCCTTCCTTCTTCCCTTTGGCGGCGTCCTTACCCGTGCTGGAGTCGCTCGAGTCCGATTTGGACTCGCTGGTGCTCGCGGTCGACTCACTCGACGAGTCGGAGCCCTTCTTGCCGCCGTAATCGGTCACGTACCAACCGGAGCCCTTGAGCTGGAAGGACGTGTTGGAGATCAGCTTCTTGACCTTGCGGCGTTTGCACTGCGGGCACTTGGTGAGCGCCTTGTCGGTGATTCTCTGCGTCACCTCCATGACGCCGCAGCTCGGACATTCGTACTCGTAGATCGGCATGACTCCTCCGGAATGCGTGGAGGCTAATGGCGAGGGTATGGGGTGTCAACATGATGGCTCGCAGAGCCATCATCCCGAGCCTAAGCCCAAGCCCAAGCCCGACCCTAAGGCCAAGCCCAAGCCCTCAGGCCGGCATCGAGGCCAGCTTCTCGGCCACCCGGCGCACCATCTCGTCGGGGCGCGCGGCAGCGATCGCCAGCAGCTTCTCCCTGCCCGACTCGCCGCGAGCGATGCGCACCATCCGCCGCGGAACATCCAGCCACTCCGCGATCACCGCGATCACGGCCTCGTTGGCGGCCCCGTCGACCGGGGGAGCCGCGACCTGAACTTTCAGGCGATCGCCTCGCAAGCCCGCCACCCGGCTGCGCGCGCTGCGCGGCTGAACGTAGATGGCGAGTCGGATCTCCGTCGCGCCGGCGGAGACACAGGCCATCGCTCAGCGAATCACCAGCGCCAGGTCGCGCAAACTGCCTACCAGGAAGACCCGCAGAAAGTAGATGGCGGCGATCACCACCAGCGGCGACAGGTCGATGCCGCCCGCGACGGCCGGAATGGTGCGCCGAACGCGATACAGCAGCGGCTCGGTGGCGCTGTACAGGAAGCGGACGATCGGGTTGTACGGGTCCGGGCTCACCCAGGAAAGGATGGCTCGAATGAAGATCAGGATCAGAAACAGGCCGAGGATCATGTCCAGGACCGTCGCGATCGCGAGCAGGAAGTTCGAGATCAGAAACACGGCGAATCGAGGGGCGAGGGGCGAGGG
>CADEER010000102.1:0-12235 GCA_902826395.1 uncultured bacterium
CGCCTCGCCATCCGAGTAATGCTGCAGCTTACCCATCAAGACGACTACTCGCGCCTGAGAGGGGCGCAGGCCGGCGAATAAGGGAATGTTGCTGGAGGGGTCGTCGCCGAGCCGAAGGCCGACGAGGTCCCACAGGGTGATGATGCGGGTCGTCGCCAGCAACGCCGGCAGGAGGATCACATTGGCAAACCATGCCGCTGCTAGAGTGGCGGCGGTGAGCTGGCCGAATTCGCGAATCGGCACGAAGCTCGACCCTGCGAACGTGAGGAAGCCGAGCAGCAGCGCGGCCGTCGTGTAGCAGACGGGGACGCCGACATCGGACATGGTGCGAACCAGTGCGGCACGTTGATCCGGATCCTTGCGCGCGTTCCGACTGAAGGCGGTCATGAAGTGGATCGTCGAGTCGACCGCCATACTAAGGGCGATGGTGGCAATCGGGCTGGTTCCGAGATTGAGATAGATCCCGAGCCAACCCAGCAGGCCATAGTAGAGGAAGATCGCTAGCGCGTTGGGCAGAATGGCGAGCAGCCCGACTCGAATCGACAGGAACAGGAGAGCCATCGCGACGAAGATGAAGACCAGGGCGATGGATAGGCTGCGGATCTGGTCGCCGATGACTTCGGAGGTGTTGCCCGTCATCAGCACCAACGTACCGGTCGGCGTGATGCGCAGGTTGCCGGGGAACGACTCGCCGACGTAGCGCCGGATCTCGGCCAGCGCTTCCTCGGTCACGCGCGCGCCGCTCAGCGAGGTCCGAACCAGAATGTTGGCGGTGGAGAAGTCGGGAGTGATGACGTTGGTGAACGACGCCGCGTTCTTGCGAATCAGATTGAGCAACGGCACCAGGCTGGCCGGATCCTCCCAAAAGGGCTTCGGCTTCTCGAAGGGAATAAGCTCGCCGTCGTCGCCGATCGTGAAGTCCTCATCGCCCCCACGGTACCCGCGTTCGATGAGCTCGAGGTAGTCGACGATCGAGATGCTTCCAGAGACACCGGGGATCGTGAGCAGGTGCTGCTGCAGCTCGCGGATGCGCCGCAGCACGTCCCAGCGCTCCAGCGCGCCAGGGGTATCGCTCTCGACTACCAGGTAGAACGGATTACTGCCGACGATCTCGCGGTTGATTGCCTCGTTGTCGGTGCGCACCTTCGACCCGGGGTCGAAATAGCCGAGGAAGTCGGAGTCGACTCGAATTTGCTTCAGACCGCCTAGACTGACGATGGCGATGAGCAGAAAGCCCGCGATCACCGACCATCGATGGTCGTAGGCGATTCCACCGCTGCGAGAGAGGGCTGACCGCAGCGCCGAACCCTGCGGCACCGGCGCGCGTCGGGCTCGCGGCGACTCGCTCCACAGGGAAAGGATTGCCGGCATCAGGGTGAGGCAGTTGATCGCCAGGAAAGAGATACCGATGACCGCGAAGAGACCGAGCTCGCGGATCGCCGGAACGCGATTGATGGCCAGAGCGCCGAAGCCGACGACGGTGGTGCACGCTGAAATCGCCATCGGCGCCCACACGCGAGCCAGCGCGTTGCGCAGCGCCTCCAGGTGGATCGTCGACTCCTGCCCGCCGGGCGATGGCTCGCGCGACGATGCGAGGCAGTCGTAGTAGTGGGACAGGAAGTGAATCGCATACGAGCTGCCGATCACCAGCAGCAACGGAGGCAGAAGAAAGGTGCCGAGGTTGATCGATCGGCCGGACAGAACCATCACGCCCAGAACCCACACAATGGCGACAGCCACCGCGACGATCGGTGTGACGACGGCGCGGAGGCGGCGGAAGGAAAGCCAGAAGGTTGCGAGTACCAGACCGAGCGCGACGGGCGTGAAGACGTAGAGATCCCGCCGCATGCTCGTGGTTGCTTCCAGTTTGACGTGCGCCGAGCTGGTGTAGAACAACGCCTCCGGTCCCGACTCGGCGGCGAGGATGGCGCCGATCTGGGAATCGATCCCCAGGTCCGCGTAACGCGCGTCGCTCAGGTTTTCGAAGAACACGTTGATCGCCGTGCCGCGCAAATCCGGCGATACCAGGTTGATCGCGAACAACGGTGTTTCGGCGAACAGCTTTTCGACGTCGGCGCGCTGCTCCGCGGTAGGCGGCACCTGGAGGATGATCGGCGGCGGTGTGAAGGCGTCGCGCGATGGGTCGACGGCGTTGGTCAGACTGATCACTTTGTCGACCCCGTCGATGGCTTCGACGGCGCTGGTGATGCGTTGGATCTTCCGCAGCGTGCGCTCGGAGAAGAGGTCATCGCTGCGCAGACCGATGACGCCGATCTCGTCGCTGCCGAAGATCTCGCGTACCCGTTCATAGAAGCGGATGTCCGGACTGTCGGACGGCAGCATGTTGTCGATCGAGCTGTCGATGCGCAGCCGCGTCGCGAAAAAGCCCAGCGCGGCGGTGAGGACGGCGAACACGACCACGACACCACGCGGTCTGGCCGTAACCCAGGCGATCATCGCGTTCATGGGGGCTGCCGCTATACACGGGCGCTCCGCTCACTGCCATTGAGGACATGTTCGTATCCCGCCGCGTGCGATCTGGGCTGCGATTCGCTGTGTACGACGCGAGCCGGATCGACACCCGTTCGACGCAGTCGAAAACACAACATTTTCCTTTGTTGACAATAACTTAGGTGCGTCGATGACGGTCGTCGATCGAGTGTCGGCGACGCCGCGCACGCCGTGCGCAAATCCCCGGCGCGGAGGCGTTGGCGCGGTCGTTCTCGGAGATGGCCCGGACCTTGCTTTGGTGGTCGGTCGGAAAGGGGAATTGAAAAATGAATCGATCGAATCGCCGCAGACCGACACTCTTCTCGCAGATGGGCAGCTCGCTGCCCGAGCTCATGGTGACGGTGGGCATCATCGCCGGCGTGATGGGGACCGGTGTCGTCAGTCTCGATCGCGGATACCTCGACCTCGCGACTGCCAAGCAGACCCTGGTCAACGACCTGCGCCGGGCCCGCATGCAGGCCACGCTCAAGGGGGCGCACTTCCGCTTCCAGACGCAGGGCGGTCAGTACGTCATCTCTCGTCTCAAAGACGCTGACGGCGACGGCGTCTGGAACGTCGACTCGGCGTACACCGCGCGCACGGTCGAGCTGCCGGAGGGTTACTCGATCGTTGCGGCCTCGACGGCGGAGTTCGACGGCCGCGGCCTGCTCGTCTCGACCGGCAGCAGCAGTATCGCCGACATCATCTCCGTCACGCTGAGCGACCATGAGGGAAAGCGGAAGGTCGTGCAGATCTGGCCGTCGGGGCAGGTGGAAGAGGCGATATAGGACCCGCACCTGGCCCGATCACATCCATCTCCAGTGCTTGAGCGACGAACGAGGAAGCGAGGAAGCAATGAGAAGAATCGAGCAGCAGAAGGGCTTCACCATTGTCGAGGTTTTGGTCTCCCTCATGATCATCGGGCTCGCCGCTACGGCGACCGCGACGGGCATGCGCGCGACCACCAACCACCTGGGATCGAGCGAGCTGCAGGCGCGTGGCATCGCCTTGACGCAAGAGGCGGTCGAGGATCTGCGCACTCTCAGCTACGACACCATGCAAGCCGGCAGCACGACCACGACCGATGGCTTCCGCACCGCGTGGACGGTGGAGGCCGACAACCCGGAGCCGATGATGAAGCTCATCACCGCGACGACGACCTGGAACTGGCGCGGTGAAGAGCAGACGTACACGATCCACACGGTCTATTCGCAAGTCACACCGAACTGAGCCCACACGGCGATCGCCGAACTGATCCACGGCCCCGGTCCGCCCGCGCCGCCTTGTTGCGGCGCGGGCGGCCGTGTTAGACGGCCGGCATGACCGCAGGGACTCAGACACTGCCGCTATCGCCGGACGAATTGCTCTCCACCACGCGCGCTGTGCGCAAACGGCTCGATCTCGATCGCACCGTGCCGGAGGCGGTGATCCGCGAGTGCCTCGAGATCGCTCTGCAAGCCCCGACCGGCTCGAACGCGCAAGGCTGGCACTTCGTAGTCGTTACGGACGAGGCAAAGCGCGCCGCGCTTGCCGACATCTATCGCCGCGCCTTCGCGATGTACCCCGACATGCCGTTCTCGGCGCACAACGTGCACAAGGATGATCCGTCGATGACTGGTATCCAGGCGCGCATCGTCTCCTCGGCCGAGTACCTCGCCGAGAACCTGCACCGCGTACCGGCCATGCTCATCCCCTGCGTCGCTGGCCGCGTCGACGCCGTGCCGCCGCCGCTGGGGACGCTGGCGCAGGCGAGCATCTACGGCTCGATCCTCCCCGCCGTATGGAGCTTCATGCTGGCAGCTCGGGCGCGCGGCCTCGGCACCTGCTGGACGACCCTGCACCTGTGGTTCGAAGAGGAGGCAGCGCAACTGCTCGGCATCCCGTACGCCGAGATCACACAATGCGCGCTGATCCCCGTCGCCTACACCAAGGGCACCGACTTCAAACCCGGCCCCCGCAAACCCCTCGACGGCATCCTGCACATCGACCGTTGGTGACCCCCGGGTAGCGACAGTCGACCGGTGGTCAGGGAGGGCGGAGGGCGCTCCGAATTGCCGGTTGGAAGATCGTGACTCGAATATGGCTCGGCGGGTGTGCGTCTGGTTTTGCGAAACCAAGGCGCGATGACGAACCGAGACGAGCCCGATGCCGACCTTGTCGATCGCGCCAACCAGGGCGACGCGACGGCCTTTGAGGGCTTGTACCGCCGACATCGCGATTGGGTGGTGAGCGTGGCGATGCGTCTCGGAGCCGACCGAGATGATGCGCTCGACATTCTGCAGGAGACTTTTGCGCATCTGTTCGATCAGTTTCCCGGTTTTACTCTGACCTCGCAGTTGCGGACCTATCTCTACCCCGCCGTCAAACATCGATGGCTCGATATCCAGAGGCGTCGGCGAACACGAGTGCGACTCATCCGACTGATCTCGCCGCCGCCGCCCGGACCTCCTCCGGACTCGGACAGGGTCGATGGGGGTCGGCTCTTGGCGACACTGACCGCCGAGCAGCGCGAAGTCGCGCTTCTGCGATTCGTCGACGACCTGCCCCTCGGGGAGATTGCCGCGGCCCTGGATGTTCCGGTCGGAACAGTTAAATCGCGGCTGCACGCCGCCATCGCGGCGATGCGCGCTGCCGCGGCGGTATCGGAAAAAAAGGTCCGCTGATCTTTTTGGCGAACCTTCCTGCGCGATCGGGCGCTGAAGAGTCTGAAACATGGATGAACATCTGGATTCGATCGCCCTCGACGAGTTGCGGCGCGGTGAAGGAAGCGCGGCTGCCCGCGAGCACCTCGACTCGTGCGAGCCGTGCAGGGCGGAGGCCGACTCGCTCGCGGGTATCGTCCAAGCGCTCCGCGACGATGATGACCAGGGGCGGCCGGTCGTACCGCCGGAGATCGATCGCCAGGTTCTCGAAGTGGCGCGCCGGCGGGCGGCCTCGATTCGCGCGCACGGGGTGATTCACCGGCATCGATGGCTTCGTCCTGCTGTCGGGATGGCCATCGCCGCCGGCGCTCTCCTGAGCATGCGGCTGTCATTTGATGCCCTGCCGTCGCCGGGATCGCGCGCCGAGAAGGCGAGCGGGGTAGCCGTCACGGCGCAGCAGACGGATCTCGATGGCGACGGACGGGTCACCATCCTGGATGCGTTCGCCCTCGCGCGACAGCCCGCTTCGCCGTCTTCCGAGATCGAGGACGAGCGAAAGCGAAGCGTCGCGCGAATCGCCGATCTCGCGGTCTCCGTTGAGAGGGGGGCCTGAACATGTGGTCGATTGTTCGTGCGTGCCTGATCGCCGGTCTCGTTGCATTCAATGGCGACACGCTGTCGGCCGCATCGCCCTCGGCCGCACCGCCCTCGGCCGCACCGGAGTGGCGGTTCTCCGCCGTCGACGTGTTGGTCGATCCGCTGGGCCGCGACCTCGCCGCCTATCAGATCGAGGTCGACGCTGAATCCGACGATCTACAGATCGTCGGCGTCGAGGGAGGGGAGCACGCGAGCTTTCGCGAGCCGCCGTACTACGACGCCGCGGCGCTTGGCGGCGGGCGGATCATCATCGCCGCCTTCTCCACCTCTGAGCAGCTTCCCGATGTTCGATCGCGCGTTGCGACGCTGCACGTTCGCTGGCGTGCCGAGGCGCCGCTTTCGAAGTTACACGTAGACGTTCAGGCAGCGGCGACCACCGACGGCTCGCCGATCAAGATCGCGGTCGAACTGGTCGCCGCACATGGAGGATCCAGATGAAGAAGATTGCTCTCGCAGCTTCGGTGGCCGCGCTGCTTCTATCGGCAGCGTTATGGACCTCTTGCAGCTCGAGGTTTGGCGATCCTCCGGTCGCGGCGCCGCCCACGCTGGATAAATCGCATTCGTCGACTGCTGTCGGGCGGCGTAGGGTGGAGCCGGAGAGCCAGCGGGAAGGTGCGCCAGAGCAGCTTCGAGCGCTCGGCTACGCGGACGGGTTCGAGCAGGAGCGGCTCGGCTCTCCGACGAGCGACGTGCGTCCCGCCGTCGCCTTGCGCCCAGGTGAGGAACTGTGGGTCATCGCGCGAGCCGTGCCTACGGATTCTGCACGACCTTCGGATTTGACGCTGTCTCCGGAGCTACGCGCTCATGTTCCGGGTCGGAGCGAGGAAGTACCGCTTCCCCTCGTCCACACGGACGTGGTGGGGCAAGTCAGCGCGTTCGTTGCCAGCGTGCGGGTGCAGCAGCAGTACTACAACCCGTACGACGGCAAGATCGAAGCCGTCTATGTATTCCCGTTGCCGCAGAACGCGGCGGTCAGTGACTTCGTCATGACCATCGGCAATCGCCGGATTCGCGGTGTCGTGCGCGAACGCGAGGAAGCCGAGCAGATCTACGCGGACGCGCGCGCCCAGGGGCATGTCGCATCCCTGCTCACGGAAGAGCGTCCGAACATCTTCACGCAGTCGGTGGCCAACATCGAGCCGGGACATGCCATCGACATCGACCTCACCTATTTCAATGTGCTTGCCCAGCGAGACGGAGAGTTCGAGCTCGTCTTTCCCATGGTCGTCGGACCGCGATTCAATCCGCCCGGCACACGAGACGGTATCGGCTCCGCTTCGCGCGGATCCGGTGGATCATCGGGACAGGACGTTGAGGTCCAATACCTCCCGCCGGATCGCAAGTCCGGACATCGCATCGACATCAGCGTCGACATCGACGCCGGGATGCGGATCGACTCGATCTCGAGCCCTACTCACGCGATCCGCAAGCGCGCGATATCTCCCAACCGGACGGTCGTCGATCTCGCCGACGCCGACCGCATCGCGGACCGCGACTTCGTTCTCCGCTACCGGCTCGCCGGTGAGCGGGAGAAGGCGGCATTCCTCCACTACCCGCATGGTGAGGGCGGATACTTCGCCCTCCTGTTGCAACCGCCCGCCGAGCTCGAAGAGCGAGATCGCTCGCCCATGGAGCTGGTTTTCGTGCTCGACTGCTCGGGGAGCATGAGCGGCGAGCCCCTCGCCGCGTCGAAGGAGGCAGTGAAGCGTGCGCTGCGGCGACTGACGCCGGACGACACGTTCCAGATCATTACGTTCTCCAGCAACGCGTCCCAGTTGGGTGCCGTTCCTATCCCGGCGACCGAAGACAACGTGCGTCGGGGGCTTTCCTACGTCGACAATCTATGGAGCGAAGGCGGCACGATGATGGTCGAAGGTATCAAGGCGGCGCTCGACTTTCCGCACGACCCGCGACGACTCCGCATCGTTACTTTCATGACCGACGGATTCATTGGCAACGAGGTGGAAATTCTCGGTGAGGTTCATCGACGCTTGGGCGCAGCGCGGATCTTCAGCTTCGGCGTCGGCTCGGCACCGAATCGCTATCTGCTCGAGAGCATGGCGACGATCGGCCGGGGCGCGGTTGCGTATGTCGGCGGTGACGAAGGATCCATGGACGCCGTCGACGCGTTCTACGAGAGGGTCTCTCATCCGGCGATGACCGACCTGGCGATCAACTGGGGGAGTGCCAGCGTTTCGGACGTCTACCCCGAGAGCATCCCGGATCTGTTCGTCGGCCGCCCTATCCTCGTCTTGGGTCGCTACGATGGTGCACCGCCGTCCCGCGTCGAAGTGAACGGCCGGGTCGCGGGCGAGCGCCGATCTATATGGGTCGACGCCGAGGATGGATCACCGCGCCATGCGGCGCTTTCTCGGGTCTGGGCGCGCAGCAAGCTATCCGATCTGTCCGATCGCGCGACCTATGAAGACTCTGCGAAACTCGATGAGGAGATTCTGGCGGTCGCGCTCGAGTACGGAATCATGTCCGCCTTTACCGCCTTCGTAGCAGTCGATTCGAGCGTGGTTACGTCGGGGTCTCACGGGACGACAGTGCCGGTTCCGGTTCCGGTCCCTGAGGGAGTGCGGTACGACACGACGGTCGGTGGGGGGTGATCGGCCGACAAGCACCTCGCCCCCGCGCTGAGCGCACTGCGCTCAGCGCTTCGCGGTCTTGCCGAACATGATCGCGGCGACGCGGCGGATTTGGATCTCTTCCGAGCCTTCCGTGATCCGATAGCGGCGGTGGTGGCGGTAGATGTGCTCGAAGGGTTTGTGGCGGGTGTAGCCGATGCCGCCGTGCACCTGGATGGCGCGGTCGGCGGCGTCGCAGACCAGGCGGTTCGCTCGGTAGTTGCACATCGATACCTTGTCGGTGACGTCCATGTGGTGCTCGCGATCGAGCTGCCACGCGGTCTTGTAGACGAGGTTGCGCACCATCTCGCATTCGGTCTGCAGCTCGGCGAGCGGAAACTGGATCGCCTGGTTGGTCCACAGCGGCTTGCCGAAGACGACGCGCTGTTTGGCGTAGGCGACGCTCTGGTCGATGCAGTACTGGGCGGCGCCGACTCCCGATGCAGCCTGGCGGATCCGGTTCTCGTGCACGAAGGTCTGCGCGACTTCGAGGCCGCGTCCCTCTTCGCCGAAGATGGCGCTGTGCGGCACACGCACGCCCTTCAAGCTGACCTCGGGGTGGTCGGTGGGCATGTTGAACGTCCACCACATGAAGTCGACGCTGAACCCCGGCGCATCGACCGGCACCAGGAAACAGGTGATGCCGCGCGCGTCGCCCGGCGCACCGGAGGTGCGGGCGAAGATCATGTCGTGCGTGGCGTCGTGCAGCCCTGAGTTGAAGCGCTTGACGCCGTCGATCACCCACTCGCTGCCGTCGCGCACGCCGGTGGTCTCGAGCCATGTGGCATCGCTGCCGTGATTCGGCTCGGTGAGGCCGAACCCGACCCGCACCGCGCCGGTCAGTGACGCCTCGAGAAAGTGCTCCTTCTGCTCGGGTGTGCCGAAGCGGTGCATCATGATCGCGAACGGAAAATTTCCGACGATCGACGACTCGTTCTGCAGATCGTTGTGCAGGCCGAGTCCCTTGGCGGCGAGGTGTTCGCGAATCACCGCCATCGCCAGGTTGGAGCCGCCCTTGCCGCCGAGCTCGCGCGGCAAACCGAAACGCAGATGCCCCGCGGCGTCGGCGCGCCGCCGCATCTCCTTCAGCAGTGCCTCCCACTCGGGGCGCGGCCGGCCGTCGTCGTCGAAATCCGTGCGCGCCCATTCGCGGCGATGGTCGAAGAATCGGATGTTGTCGTTCTCGCGCTCGAGGGGCACGATCTCCGCTTCGATGAAGGCGTCGAGCTCGTCGAGAACGGCGCGGATGTCGGCGGGTATGTCGAAGTCCATTGGCAGTCAATCCTCCTGGGCGAGCAGCGGAGCATTCTTCAACGCAGAGACGCAAAGGCGCAAAGGCGGGTCGATGAATCGCCGGATTTTCTTTGCGTCTCTGCGCCTTTGCGTTGCCTGGCTTTGCGGGGATAAGAGCTCGCTCTTGAAGATATGAATCTCGAGACGCGTTTCGAGGTGGACGGCGACCGCGCGGCCGTGCGGGACATTGTCACCGCGGCGTTTGGCCAGCCCGACGAGGCGGACCTCGTCGATCAGCTCCGCGCCGGTTCCGAGCCTTGCCTGATGCTGGTCGCGGAGCTCGATGGTCGGATTGCCGGCCACATCTGCTTCTCGCCGGTTCGCGTCGCCGGCGCCGAGTTTGGCGGCCTGGCGCCGGTCGCCGTTGCTCCAGACGTGCAGCGGCGGGGAGTCGGCAGCGCCTTGATCCGCGCTGGTCTGGAGAGCTGCCTCGACCTCGGCTGGCCGGCGGTGTTCCTGGTCGGCGACCCCGCCTACTACAGCCGCTTCGGGTTCGTGCTGGCGGCGCCGCTCGGGTTCGGCTACGGCGAGCCGTACTTCGACCGCCACTTGCAGGTGGTCGAGTTGCGCGAGGGTGCTTTGCAAGGGCTGGCCGGCCGCGTGCTCTTCAGCCCGGCCTTCGGGCAGACGGGCACCGGCTGACGCGCGTCGGCTTTGCGCAGCCATGGCAGACCTGTTTTGGTCGCATGCAACTCGTGGAGGAAACGGCGGATGCGGCAAATGGTTCGGCTGGCGATGGCGATGTCCCTGATACTGGCGATCGGTTGCGGCAGCGACGACGATGAAGCGAGCGGCATCGACGGTCCTGATCCTCTTTCCTTCTTCGTCACCAGCGTCGGCAGCGGCGCGGCCGGCGGTAACTACGGCGGGCTCGACGGTGCGGACGAGCTCTGTGCATCCCTTGCCGATGCGGTGGACGCCGGCAGCCGCGAATGGCGCGCTTATCTGTCGACCGCGGATGTCGACGCGCGCGACCGGATTGGCATCGGGCCGTGGTACAACGCCGCTGGCGTGATGATCGCGGCCGACCTCGAAGAGCTGCACGCCGTCGGGCCGTTCATCGGCGTGCCGACCGAGGTGCTCGACGAGAACGGCGCCGCGGTTCCGATCGTGGAACACGACATCGTCACCGGTACGCTGGCCGACGGCACCCTGGCGGCGGGACGCACCTGCCTCGATTGGACCTCCGATTCGCCGGACGAGGTCGCGCAGGTCGGCCACAGCGACCTGATCACCATTCCCGGCGTGACTTCGATCTGGAACTCGTCGCACGAGTCGGCGAGCTGCACGGAAGCGGGTTTGGCCGAGCGCCTCGGCTCGGGCCGCATCTACTGCTTCGCCGTGCGCTGAGTGGGCGAGGAGTAATCGAATGGCCGCACGAGAGCTCGACATCGTCATCTGGGGAGCGACCGGGTTCACCGGCGCGCTGGTCGCCGAGTACCTGGCCGAGCGCTACGGCAGCGCGGCGCCGTTTCGCTGGGCGATCGGCGGCCGCAGTCGCGACAAGCTCGAAGCGGTGCGCACCCGACTCGGCTCGGCGGCCGCCGACCTGCCGTTGATCGTCGGCGACAGCGAGGACGAGTCGTTTCTCGCGGCGCTGGCGGGAAGGGCCTCGGTCGTCTGCTCGACGGTCGGACCCTACGCGCTCTACGGATCGAAGCTGGTCGCCGCGTGTGTCGCCGCCGGCACGCACTACTGCGATCTGACCGGCGAGCTGCAGTGGATTCGCCGCATGATCGACCGCCACGGCGAGGCGGCGGCGCGCAGCGGCGCTCGCATCGTGCACTCGTGCGGTTTCGACAGCATCCCGTCCGACATCGGAGTCTTCTTTCTGCAACGCGAGATGCAGCGCGCGCACGGTGTGCCCTGCCGCCGCATCAAGTACGGCATGCGCCGCTTCCGCGGCGGTTTCAGCGGCGGCACCGCCGCCAGCTTGCTGGCGATGATGGAGGAAGTGTCGCGCGACAAAGACGTGCGCGGCCTGCTCGCCGATCCCTATGGCCTCAATCCGCAGGGCGAACGCAGCGGGCCGGACGGTGCCGACAGTCTCAAGCCGGAATACGACTCTGACTTCCAGTCGTGGGCGGGGCCCTTCGTGATGGCGGCCCTCAACACGCGCATCGTTCGCCGCACGAATGCCCTGCTCGATTACGCGTACGGCCGCGACTTCCGCTACTCGGAGTCGTTGCTGACCGGGCGCGGCGCCGGCGGGATGGCGCGCGCCGTCGCGATGGCGGCCGGTCAGGGCGCCGCGATGGGCGCGGGAGCTGTTGGCCCGCTGCGCAAGTTGCTCGGCCGGGTCGTGCCCAAGCCCGGCGAAGGTCCGTCGAAGAGCGAGCGCGACAACGGTTTCTTCGACATCGAGCTGTACGGCGAGCACCCGACCGAGCACGCGAGGAGTCTGCGTGCCCGCGTCTACGGCGACCGCGATCCAGGCTACGGCTCGACGTCGAAGATGCTCGGCGAGAGCGCCGTCTGCCTCGCCCTCGACGACTTATCTGTAGGCGGCGGCTTCTGGACGAC